>JBEPTW010000133.1:0-10905 GCA_041691855.1 Verrucomicrobiota bacterium | reverse complement strand
CCCCCCCCCCCCGCCCGCCCCCCCCCCCCCCCCCCCCCCCCCCCCCCCCCCCCCAACGGAATCTCGGTGCGTACAGTCGTGCCGCGGCCGGGTGCGGATTCTAGGGTGAGTTTTCCTCCCACCATTTCGATCCGCTCTTTCATGCCAATCAATCCAAGCCGTTTGTTGTTTTTGGCGAGGAGCGTTTTCTTAACCTCAAATGATTTACCATTGTCGCTGACGTCCATCCGAATCGCCCCGGGGATTTTGGTAATGCTGATCGTGACGAGTGACGCGTGCGCGTGGCGGACCACATTGTTCAACGCTTCCTGCGCCACGCGGAAAAGGACGGTGCGCTCCGCCATCCCCAATGATTCGACGCCGCCGAAAGCCGTCAGGTTGATTTTGATTTTTTTCTGATCGGCCAGATTTTTGCTGTAGGCATGCAGCGCGGGAATGAGGCCAAGGTCATCCAATACGGCGGGTCGCAGCTGGCGGGCAAACCGATGAACTGCACTCACCGATTCTTCCACCAGCCGCTGGGTATGGGCAATTTTCCGCCTCATTGCCCCGACGGTCGTGGTCGATCCTTTGGCCAGTGCCGACAACTCGACATTGACTCCCACCAGCAGTTGCACGACTTCATCGTGGAGTTCACGACTGATTTCCTTTCGCTCCTCCTCCTGCGCTGCGATGATCTGATGGGTCAATTCGCGGAGTTTTTTCTGCATCGCTTCCGATTCGTCGAGCAGGAGGCGGTTTTGCCTTTGCCCTTTTCCGACCGTAATAAGAGAGGAGTGCAACCGATGGTTGGTGATGGTCAGTTCTGCAGTGCGTTTGACCACCAGTTCCTCGAGCTGGCCGGCGTGTTGCGCGAGTTGCTCGCGTGCCTGAAGCAACGCGTTTTCCGCCTTCTTTCGGTCGGAGATATCATAGAAACAGTTAATGGCGCCCGTGATTTTACCACCGGCATTTTTCAACGGGACAATATTCGCGATGACCGTTATTCGCGAACCGTTTGACCGCTCGATGATGACTTCCGCGTCACGCACTGCGGGGATTTTTCCGCTCAATACCTGCGCCATGGGACAAACCCGATGGGGCAGAACCGTGCCGTCTGGCAGACGCAATTTGAACGATCCGCAAAACCGGTCGCGGGGGTCCCCCAGCTTTGGCTTGCGGCCCCATAATTTCTCCGCACGCCGGTTGAATTCCTGGATCGTCCCGTCGGCGCTGCACGAGTAGACTCCCACCGGACCCAGCTCGAACAGCACCCGGAAGCGTTCCTCACTTGCGATCAGCGCATTTTCCGACCGCTTGCGTTCGGTGATGTCACGGATGTTACATTGAATGACGTCGTGGCCGTTTTCCCGATAGCGGTTGCTTACGAACTCAACTTCGCGGAGCTGGCCGTTTCTGGTTTTAAGGGGAAGATCCTCGTAACGGATGAAACCCTTCGCTTTCAATTCTCGAAAAGCTTTTTGGCTGGCGGCCTCGTCTTTGAGCAGACCGATCTGCCACAGTTCTTTTTCAAGCAATTGCTTCCGCGAATAACCGAGCAGTTGCTGGATAAAGGGATTGGCCTCGGTGATTTTCCGGGTCTCCGGGTCCAGCATGATGATCCCGTCGTGAGCGGCTTCGAAAAGCCGGCGATAGCGCCGTTCCGAGATCCGCATTTCCGTCTGAAGTGCCAACGCCGCGGTCACATCGAGCACGCCAAGCAGGATTTTTTGGGGTTGGCCGGCGGACTCGTTCAGTATCCGGGCATTCAGCACCAAGCTCCGCTGGCCAATCCGGGGGGAATTGTGGGTGAAGGCGAAATTATTGAAGGAACGATTTCCGGGAATGATTCCCTTGAGCAACTGGCGCAACGGCCGGTTATTCCACGCGCCACGATCGAATTCGTAAATCCGGTGACCCTCGGTTTCCTTGTGCGATACCTTGAAGGCGTGATAAAACGCTTCATTGGCTGACAGGAGGCGCAGGTCGGAACTCAAGATCATCAGCGGGTGGGGTACGGTGCGAATGATTGCCTCGGCGTGGGCCCTCGCTGCGTTGATCAGTTCTTGGGTCTTTTTCAGCGTATCGATATCCATCAACACGAAGACGGCACCGTCCACCTTGTGGTCGACCGTGAGGTAGGGTCGCACGCGTAACGAATACCAGTGACCGGCTCTGTCCTGCACTTCGCGCTCAATTTCGCGCACGCTGGTAATGACTTCGCTGATGATGGCGCCCAGATCGGGCAGCGCCAGATTGTGTCGAACCGCGCTGATGGGCCGCCCCACGTCGTCCGGCAGGAGGTGAAACTGTTTTTGCGCCTCCAGGCTAAAACGGCGGATGGTCAAGTCGCGCCCCAGCAGTACAATCACGAGCCGGGTGGACGACTGGAGATTCGTCAGGTCGCTGTTCAGCCGGTTGAGCTCGGTGTTCCGATTGACCATCTCCTCGTTGACGGTCGTCAATTCCTCGTTGGTGGACTCCAGCTCCTCCTTGGATGTTTCCAGTTCCTCGTTGAGGCTTTGCAATTCCTCGTTGGCTGACTGCCCTTCTTCATTCGACGCCTGGAGTTCCTCGTTCGCCGCTTCCTGATGTTCCTGGACCGATTGAAGATAGTCGCGCGCTTCGGCCAAGTCCCGTTCCAGTCTCGCAATCTGGCTGGATTCCTGTCGTGGGCTCGTGGCGCGCGGCGTCACCTCGCGTTCCTCCATCTGATTTTGGATCGGCGCGCTGGCGCCCGCTCGCGGTCGCTTGCCCGCTTCGGTAAACAAAACCAAAAAACAAACGTCCTTGAGATTTTTGAGCGGCACCACCTCAACATCCAATCCCGCGGCTTTTCCGTTCCGTACAAACGGCACATTTTCCCGGCGCACGGTTTTATTTTCTTTCTTCGCTTTTTGGATCATCGCCCGCAGCGGGAGCATCAAGCCATCCCGCGCCATTTTCAGCAGATCGAAGCTCGCCTTGCCGGAAGGCGGCTCAAGGTAGTCGCCGGTGGCTCCGCGGAACTGCAGGATTTGCAGGTCCGCATTGACGAGTACTCCGGGCGGGGCGAACTGGTTAACCGTTACCCGGTCGGCTTCCCGCTCGGCATTGAGTTCGCCGTGGAATCCATCCAGCGCCACCCCGCCATTTTTTCGATTTAATGGCAGCGGGCGACTGGACCGGTCAGACGGGGTCCGTTTACCGAACTCCCTTCGCACGGGCAGCTGGAGTACGGTGGGCGAGGCCGTTTTCTTGGAGAAGATCTTCTGCTTTTTGTCCATGGGTTCAAACAAGTCGGTGAAGGCGCCGATTGATTCCGAGGCTCCTAAAAACAAAAATCCTTCCGGTTTTAGCGCATAATGGAAAGTCGGGAGTGCCTTTTTTTGCAAACTCGGTTCGAGGTAAATCATCAGGTTTCGGCAACTGATGAGATCCATGCGCGAGAAAGGAGGATCGCTGATGAGATTTTGTCGGGCGAATACGACCTGTTCGCGCAGTGGTTTGACGATCCGGTAGCCGCCTTCTTCCTCCACAAAAAAGCGCCGCAGCCGCTCGGGTGAGACATCCTGCGCGAGGCTTTTGGCGTAGAGGCCGTGACGGGCCTTGTTCAGATTTGCCTCGTTGAGATCGGTGGCGAAAACCTGGAGCCGGCGTTGCCGGCGGGCTTTTCCGGCCGCTTCGGTAAACGCGATCGCGATCGAGTAGGCTTCCTGTCCCGTGGAACAGCCTAACACCCAGATGCGCACAGGATCGTTCCCGGGTTGTTGCAGCAGCTTTGGAAATACCTTGTGGCGGAGCACGTCGAAGGCGTCGGCGTTGCGGAAAAAGCTCGTCACGCCAATGAGCGCGTCGGAGTAAAGGGCGTCGAGTTCCTTGGTGTTGCCGCGCAGAAAGCCGGCGTATTCCTCCAGGTTATGGTGCTTGTTCAGGATGGTGCGCCGGGTGATCCGGCGGTGGATCGTGGCGGGTTTGTAGAGCGAAAAATCGACGCCGGAATGATTGCGCAGTTGAAGCAGAATTTTTTGATAATCTTCATTTTCCCTCACGGCCGCGTTTTCAAGCTGAGTGCGGGAAGCGGATCCGGGTCCCGTTCCATTTCCGCCCCTTGCCTTCCGGGCAAGGCGTTCTCCGCCACGAGCGGGCAACGGAGATTCATCGGCGGTGGGATTCGACTCGGTCGTTCCATTGGCCGGGACGAGAGCTGCGAGCGAGCGCCCCGAGACAAGCGGGTGTTTGGCGATCCCGGCCAGTTCCATGGCGATGGCCTCCGGTGAAAGCTCAAAGTCGACGCAGCCGGCGCCAACCGCGCTGCGAGGCATCGAATTATATTTGGCCGAATCATCCTGCGCGAAGGTGATCCCTCCCTCCGCTTTGATCGCTTCAAGGCCCAGCGTGCCGTCGGAAGCAGTGCCCGACAGAATCACCCCGATGGCGCGCTCGTGCTGATCCGAAGCGAGGGATTCGAAAAAAGAATCGATGGATCGTGTTGCCGTGCGGGTCAGCACCCGCGGCTGAAGTTTCAAGACGCCGCGCGTCATGCTCAGAATCGTGTTGGGCGGAATGACGTAAACATGATTGGGCTCAACCCGCAGATTATTTGTCACTTCTCGAACCGGCATGGTCGTGGCCCGCGCTAAAATTTGCGTGAGCGCGCTGTCGTGCTCGGGATCAAGGTGCTGCACTAAAACGATTCCCAGCCCGGTATTGGCGGGCAGGCGCTTTAACAAACGCGTGAATGCTTCTAGGCCACCCGCAGACGCACCGATGCCGACGATGGGACATTGCCGCACTTTTGTTTTGGGGGCCTTTGAGGCAGAGCTGCGCGAGGTCGCGTGAGAACGCGAACCGGGGACCTTGCTGCCTTTTGATTTCATGGAATCTGATTAATCGCTGACGCTTTTCATCAGCGTGGTACGTCCACGCCGCCGCCGTTCTCAAATCGGTTGCACGGCAGGGTATCGTCACTTGGCGAACATCCGTCTTACATCAGTAAACCCCGAATCCGCCAAAATAGCGATAGGGTATAACCCTACCGGGAAAATAAGCCGATGCGTTCCATTTCTTTCGAGGTTTACAGACAAGGTTTGGCCTTAACCGAACCCCGACATTTTTTTATTCCTCTACGAAATGAAGCCGATCGCACCATTGATGGGTCCGATAATATCCACGAGAGCACTCGCCAGAAGCAATCGCTCAAGAATGCGAGGCTCGGCGTAGTGCCGTACTGGTTGCCAAGCTGATTGGAATTCCCCACCAATGAAAAAGCAGCAGTTCATGGGGACAGGGCACATTCCGAATTGCCTCCGTTAATCCGCTCCGGCGATTTTCCGGTACGGACTGGGTTAAGGATCGAACTGGACAGAAGGAAAGATAAGGGGTCTGCCTTTAATGCTTGGAAGCTTCGCTGAAAAAAAGCCCTCCATCCATTTCCGATAAGGATATTAAAACGTTCCTGACCGAGGGAGAGAAACGGCTGGCGCGTCCCAGCGAAATCAAGAGCAATCTCATTATCGAAAAGAAGATTGATAACGTCGAAGCCGCTCTGGCAAAAAAACCGGTCGCAGGGTTCAAAACCCGTTTCGCGGCGAACAGATGTCTTCTGAGCCGAATCGGTTTCAGCCTCAAACCGTCGCCTTCATTCATACAGCAAACCGGGAGTATTGAGTATCTGGGTTCCGGATATAAGGACTTGCTCCGAATCTATCACCTGGGTGATTTGGCGGAATCATTCCCCTTTCACACTCACTCACCGTACCTCTGTTGAAATCAGTTTATACCCGCACGATTGAAACTGAACCGTGATTACGATGGTGAAGGATAGTTCACTTCGCGAGGACGGGACGTTTGGAACTCGAAGCGGGGGAATGCTGCAATGAGTGATTGCGGGAGGGAACCGTCGACCGGCGGGGTGTAGCTGCCGAACTGTTCGTGGCCTCGTTGCCTCCTTCGACGAGCTCGCGGAGATGACTCACGCTCTCCTTGAGGGCTTGCGACTGGGCGCTCAATCCCTCAGCGGCTGTGGCGGTCTGTTCGGCGTTTGCGGCGTTGGATTGAGTTACTTGGTCCAGCTGTCCGATCGCTTGGTTGATCTGGCCAAGTCCCTGGCTTTGTTCTTGTGAGGCTGTGGCGATCTCGGCGATGAGATCGTCGACGCGGCGGGCATTTTCGACAATTACGCTGAACGATCGAGCGACCTTGTCGGAGATCACGGCGCCACGGTCGCCGCTTTTGATGGCAATTTCGATTTTAACCGCGGTTTCCTTGGCCGATTGGGCCGAGCGTTGGGCGAGGCCCCGGACTTCCTCGGCTACAACGGCGAACCCGGCGCCGGCCTCGCCAGCGCGGGCTGCTTCGACTGCGGCGTTGAGCGCCAGGATATTCGTTTGGAAAGCGATTTCGTCGATGGTTTTGATGATCTTGGAAATATCATGCGAGGAAGTCTTGATAGCTTCCATGGCTTGGCGCATTTCGGCCATGTCAGTGCTGCCTGCATCGGCGGCAGAGCGGGTGTCGGCAGAAAGTCCTTTCGCCAGCGTTGCACTTTCGCAGTTGCGTTTGGTCATCGATGAAAGTTCCTCCATTGACGCACTGGTTTCCTCCAGACTGGCGGCCTGTTCGCTCGCTCCGTCGGCCAGCGACTGGCTGGAGGACGAGACTTGGGCGGAGGCGTTTGAGGCTTGGGCGGCGCCTTCTGCGAGGGTGGAAGCGATTTGTCCCAAAGTACGGTTCAGGCTGCGAATAATTCGGCCGCTGAGAAGGATTGCGCCCAGTAAGCCGACAACCCCAAGCACAATTTCCCATTTCGTGGTATTTCGGACGGCCGACTGGGCTTCCGCCTCGCGATCGCTCGCAAACCGATTGGCCAGTATAACGACCTCGTCGATAAAGGCTCGATGCGTGGCGTAGGCCTCTCCCATTTTCCCATTGGCTAACTCCCGGGCGGCGTCGAGTTGTCCGGTTTGGATGGCGGGTAGAAAACTTGCGTGGACGAGCTTAAAAAATTCATCCGCGTATTTGGCAGAGTCCACGACCAAGGCGGCTTTCATTCGGGATTCCGGCAATGCGTCGCGCCATACCGCTTGACGATCGTTGAATTCTTTTTCGGTCTCGGCCAATCGGGTCAGGTAACCTTCGCGCGCCTTGGCGTCCGGGGTGTTGACAGCTTGGAAAGTCAGCAGGTAGGCCTCAATTATATAGGCCGGCGGTGGCAGAATGTCGGCCACGAGGTCCTTGCTCATTGAAATCTGCGCGTAGTAGGGCCCGCCGACTTGCACCCGCGTGTGTGAGCGGGCGGAAAAAAGGCCGAAGCCGAAGAGCACGAAAACAAAGACCGCGATGACGGCGGACATCTTGGCCAATAGGCTCCACCGAGAAGTAGTCATTAGGAATAAAATAGCCGTAGCATAAATTTAGCATTCACCAGCGATTTCACTAAGTTTCTATCGGCAAAATTCCGGCGGCCTTAAGCGGCAAAAGCCTCCGCGCGGCTTTTCAAATGGTGACGGGTTTCTGACTGGGCGGCGGTTCCCGCGTCCGCCACGACCGAATGGGTGGGCCATTACGAATATGATTCTTCGTGATTCGATGGCGTTGCCTTGATAAGGGCGAATTACCATTGCGGATATGGAATTGCGGATTTTGTTGTAGGTGTGCCCCATTTGCGACTTTTGACCTTCAATATCGCCCATGCTCGGGGATTGTCGCTGCACCAAGGTCTGAGATCGGTAAAACAGCTTTGTGCGAATCTGACCAAGATCGCCAAGCTCATCCAGCGGCTCAATGCGGACATCGTGGCCTTGCAGGAAATCGACGAGAATTCGCGCTGGAGCGGGAGCTTCGATCATCTGGCGTTTCTTCGGGAACACACAGGCCTGCCGCATTCCGCGTTTGGCATTAATAACCGTCGCACCGGCCGTCTCCATCTCAATTACGGCAACGCGGTGCTCTCGCGGTTTCCAATCGTCCACGCTGAGACCGTTCCTTTTGGCGTTGGGAAAATCGGTGAGAAGGGCTTTATTTTTGTGGAGATCGATTTGGGCAAACGAAAGCGGCTGCCGCTGTTTAACATTCACATGCATCACCGCTCCCGACCCCGGCGACTCAAACAGGTGATTCACCTGATGCATTATTTGGACGAGCAACGCTTGCATCGCGCGGCACATTGGGGCGCGCCTCCCATTGTCTGCGGCGATTTCAATAATCCCAGTCACTGGCCGGATGCCACCTCGACCCTGCTCGGCTATTTCGAGCAGACCAACAATTATACATTGCTGCCAAAGACCGGCCGCACTTTCCCTTCGCCGTTTCCTGCGCGGGCGCTCGATTATATTTTCCTGCCGCAGGAATGCCAGCAACCCAAAGCTGAAGTCGTCCGCTGCATGCTCTCGGACCACCGCCCGGTCTTGGTCGAATTCGCGCTGCCTTATTGAAATCGATTTTTCGCCGGCGTTAAATCGACGTTTGCGTCAGAGCAGGTTAACCTTCAACTCAACCTCCTCTCATGGATCGCATCGCCCAAGCATTTGCCCGAGCCCGCCAGGAAAAACGCGCCGCCTTTGTCGCTTACCTTTGCGCAGGCGACCCCGATTTTGATACTTCGCTGGCGGCTTGCCTTGCGGTGATCGACGCCGGCGCGGATGTGCTGGAATTGGGCGTGCCTTTTTCCGATCCGCTCGCGGACGGCCTGACCAACCAGCTGGCGGCCCAGCGTGCGTTGGAGAATGGCATGAACGCCGCTCACGTATTCGAGCTGGTACGGCGGATTCGCGAAAAAAGCCAGGTGCCGCTGGTTTTCTATACTTACTACAATCTGGTGTTTTCCAATGGCGTGGAGAATTACGTGCGCGAGGCCAAGGCGGCCGGCGTGGATGGGGTTTTAACGCTCGATTTGCCGCCGGAAGAAGCGGGTGAGCTCTCCGCCGCCTGCCAGAAACACGACTTGAAAACCGTTTTCATCGTGGCACCGACCACTCCGCTCGAGCGCCTGCCGCGAATCGGCGCGGCGGCGACGGGCTTTATTTATTACGTGTCCCGCGAGGGCGTGACTGGTGTGCGCGACCAAATGGCCGCGAATATTCCCGAGGCGGTGGCGCGTATTCGCGAACACACCCGGTTGCCCGTGGTGGTGGGTTTCGGGATTTCCACGCCCGCGCAGGTGAGGGAAGTGGCGGCCTCCGCTGACGGCGTCGTGGTGGGCAGCGCTCTCGTCAACGTCATCAAGGACAACTTGAATAAACGCGCCGAATTGGCCGGCCATCTGCAGGCGCGCGCGGCGGAACTCGTCGGCGGACTGCGTTGAAACCATCGCGTTGAAATGGTCAAGACGCGCAAGCTTCTCCTCATCGACGACGATCGCGTGCAACAGCGGCTGATGCTGCAGCTGGTGAAAAATTTTCGCAGTGGTCCGTTTGAATTGGATGAATCGACGGGCTACGACGACGGTTTAAAAAAATTGCTCACCGGAAAATACGCGGCGTGCCTATTGGATTATCGTCTGGGTGATCGCGATGGATTGGCGCTGTTACGCGAAGCGCGCATCGCGGGATCGGAAACGCCGGTGATCGTGCTCACGGCCGACGACAGCGAGGAGGTGGATTTCGCTGCCATGGAAGCGGGCGCGGCCGATTATCTCGTCAAGGGTGGTTTGACGCCGCGCTTGCTAGAGCGGTCATTGCGGTACGCGCTGAAGTTGGACGCGACGCTCGCGCAAATGCGGCAGCTGGCGCAACGCGACGAGCTCACAAAGCTTTTTAACCGGCGCGAATTTCAGCGCATCCTGGCGGAGGAATGGGATCGCTCCGTGCGTTTCGTGCGGCCGTTTTCTCTCGTGATGGTCGACATCGATCACTTCAAACGCATCAACGACACGCACGGCCACCAGACGGGCGACGAGGTGTTGCGGCATGTGTCGAGTCTGCTCGCGGGCCAGGTGCGCAATGTCGACCGGGTCGCGCGCTATGGCGGCGAGGAATTTGCGATCATTATGGTCGAGACAGACCGCAAGCACGCGGTCGACGGAATCAAGCGATTGGGCCTGTTGCTCGCCGAAGTCCCATGCGTGGTGAACAATGACCTCACCATTGAGGTGACGCTGAGCGCGGGCGTCGCGTGCAGTGACGGCGACGCGAAGAACGCCAACGAATTGGTCGCGGTTGCCGACAAGGCACTTTATGCAGCGAAGAAAGCGGGTCGCAACCGGATCGTGGCCGCAGACGGCGCGATGGTGGAATTCAAGGCGACTCCGCCGGCACCATGATGCGCAGGCTGCGCGGCTTGAGGGCGATCTCAAGTCTCGCGGTGGTCGCCCGCGGTTCGCCGTCGGTGTGAATCCAGCCGGCCTTTTCCCGCTCGATGACAAATTCCGCGCCGCTGAAACGAGTGACCGCCTTGACCTGATCGAAGGTGTCCGTGCCGAGCCGGTATAGCATGCCGCACGCTCCAAAAAAACCGACCCGCGGAACGCTCACTAGTTCGAAACGACCGTCATCCAATTTGGCGCCGGGCGCGATGCGCGCGTCGTTGCCGTACTGGTCGGAGTTCATCACGGCCAGGGTGAACGCGGTGAGTTTGTCGGCCGTGCCGCCGTGGTGTACGATGCACGTCTCGGGTTGATGTGAGAAAAAAGCCGGAACACCCACGCGAATATAACCGGCGAGACCGCGATTCGTCTGGCGGCTGAAGCGCACTGCGATATCCGCCTCGATGCCGAGTCCCATGGCGTTGAAAAACGGGAAGCCGTTGACGACGCCCGTATCGATCGCCTTGGAACGGCCGCGCAACAAAGTCTGGAAGGCGCCCGCGTCGGGTTTGCGAATACCCAGATGCCGTCCCAGACCGTTGCCTGAGCCGCAGGGAATCAGACCGAAAATTGCCGGCGAGCCGACCACTCCGTCGGCGACTTCATTCATCGTACCGTCGCCACCAATCGCTACGACGAGTTCG
>JBEPTW010000132.1:0-10908 GCA_041691855.1 Verrucomicrobiota bacterium | reverse complement strand
ACTCTACCCGATTCCTCGACCGCTGTCGTCACGTCCAAGTTGTACGCTTACGCTGGTCCAGCAAAAAGGCGGCTGCAGGATTGCGCCGCCTTGGGAGGTTTTCGGAGCGTTTTTTTTCGCCTTAGAAGCTGAGCCGTGCGGTCAGTTGAATGCGCCAGCGGGACATCGTATCGTCGACGAGGAAACCTGCGGGCGCCCAGGTCGTGGGTTTGATTTTCCCCGTCGTGTTGTCGATCGTGGCATTGCCGACCAAGCGGCGTTCGAACAGATCCTGAGCCGGGCCGGTCGGGGCGCGCTCGACATAATTAAACAGGCTCTTTGAGACAAAGGTTCCGAAGTTGGTGAAGTCGAGAATAAGGTCGAGTTTCGACTTCTTGAAGTGAAGCGGCACGCTCTGTTTGATGCTCAAGTCGAGACGGTTGACCCATGGCTGGTAGAATGCGTTCTTCGGCGCATAGCCACCGGCGTATTTGGAGAGGCCGCTATTTTGGATAAATGCGAACATGGCATCCTGTTGGGCCGTGGGGAGTGCCGTGAGGTCAAACCGGGCATCGCCGGGGCCGCTTGGAATCGCCACCAGATCGTTTCCGGCCTGGCCGTCCTGATTCAGGTCGTTGCTGTAGGCAAAGGAGTAAGGATTGCCGGTGCGACCTTCATAGTAGAGCGAGACTGTGGTCTTGAACTGCTTGATGAACTCGAACTCGCGCGAGACGCTGGCTTGGATGCGGTCCTTGACCTCGAAATCGGAACGACCTACTTCGCCGGCGTCCTGATTGAACACCATGTTCCGTTGCCACATCCCGGAGGCGGTGGTTGCATTATTAGCCTGCGCCTCGGTGGCCTTGCCACGGGTGTAGGAGAGGTTGAAGGCCCAATGGTCTTTCATGGCGCGATCCCACGAAACGGTGGCATAGGTGGATTCGCCGGCCCGGATATTCTTCAGGTGGTAAATGTTCGTGTAATTGGGATATTTTGCATTCACCGCCAGAGCGGGCGTGGCTCCGGTGGTTGGATTGCCGTAGTAATAGGTGCGCCCATCGGCCGCGATTCCCTTGATTTTCAGACCATCATTGATGATGAAGAGCGAATGGTCATTGATGGAATGGATTGCTTCTACTGAGACGGAGGAATCGAGAAACTTGAGCTTGTGATCAGCGGCGAGATTCATGCGCCAAAGTGAGGGCATGTGCATTTTGTCGTCCGCGAGATCGATCTCAGAGCGGGAAACGCCGGTTTGGGTCCCGGTGCCGTATGGAGCAGCCGGATCGAAATTGTTCGCGAGGTATCCCGTCAAACCGCCCGTGGGAAGTGTGGTCACCGTGAAAGTGCCAGAACCAGTGTTTCCATAGGAATTGGACCAGAAGACCCAAGGGGCGCGCCCGACAAAATAACCGACACCGCCGCGCACTTGGGTGTTGCGGGCCTCGTCCACTGCCAGATTGAAACCGAAGCGCGGCGAAACGTCGGTGGCGCCGTCCACCGTGCCATCGTTGCGCATGCCGGTGTCGGTGAGGAATTGCTGGTTAAACACCGGACGGGTGTCGCTCGCGGACCAATCGTAGCGGAGCCCCAGCAGGAAGTTGAGTCGCGGCGAATAATCATACTTCACCTGACCGAAGATGCCGGTCTGGGTGTACTGGCTGGCTTCCGGATACCCGCCTTTCAGTGCGAGATCGGTGAAATTACGCTGAAAGAAACGAGGAAGGTCTGCGGCAAAATCGGCGGCGGAGGCGTAGTTGAACACACCATAGGAGAACTGCCGGAAAAGATTGGCGTAATTATTGGCTTCCATGTCGAAGCCGCCACTGAACGTGAAGTCGCCGCGGGTGTAATCCCCGGTCGCGCTGTAATTCTTAGTATCGACATTGAGTTGATTGCCGTGACGGAACCGCTCGGTGCCGAGCTCGACGACGCCGTTGGTAACGGATGCGCCCGACTGGCTGGTGCCATTGACATTATAGATATCGATTTGGGGGGCTATCGAGTTGGTCGGCGTGTACTGGTCCTGCTTGACGTGCGACCACTTGAGTTCGGTTTTAAAGTCCGGGGTCCACGTGCTGAAAAGCTGGGCGGACAAACTCTTCTCTTTGCGCTGCTGGGCGTAAAAGTGGGAATCAAATGCGGTCACCGCGCCACCGAGCAGATTTTGCGAAGTGACCCCCGAGTTGTTCAAGCCGTTGCCCTTGGCCGTCGTGGAAAAATCACCGAATTGGGGAACTTGTCCTTCGGTCGTCGTATAGCGGAGGGATAGGCGCTGGCCGCTGATGATATTCCAATCGAGTTTGAGCAACCGCTTCTCGTCATTGGCGAGCACGCTGGAGCTGCCGCCGAGCTTGCCATAATTCACCTTGGTAATCGCGGCAACGCGAGCATTGATGAGGGCCAGATCGCCGGTGGCCACTCCGGGTAAACCAACCGTTACTGGAGGACTGATGCGCTCAAATTTTTCCCAGTCCAAAAAGAAGAAAATATGATCCTTCCAAAGCGGACCTCCGAGGGTAAGACCTTTGGTGGTCCGTACCAGCTTGGGTACAAATTTTACGCCCGTTTGGTCGAGCTTCCGGGCGTCTGGGCCTTGCGTCTGAACGCCAAAGAGATGATCTCCGCTCCAGATATAGTAGGCGGAACCATGGAACGCATTGGTGCCGCTTTTCGTGACGGCATTGATCGATGCTCCCGTGAAGCCGCTATAGCGTGTATCGTACGGTGAGACTTGGATGGAGAGCTGTTCGAGGGAGTCCAGTGGGAGGGGATTGAAAAACGAGGCCAGACCGGTGGCATTGATGCCGAACTGGTCGTTGATGCGATTGCCATCGATCATGATGGAATTGAAGCGGTTGTTCTGACCGACCGCGGTGATCATCGCTTCCTCGCGGTCTCCCGAGACGGCGCGCAAGGTTACTAAGGGACTCGCACTAATTAAATCGGCGAGTGAACGCTGCGTGGTGGGTTTGGCCGCGAGACGTTCAGCGGTAAGCAAGGTGCCTGCACCTTGCGAACTGGAATCGAGAGCATTCCGGGTGCCGGTCGCAACGAATTTCTCCAATTGGACCACATCCGATTTCATCGTCAGGTCCACATCAATGGAACTTCCCAATTGCGTTGTAATATCCGAGAGAGGCTCGGACGTTAAGCCCTCCGCTGAAGCGGAGATTGTGTACGGTCCGCCCACGGGCAAACCGCTGAAATTATATCGCCCACTGCCGTTGGAAGCAGCGGTGAATTTCGCGTTGGTCGGGGTGTGGACTGCGATCACGGTGGCTCCCCGAAGGATCGTCCCGTCGCTGGAACGGACAATGCCAGTGATACCGGATGAAACGGCTTGGGCGAAAGCCTGAGGTCCGAAAGTCGCGGCCAGAGCGGCGACCACGACGACTAGGAAGTTTTTAAGGAACGATTTTTGCATGGTGTAAACCCGTTTGGTGTTAGCTTTGCTTTTTCTACTAAAAGTGGCAATTGGTACAGCGAAAGGCGGCCCTTGGGTGAGTCAAGCTAGCAGCCCGCCGCGGCGGCTGGCGATGACGAGATGTTTCACGGCTGTAACTTTTCGCTGTTTGGACGGCTCAGAGCACGATTGTTGCCAAATAGCCGGCCTAGATTGCCGTGCGCGGATGCGGTCCACGGTCTCGGGCGTGATGGCAGGCATTTGCACGCTGATTGGGAACTCCGATCATTGATTGGACGAATACCAACCGAACGTGGAAAATCCAGCGGAGACTGCCAAGCCAAAGAGGCCGATTCTCAGCAATAATCCAAAAGATATCCCGCTCAACTCACGACCGCGTCGGCAAGGCGATTTCACCCGCCGCGACTCGATGCATAAAGAGCGCCGCTACTTGCGCGCGCTGCACCAAGCTCGGTAAATAGCAGAATTCCTCCGGACTGTGGAGGTGGTCGCCCACGCAGCCCAAGCCGTCGAGATTGGGCAGTCCGGCTGCCGCCAGGATATTTCCATCGGAGCCGCCACCGACGTGCTGCCAATCCAGCGCAAGCCCAAGTGCCGCGCCGCAGTGCTGCCAGCTTCCGAACAGCGCCACCTCAAAAGGACTTTCGATCTTGGGTGCCCGGTTGAATCCACCGCCGATTTCCAAACGGAAACCGTCACGCGCGTGGATCGGCGCGCAGATGTCATGCAGTCGTTTTAAAAATAGAATGTCGTCGCCGGCGTTGGTGACGCGTGCGTTGATGACGGCCTCGGCAAAATCGGGTACAATATTGGCGGCACCGCCGCCTTTGATCGCGCCGATATTCACCATCAAACCGGGCAGCCTCTGATCAAGTCCGAGTGCCGCCACTTGCGGGAGAATTTCGCACAGCGCGAGGATGGCGTTTCGTCCTGCGGCGGCGGCGCGGCCCGCATGCGCGGCGCGACCATGACACGTCAACGTAAAGATCCCGGTGCCTTTGCGCGATTTGACGAGATCACCATTGGCGCGAGCGGGTTCAAAGACCAAACCGAAACGATGTCTGCGCGCCGCTTCCTCCAATAGCGCCGTCGTATCCTGCGAGCCCGTTTCCTCGTCGGGTCCGAGCAGGATTTCATAACCAATTTTAGCCGCGTGCGGCGTTTTTTCAAACGCTTGCAAAGCGGCCAACATCACCACGAGCCCTCCCTTCATGTCGGCGGTGCCGGGTCCACGCAGAGTGTCGGGCGCGATCCATTCGGCGCGTTGAAAGGGATGACCGGCGCCGTAAACCGTGTCGTAGTGCCCGCTGATGAAAAGCTGGAGCGGAGCGGTGGGTCGGAGTTTCACCCGCAGCGCTTTGTTGGCCGTGCCATTGAGCGCGACCCGTTCCAGTTTTGCGCCGGGTAACTTCGAGAATTCTGCATGGAGCAACTCGAGCATCGCGGCGAGGCCGGCAGGATGGTCGCTGCCCGAATTTTGATTGCACCACTTGATCAACAATTGCCGCAGTTCGTCGGCGCGTTTGGGCAACGCATGGAGCGGCTCGGGAATCGGGTGGATTGAGGACATGGCGTGGTCGCGCGCAACGGATCGATCGTTCGAAAATGAAAATAGGAGAGAGAGGGATGCTTTGTCCCTCGCGGCATGACAAGCAACGATTGCCCGGAAGCCCGTCGAATTCGAAAAATAAAAACGGTGAATTGCGTGCCGCTGGCAACCGGCCGATAAAGGAGTGTGCTTATCGCGCTGCACAAGCCCTACGGTGTCCTCTCCCAATTCACGCCCGAACCCGGTTCGCGCTGGAGGACGCTGGCTGACTTTAAACTTCCCCCGCAGGTGTATGCGCTGGGGCGTCTCGACGCGGATTCCGAAGGCTTGCTGTTGCTTTCGGATGAGCCGGGTTTGAATTCGCGCCTGCTCGATCCGGAGGCCGGACATCGCCGCGAATATTGGGCGCAGGTGGAACGCATTCCCACCAGCGCGGCGTTGGCGCGGCTCGCACGCGGCATTGCTTTGAATGATTACACGACGCGACCGTGCATCGTGCATCAAATCGATCCGGCACCGATCGTGCCGCCGCGTAATCCTTCGATTCGGGCGCGGAAAAATGTGCCCGATTGCTGGCTCTCGCTCGAATTGGTCGAAGGCAAAAACCGCCAGGTGCGCCGGATGACGGCGGCGATCGGACATCCCACTTTGCGGCTGCGACGTGTCCGCATCGGAAACTTTTCGCTGGAAAATTTAAGGCCCGGACAATGGCGTGAACTCAACCTCACGGAACGGGCTGACGTTTTTAATTAAAAAAATCGTCGCGTGGGCTTCCGCGTTTCGAGTGACTATTATTTTTTGTCGAGCAACTGGTCCACGAGGCGTTCCACCGTGACAGAGGCATCTTCGTGCAACGGGATTTTAGCGCTGAACGTGATCGAGGCGAACGACTGCTCGGAATGCGTATCGCGAACGGCGATTTGCAGAAATACCAAGTGATCGCCGAAATCCCAAGTCCAGTGATCTTGGAAGAGCACCACGGCCTGCGTGTTGTCTGGCATCATGGTGAGCGGGCCATTGTCGACCTCAAGCCCGCGAGCTTTGAGGGCTTCGGCGATCTGATGATCGATGGCGTGATTGTCATTGAGATTACTCACGACAAAAAACCGCTTAATGCCCTTCAGGCTGCGACCGTGGTCGACCTGGGTGTTGTAAGAAGCGCAGCCGGTCGCCAAAAACAGCAATCCCAGCAGCAAGCACCCGCGGATAAAAAAAGATTTCATATGGAGTGTTCCGTCCAGATCTGCGCAAGGTGAACGAGGGTTTCAACTGCTTTCGTCATGTCCTGCAAACTGACCCATTCCCGCTGGCTGTGAACTTCATTCATGCCGCAGAAAATATTTGGCGTCGGCAGGCCGCGTTGCGTGAGCGATGAACCATCCGTGCCGCCGCGAATCGGCTGGGAGCGGGGAATGAGTCCGGCGCGGCGCAGGGCTTCGCGGCCGAATTCGACCGGGCGCATATCGTGCTCCAGCCAATAGCGCATGTTGCGATATTGTTCCGTGAAGGTGAGCTCGATTCGCGCGCGCGGTTCGGCGGCGCGCATTTCATGCACGATTTTTTCCAAGAAGGAACGATGCGCGGTCAGCTCCTCAAGTTCGAACGCGCGCAGGATCAGCTTGACGGTGGCGGTCTCCGCCGAGCCGGTGCACTCGAGCGGATGAATGAATCCGGTTTTCCCGTCGGTGCGTTCCGGCGATTGTTCCATCGGCAACGCGTGGACGAATTTTCCGGCGAGCCGGAGGGCGTTGACCATCACGTCCCGCGCCCAACCCGGATGCGAAGCGACTCCGTGGATTTCCACCGTCGCGGCATCGGCGCTGAAGGTTTCAAAATCGATTTCGCCCGGCGCGGAGCCGTCAAGCGTGTAGGCGTATTTTGCGTCGAGGGTGGCGAGGTCGAGTTTGTCCACTCCGCGCGCGATTTCCTCGTCGGGGTTGAAGCAAATCCGGATCGGTCCGTGGGGAATTTCCGGATGGAGCAATAAATGCCGCACGGTGGACATGATCGTGGCGATCCCCGATTTGTCGTCGGAACCCAGTAACGTCGTTCCACTCGCGGTGATGATGTCGTGGCCGATGGCCTGACGCAAAAGTGGCGTGGTCTCGACGGTCAATTTTTGCGTCGGATCGTCGGGGAGAATAATTGGGCGGCCATCGTAGTGTTGATGGACGATTGGTTTTGCCGCGCCGGGGAGATTGGTCGCGGTGTCGACGTGCGCAAACCACGCAATCACCGGCGTGGGTTTGGCGGACGTAGCGGGGAGCGTCGCAAGGACGTAGCCGTGCGCAGTTAAAACGACATCCGTCAAACCGAGGGCGCAGAGTTCTTTTTCCAGCAGGCGAAGCAGATCCCACTGGCCGGCAGTGCTCGGCGTTGAAGTTGAATTTTCGTCGCTGCGTGTATCGATCTGCACATAGCGCAAAAAGCGGGCGAGCAGGTCGGCGGAATCAATCGTCATGACGGAAATGCATGGTCAGGAAAGTTGCCGGGTACAATGGGAAAGGAGACGTTTGAAGTCTGGAAATCCACCGTATTCCCGGAGTTGTTTTTTCCGTGTTCCATCGATTTCGATATAAGTTTTGTCGATGAAACCCTACTGAGGTTTACGCGTCTGACTCCCCATGAACCTAAATCCCCGGACGCTTGTTTTACGAAACCGATTAATTCCAACGAGCCTGCTCCTGGCTGGTTTGACTGGATTCCTCGCGCTTCCGCAGGCGAAGGCCGATCTGCGTGTGGGCTTGTCCCTCGGTCTTGAGTTGCCGCGAGGTTACACCGAAGTGCGGGTCGGTCGCGACCGTTATTATACTCAACGCGGGGTGTTTTATCGGCGCGGACCGCACGGTTACGTGGTGGTACACGCGCCACGTGGCGCGGTGCTTCGGACTCTTCCGCCATATTATACACGGATCTATGTCGGCTCGAATGTGTACTATCGCTACGGTGACGTTTATTACCAACCCGTTCAGGATGGTTACGTGGTGGTGGATGCACCCTCGGCCCAAGTGGTGCCGCCGCCGAACCCGGCGGATGACTACCAGTCGGTTTGGGTGGGCAAGCGGGAATACCTTTTCAAGGACGGACAGTTTTTCAGCAAGACACCCGATGGCATGGTCTGGGTGGCCGCGCCACTCGGTGCAGTGACGCGCACGCTGCCGGCGGATGCGCGCAGCGTCTGGTATGAAAAGCGGGAATTTTTTGAGAGCGACGAAGTGTACTTTCAAAAAACGCCGGATGGCTACGAAGTGGTGGCGGCTCCGTGGAAGAAATAATCCGGCGGATGTTTTTTAATCGTGCGGCGGCCGTTATTGTGCGGTCGCCGCTGCGATCAATCGATCCAGCACCTCGGCGTTGCGGAGCGTTTCCGCCAAGCCAAACGCGGGCGACGTTCCGGAGCGAATGGCTTCCGCGAAATCTTCGATCTCGTGGCGATAGCGATCGCTTTTCGCCACCGCTATTTCCCGGCGTTCGTCGCCGATGAAAAGGGTAAGTGAACCAGGGTTGTCGAAATAAGTTTCGGGGATTTCCAGGATTCCCTTCGTGCCGATGATTTCGGCGAACACGCGCTTCTGGGCGTTAAATCCGCTGTGCGCGGCAGCGATGAGTCCCGTCGGGAATTTCATCAGCCCGGAAAAAATCACGTCGATGCCGCCAGCGCGGACCCACTCGGCGGAAACCGATTCCGGTCTCGCTTCACCACTGCCGCCTTTACCTAAACTTTCGTCGGCGACCAGCCCAATGAAATTGATCGGATAGCAACCGACGTCGTAGAGTGAACCGCCGCCCAGTTCTGGTTTCCATTTAATCGATTCAGGCCGGTCGAGCGGGTAGCGAAAGCTGGCATTGACGAATTTTATTTCGCCCAGTTCGCCGCTGCGCAAAACTTCCCGGACCTTGGCGATGCGGTCAGTGTAACGATACATGAACGCTTCCATCAGCGTCACTTTATTTGCGGCGCAGGCCGCCGTCATTTCGCGGACTTCGGCGGCGTTCAGGCCGAGCGGCTTTTCGCACAAAATATGTTTGCCGTGTTCCGCCGCGCGAATGGTCCAGGCGCGATGTTCGTTATTCGGCAACGGAAGGTAGACGGCGTCGATTTCGGGATCGCGCAGCAACGACTCGTAGCCGACATAGGTTTTCGGAATACTGTAGCGCGACTTTGCAGCGGTGAGTTTGGCCGGATCGCGCGAGGCGAGGGCGTGGAATTCGGAATTGGTGGCGCGCAGGAGGGCGGGAATGACACTTTCGCTGGCAATGCGCGCGTAGCCGAGCACGCCCCAGCGGATTTTTCGATTGAGTGGAGGAGTCATGCGTGGAACGTCACCCAAAGCCGGATCGCACTGCGGCTCAACGGGAATTTTATCGGGCGCAACGCGTCATTGAATTAGGGCGTGTCTGGGAAATAACTTGCGTCGCTTGCTGTAGGGCCGGTGCTTGCGCCGGCCTCGCGCGCGAAAAACGGCACCTCGCAAGCGACGGTCCTACGCACCGGAGCAGGGCTGATTAGCGAAGGTTTATTTACCAGACACAGCCTAGACCGGCCGCACCCTTCGATTATCGTTTGAGGATGCGCTCGCGATTGCCGGCATTTTTCCTTCAGCATGATGGGGGCGATCGCAGCTGCGGAGATTGCTGATCCGGCATCGAGGTCTCCGCCCGACGCATTGGTTACCCAAACCGGCGGGAGAGAATGATTCGCTCGGCGTGGAGTGGAAGTTGTTTGAGCTCACTCTTTATGAGCGACCGGGTGCTTAGCGAAAGACGGGTGGATGAAGCGCCCCGTGACGCTTCATCTCATCGCTTTCGGGTGAGTTTGAAACCTGGTGGTGACTCCGGCGTCACTTCATTTCCTATGAAACCCCTCCGTTACCTCATCGCGGCCGCTGCCGCAGTTTTTATCAGTGTCGCCGCGTTTGCCGCCGATCCCACCGGAACTTGGAAATGGTCTCAACCCGGTCGGGGTGATCGTCCGGCTGTCGAACAAACGCTCAAACTGGAGCTCAAGGAAGGTAAGTTGTCCGGCAGCTTGCTGGGCTTCGATGGCCCGATGGGAAAAATACCCGACACCGCGATTGGCGATGCAACCTTCAAGGACGATGCGCTGACGTTTTCAGTTAGCCGCGAGTTCAATGGCCGCAAGCGCGTTTCCAAATACGAAGCAAAACTCTCCGGTGATACGCTGAAGGGCTCGATCGAGCGGGCGGGTCGGGATGGCGAAACGCAGAAGAACGAATGGTCAGCGACCCGCGCCAAGTAGTCCGAAGTTTTTCTTTCGTTACTTAATTTTCCTGCATGTCTTTTCGGATGGGCAGGATTTTTTTGGCGTTTTCCGGACCGCTGATACCCTAAATCTTTAGGGCCGGCGAAATCCGCGGTAGTACGCCGCATTGCTCCAGTCGTTCAAGATGCTGCTGCCGTAAATTCGCCCATCGCCGTCGTCCCAATCCTCACTGCGGCCTAAACTGCCCAGCGGAGAATTGGACCAACCTAATCCCGCTCCGTAGCCGTAGCCAGAACCGTAGCCCGGATAGCCGGGATAAAATCCGTACAGGCCTCTACCGCTCGAACGGCTGAATCCAAATCCAATTTCGAGGCCGCTATTGGGATCGAAAATATCCACGTACATCGACGCGGAACGAAAATCACCGCCGCCGCTGACCCGCCCATAAGTCAGGCTGAACTCCCCGTGGACTTCCGGCTTTCGCGGCGCGCTGAAAACATCGCTATCCTTGATCCGCGGGCGTTCCTTCGGTTTCGGACTTGCGGCGAGGGTGGTGGCGACCAACCCGTTGAGTTTGGTCAATTCCGCCGGACTGAGCCGATCGAGCCCGGCCGCTTTCCTTTCAGGCTTGGTACGGCGTGAGACAAATGTGCCCTCCAATTCGACGCCATTTCCCGCCCGCGCTTGGGCAGCGTCCGCCGCGATGAGGCGGTCCAACGCGTCGGATTC
>JBEPTW010000131.1:0-10912 GCA_041691855.1 Verrucomicrobiota bacterium | reverse complement strand
CTCAGTTCGTTTCCCCTCTCACCCACGTTGCACGGGCTGAGGTCAGGATGTCTGAAGCGACGCAAGTTATTTACCAGACACAGCCTAACTTAAGGAACGCAGTTTAAACCACCAAGACCTGTCGATCCCGCTTCCCTTTCTTCATCGCAAAAAGAGCCACGCTGCGAGCGCAAGAATCGGAATCAGGACAGGCAGGCTGTATTTGAAAATGTAGCCAAAGAAACTGGGCGTGTGGACTCCCGCGCTTGTCGCGATGGATTTCACCATAAAATTCGGCCCGTTGCCGATATAGGTCATCGCACCGAAAAACACGGCGCCAAGACTTACGGCAACCAAGGTGAGTGGATTATTTTCGATCAATGCGTGTATCTCCGTTTTTTCACCGCCGTCGGGGGCGCGCCCAATCGTCGTCCCGTTATCCACTGATCGTACTTCGGCAAGTTTCAGAAAATTGACGTAGGTGGGTGCGTTATCGAGCACTGACGAAAGAGCTCCCGTCGCAAAATAGTAGTGGGCCGGTTGGGTAAATTTAAATTCCTGTCCATGGCCCTCGAGGTAGTCCAGTGCAGGCAACATCGTTGCAAAAATCCCGAGGAAGAGCCAAGCGACCTCCTTAATCGGACCAAAGGAGAAATGGTTTTCGGCATGGACGACTTTTGGCGTGAGTTTAAATGAGGCAACCGCAGCGGCAGCCATCACGATTTCACGCACAAAGTAGCGATCGGGAATAAAGACGGCTCCGATGATCATGCCGAGAAACAGAAGGTTGATCTTGCCGTCGAGACGCCACGTGTCGTGGGTGTGCGCGATTTCTTCCTGAATCTTAGCCGGCGCACGCTTAAAAGAACGTCGATCAAAACCGTAAAACGCCACGAGGATTGCTCCCACCGTAAATAGCCACGCACCGATTACATGCTGCGTCAGCCAAAAGAACGGCACCCCGCGCAGATAACCAAGAAAAAGGGGCGGATCGCCAATCGGCGTCAGTGAACCCCCGACGTTTGAGACAATGAAAATGAAAAAGACGATGTGATGGGTGCTGATGCGGATTTTGTTCATCCGAATATACGGCCTGATCAAAACCATCGACGCTCCGGTGGTACCGACGACATTCGCCAGAAGAGCGCCGATCAGGAGGAATACCACATTCTCAAGCGGCGTCGCCTCCCCCTTCACCTTGAGATGAATTCCTCCCGCCACAATGAAGAGCGAACCGATCAGCGTGATAAACGATACATATTCCCCCGTGGTGTGGGCCAGTCGCAAGGACCCACCATCGATCTGCGCCAAATAATATCCAGCAACCAATAGCGCCAACGCTCCCACAACTGCGGAGTAGTAGTGTTCCCACCAGCTTTTGGCTGCGGACGGAGCCAGTGGCATCACTGCGATCAATAAAAGCAGCAGACCAAATGGAATGATCAACCACGGGGAAATGTCAGAGGAAACGAGAGCCAGCACGGGTAACATAATTGTCGGCAAGTAACGCAGGGATCATGCCGGCTCAACCCGGTGTTTTTACGTATGACTCAGTTGTAGGAGTTCAGAAAAGATTAATCTCATCGTCTTTTTTGGCTTGGCACGCGCCCTGCTTTTTCAAGTGGGCTTATCTTAGGAATAAGCAAACTCGTATACAAACCAACTTACCCAAATAACTATGAAGCTACGGTTCAGACCTGTTGCCGGACTAGTTAAAATCGCAGGCTTGCTGGCGGTGTTCGCCATTATTCTACCCTTTTTAGGTCAGGAGGCCGTAGCCGCGACGGTCCCGGCCGCTCCGGCCGCTCCCGTGATCGATGCGGCAGCGCTCAGCAGCATGCGTACCGGTATCGATACCGTGTGGGTGTTGGTGGCCGCGATGCTGGTGTTCTGGATGAACGCAGGCTTCGCCTTGGTGGAGTCAGGCTTATGCCGCTCCAAGAATTGCGTTAACATCCTGACCAAAAACTTCATCGTCTTTGCCGCCTCGACCATTTCGTTCTGGGTGATCGGTTGGGGGGTCATGTTTGGTGATGGGAACGCATGGCTGGGCACCAGCGGGACGTTCTTCGTCAGCGGTGCAGACAATTCTCCCGCCTTGGGTGAAGCATATGCCGCGATGAATCCCTTCTCCACCGCCAAATATGCCGGCGTGTACAGTGCCATCAACTGGACCCCTGTTCCGTTGTGGGCGAAGTTCTTCTTCCAACTCGTGTTCGCCGGCACGGCCGCAACGATCGTTTCCGGCGCCGTCGCCGAACGCATTAAGTTCGGTGCATTTCTTATTTTCAGCTTCGTGCTCGTCGCGCTGGTTTATCCGGTTTCCGGTCACTGGATCTGGGGTGGCGGCATTCTCGGCATGACGCCAACCGAAACCGGCATCACGTCTTTCTTCGGTAATTTCCGCGACTTCGCGGGATCGACAGTCGTCCATTCCGTGGGTGGCTGGGCAGCCTTGGCCGGTGTGATCGTCCTCGGACCACGCCTCGGGAAATACAAGGACGGCAAGGTAAAGGCCATCCCGGGCCACAACATGACGTCCGCCGCGCTCGGCGTTCTGATTCTCTGGCTCGGCTGGTTCGGATTCAATCCAGGATCGACCATGGCTGCGATGGATGGATCGGCCATCTCACACATCCTCGTCGCAACAAATATGGCCGCCGCCACCGCCTCATTAAGCGCCCTCGTTACCGCGTGGCTGATTCTGAAGAAACCTGATGCTTCCATGGTACTCAATGGCTGCCTCGCCGGTCTTGTAGCCATCACGGCGCCATGCGCATTCGTCACCATTACTTCCAGTGCGATCATCGGCCTGATTTCGGGCGTTCTGGTGGTCCTCGCGGTGTTCTTCTTCGACAAACTCAAGCTCGACGATCCCGTTGGCGCTCTGGCGGTCCATCTTTGCAACGGCGTTTTCGGCACCCTCGCTCTCGGAAGGTTCTACAATACGGAAATCGCCAAGAACGTCGCGGCCTTGGATACAGGGCTCACCCCGACGGCTCAAACGATCCAACAATTTAAAGGCATAGTTCTCGTGGGCGCCGTGGTGTTCCCACTTTCCCTGCTCGTCTGGTATATCCTTAAAGCCACCATGGGCATCCGGGTATCAGCCGAGGAGGAGACCGAAGGCCTCGACGTGGGTGAGCATGGCAACGAAGCCTACCCTGACTTCAGCATCGTTCACAAATAATCAAACTTTCTGCCGGTCGATCCGGTCCACATCGGACCGACCGGCACAATACTAACCGCTCATTTAAAATTCACCTGAATGAAACTCGTCATCGCAATTATCAAGCCATTCAAGCTCGACGAAGTGAAAGAAGCTCTTTCCCAAGTCGGCATCGAAGGCATGACCGTAACTGAGGTCAAAGGATTCGGCCGCCAAAAAGGCCATACAGAAATCTACCGTGGCAGCGAATACACCGTGGACTTCCTGCCCAAGGTGAAAATCGAACTCGCAGTATCCGACGAACAGGTTGGTAAAGTCGTCGAAGCGATCGCAAAAGGAGCCAAGACCGGCAAAATCGGCGACGGCAAGATCTTCGTGCTCCCTCTGGAGGACGTCCTGCGCATTCGCACCGACGAACGCGGCGACTCTGCCATCTGAACCCCGCTCACACGACGAAAGCGTCAAATTAAGTTTCAAGCCTCGCATGGAAATTTCGTGCGGGGTTTTTTGTGTCTTTCTTTTGAGCTACACCCGCGTTTAGTGGCGGGACGCGTGAGGAAAAAAGTAAAAAAAGCGCTCATCTTCGTGGTGTTCACCGCCATCGTGTCGTCGCTATCGGCGCAGGAAACGTCTGCGGGTTCATTGAACACGTCGTCCTCGTGGACACTGACTGCTTCAACTCTTTCCCACTATGCCTTTCGAGGGGTCCGCCGCGGCGGACTCTCCTTCCAACCCTCGCTTGAATACGATACCGGTAAGCTGGGCCTTGGAATCTGGACCAACGCTCCGCTGAAAGACAAGGTCGCTGGTCAATCCGATCCTGAGTCCGATTTCTACGGCTACTATGCGATGGAGTTGACGAACACACTCACCGTGGCGCCTGGATTTACTGCGTACACTTATCCGGGCGTCAAGCAGTGCGACGGATTTTATTCAGCCACTTTCGAGCCCAACATCGCGCTGAACTACGCGATCCACGGCGTGAGGCTGACGCCGAAACTTTACTACGACTTTCAGCGCAAAGGCCCGACCGCCGAATTAACTGCATCGTTCGCCGTTCCGCTAAAAGACTGGGGAACCGAACTCGATTTCAACGCCACCGCTGGCACGTATCTCTGGAAAGACGCCGTCGCAGGCAAAAATACCGCGGTTAAAAATTGGGGCGATTACTATCTCGCCGGTGTTTCACTTCCATATCAAGTCAGCAAGGATTCGAAGGTTCAGATCGGCTGGGCGTATACCACGGGCTCCCACAATTTCTTGAAGCAAGGCACTGCGGGGAAAATCCGCAATGCCGCCGCCATCGGGCGCGGCGTAGTGACGCTGAGCTACAGCGTCACTTTTTGAGCCGCACCGGACCTCACACCGCCTCGATCCACCGAGGAAGGTCAGCCCCGCGCCGCCGGACGAAGCGAATTCAACATCCGCTCGATCCGATCACACGCCGCCGAGAGCTTTTCTTCATTGGCGGTAAAGCAAGCCCGTACGTGACCTGCTCCGGCGTCACCAAAGGCCGTTCCGGGAATCACCGCGACGCGCTGCTCCGTAAGCAACCGGCGCGCGAATTCACCTTCGTCGAGGCCGGTGGAGGTAACCGATGGGAAAGCATAGAACGAACCGCGCGGAGCATGGCACACGAGGCCCGCCGCATTGATCCGACGCACAAACAAATCCCGGCGTTCGCGATAACGGTCACGCATGAACTTGGTCGCGTCATCCCCCAAGCGCAGCGCCGCAAGCGCGCCTTCCTGGCTGATGCTTGGAGCGCACAGCATCGAATATTGATGCACCTTCATCATCGCCTCAATCAACGGGGCCGGTCCGCAAGCGTAGCCGAGCCGGAATCCGGTCATGGCAAACGCCTTGGAGAAACCGTGGAGCAGGATCGTCCGTTCGCGCATGCCGGGGAGGCTGGCGATGCTCGTATGCGTGCCCTCGAAAACGAGCTCCGAGTAAATTTCGTCGCTGACGACAATCATGTCCTTCTCGATCGCGAACTTCGCGATGCGCTCCAATTGCTCGCGCGAGCACACTCCGCCGGTCGGATTGCAGGGCAAATTCAACAGCAGAAGTTTGCATCCCGGCTGCCAAGCCGCCGCCAACGCCGGCGCATCGAGCGAGAAAAGATCGCCCGCGTTGGTTGCTACCGGCACGCCGACCGCATGGACTAAATCCACGGACGGTGCATAGGAAACATAACACGGTTGGTGATACATCACCTTGTCGCCGGGATTGAGCAGCGAACGCAGCGTCAGGTCCAGTCCCTCGGAAACGCCGACGGTTACGAGTACTTCGTCGTCGGGACGATAGCTGACTTTAAAATGTCCTTCCGCGTAGCGGCAGATTTCCTTCCGCAACTCGGGCAAGCCCAGATTTGAGGTGTAGTGCGTCTTGCCAGTGTCCATCGCGGTTTTAACCGCGTCACGAATTGGCTGCGGCGTGTCGAAATCGGGTTCACCGATGCCGAGCGAAATAACTCCGTCGGTCTTTGCGACCAACTCGAAGAAATCGCGGATACCCGACCGGCGAAGACCGGCGACATGGCGGGCAATAAAACGCGTGGTGTCGAGAGGCTCTTTTGATGAAGGAATGCTCATGGCGATAGTTGTGGTCGCGCTGAATTAGCCGAGGCGTTGTTGAACCGCCTGACCCATTTGGGTGGTGCTGAGCGGTTGTTTTGGCCGGAGATCAGCCGTGTGATTGCCTTCGTCCAAGGCCCGGGCCACGGCATTTTCAATTTCTGCAGCTTCTTTTTCGAGACCAAGGGAATGACGCAAAAGCATCGCGGCCGAAAGAATCGTGCCGATGGGATTGGCTATCCCCTTCCCGGCAATGTCAGGAGCCGAACCGTGAATCGGCTCGTACAATCCTTTCTTGCCGTCACCGAGCGATGCGCTCGGGAGCAAACCCAGCGAACCAGCGAGCACCGCGGCTTCGTCCGTGAGAATATCACCAAACATGTTTTCGGTCACGAGCACGTCGAACTGCGCCGCGTGTGTCACCAAGCGCATCGCGGCCGAGTCCACCAACTGGTGCTCAAGCTTGACGCCGGGGTTTTCCTTACCGACTTCCACCGCCACCTGACGCCACAGGCGCGAGGATTCGAGCACGTTGGCCTTGTCGATCGACGTCACCAAACCGCGGCGACCCTTCGCCAATTGGAAAGCCAGTTTCACCACGCGGCGAATCTCGCTTCGGCTATAAATCATCGTGTCGAAAGCCTGCTCGTTTTCGCCCGCGCCCTTGCGACCGCGTTCGCCGAAATAAAGTCCACCGGTCAATTCTCGCACGACCAGGAAATCCACGCCACGAATCCGGTCGGGCTTGAGCGGAGAAATATGTTCGAGCGACGCCATCGGCCGCACCGGGCGGAGATTCGCGTAAAGCTGCATGCCTTTGCGAAGTCCGAGCAAGCCCTGTTCGGGGCGCACTTTCGCCGCTGGATCATCCCATTTGGGACCGCCTACTGCACCCAATAATACCGCATCGGCCGCCTGACACGCCGCCAGAGTTTCGTCCGGCATGGCCGTGCCCTTCGCGTCAATCGCGCAGCCACCGAGTAGCTGTTCGGTAAACTTGAATTGATGACCATGGCGCTTGGCGACGGCTTCGAGCACCAAACGTGCTTCATTGACCACTTCTGGTCCAATTCCGTCGCCGGGCAGCAATACAATGTGAGCGTTCATACGTGTTGATAAAAATTCGGCAGATAACCTGATTCCTCAGGCACTCGCAGCCACCGCCGCCGTCGCAGTGGCGCGGGGCGTGAGGATGAATTCGTAGCCGTCCGCCAAGGCGAGCCACGTGGCATCGAGGATATTGGTTCCGGCTCCGACGGTACTCCACCGGTGTTCGCCATCGTGCCAGTCAATCAACACGCGGGTAACCGCAGCAGTGCCGCTGTTACTATTCAGAATACGCACCTTGTAGTCCGCCAGCTGGATTTTACCCACCTGCGGGAAAATCGGCTGAAGCGCCTTGCGCAGCGCGTTCTCGAACGCATTGACCGGACCATTCCCCTCGGCTGCGGTGTGCACCTCATGCCCACCGATATCCAATTTGATCGTCGCGTCCGCAATCTGGCGGTCGCCGTGGCGGCTGACCATCCCGCGATAATCGCGCAGCGTAAATAGGGGCCGATAATCCGGCGACACCCGGCGGATTAGCAGGGCGATGCTCGCCTCTGCGGCCTCAAACGAAAATCCCGCGTGTTCCTTTTCCTTGATAAGTTCGATCACCTTTGCGCCGGTCGCCGCATCAAGGTTTTGCAAACCGAGTTCCTCCGCCTTGGAAACAAGATTGGCCCGGCCCGATTGCTCGCTTACGACGACTCGCATCTGGTTGCCGACGAGTTTTGGATCGATGTGTTGGTAAGCATCCGGATGGCGCTGCATGGCAGAAACGTGCACGCCGGCTTTGTGGGCAAACGCGCTGTTGCCGACGTAGGCCATTTGCTCGTTCGGAGTGAAATTCGCCACCTCGGTCACAAAACTCGCGACTTCGTGCAGATGCGACAACGAGCCTCCCGGCAACGCGCGCATCTTCAATTTCAATTCGAGATTGGGAATGACGATGCAAAGGTTGGCATTGCCGCAACGTTCGCCGTAACCGTTCATCGTGCCCTGAACGTGAACCGCGCCCGCGCGAATCGCCGCGATGCTACTCGCGACCGCGCACCCGGTATCATCGTGCAAATGAATGCCGACGCGGACCGACGGACCAAAATGCTTCCGCACCGCTTCAACGGTGGCCGCCACTTCCCACGGCAAATGTCCGCCGTTCGTGTCGCACAAGACCAGCGTCTCAGCGCCGCCTTTGTTCGCCGCCCCGATCGCCTTCAGCGCGTAGTCGGGATTTTGATCAAAGCCATCGAAGAAATGCTCGGCGTCGTAAATCACGCGTTTTCCCTGCGCCCGCAAGTACGCGACCGTTTCCTCGATCATCCTCAGGTTTTCCTCGAGCGTCGTGCGGAGCACTTCCTCGACTTGCAACACCGACGATTTGCCGAAAATACAACAGACCTCGGTGCCCGCCGCGACCAGCGCCTGCACACTCGGATCGTCCTCAGCTTTCAATTTTGCCCGACGCGTCGCGCCAAACGCTACGATCTTGGCGGTCGTCCACTTTTCCTTGCGCGCGAGTTCGAAGAACGCGACGTCCTTCGGATTTGAACCCGGCCAGCCGCCCTCGATAAACGCCACGCCGAGTTCGTCGAGCTTGCGCGCGATGCGCAACTTGTCGTCAGCCGAATACGAAATACCCTCCGTCTGCGCACCGTCGCGCAACGTCGTGTCGAAGATTTCGATAAAGGGGCGGCTGTCGACTGTCGGCATCGTAAACTCAGGTGGCGGGGTTATTCTGATTCGATAAAAACAGCGTGACGCGGGCGATTTCACATGTCGCGAAATCGCCCGTGTCCGCGAAGATTACTTCGAGATCGTGACCGGATTCAGGAACGGCATCATCGCGCGCAGCTTCGCGCCGACGACTTCGATCTTCTGACCGCGTTCAGCGTTGCGGAACTTGTTCATGGTCTTGCGACCATACTTGTTGTTCTCGTCGATGAAGCGCTTGGCGAATTTGCCCGTCTGGATGTCCTTCAAGATGCGCTTCATTTCGGCCTGCGTCTTCTTCGTGACGACGCGCGGGCCGGAAACATAATCGCCCCACTCCGCTGTATCCGAAACGGAATAACGCATGTAGTTCAAACCGCCGCGATACATCAGATCGACGATCAGCTTCAGCTCGTGCATGCACTCAAAGTAAGCGATCTCAGGCTGGTAGCCCGCATCGACGAGCGTCTTGAACCCAGCCTTCACTAATTCGGCGCAGCCACCGCAGAGCACGGCTTGTTCACCGAAAAGATCCGTCTCGGTCTCTTCCTTGAAGGTGGTCTCGAGCACGCCGGCGCGGGTGCAACCGATGCCGCGGCCATAGGAGAGCGCGAGCTTCTTGGCGTTGCCGGTGGCGTTCTGATAAACGGCAATGAGGCCGGGGACGCCGCCGCCTTCTTGGAACACTTCGCGCACGCGGTGACCAGGTGACTTCGGGGCGATCATCGTCACGTCCACATTCTTCGGTGGAACGATTCCGTTGAAGCGAATGTTGAAACCGTGCGCGAACATCAGCATCTTGCCCGCAGTAAGATGCGGGGCGATGGACTCGCGATAAAGACGGGCCTGAACATGGTCGGGCACCAGCACCATGATCACATCAGCCCAGGCGGACACATCGTCCACCGAGCCAACCGTGAGGCCGGCTTTCTTCGCCTTAGCGGCAGATTTGCTCTTGGGAGCAAGACCAACGCGAACGGAAACGCCGCTTTCCTTCAGGTTAAGCGCGTGGGCGTGGCCCTGTGAGCCGTAGCCGATAATGGCGACGTTTTTGTCGCGAATGAGCGAGAGATTCGCGTCTTTGTCGTAGTAGATTTTAGCCATGGTATAAAATGAGATGAGAGTTCAGAGGTAAGAGTTGCGGTTCGTGAAGTTGGACTCAGGGCGATTAAACCGACATCGAAACGCTGGAATCGTGTTCGTGACCGGCTTCGGTACGAACCAGCGGCGGAGCGGAAGAGATCAATTCCTTGCCGCGCGCCATCGCGACTGCGCCAGTACGGACGGTTTCGATAATACCGTAAGGCCGCAGCACTGTTTCCAATTTGCCGATTTTTTCGGGTGCACCGCTGACTTCGATGACGACCGTCGATTCGTCGACGTCGACTACATGGGCGCGGAAAACCTCGACGAGCTGCAGTACTTCCCCACGGTTTTTGGAAGTAACTTTCACTTTGATAAGACCGAGTTCGCGCATGAGCGCGGACTTGTTGGTGAGGTCGTCAACGCGCAGCACGTTGACCAACTTGTAGAGATTGGCCTCCACGATGCGGGCACCGGCTTCCGTGGCGTCGACCACGACGGTCATGCGGGAAACGCCAGGCTGTTCGGTGCGACCGACGGTGAGCGAGTCGATGTTGAAGTTGCGACGACGGAAGAGCGAAGCGATCCGGTTGAGAACGCCGGGGACGTCTTCCACGTAAGCAATGAGCGTATGTTTAGCCATGGGAGAAATAGTTTAGCGGCGGGCAGTTTTGGTCGCCTTGCGAGCGGCCGGGCGTGCCGGTTTCGCGGAAGGTTTTTTGGATTTCGCGCGACCGTTCAACGCGGCGGCCTCGGCTTTCGCCTCGGCGAATACATTGGGCAGCGCGGATGACGGCATTTCCCAGTCCTTGTCGGAACCGGATTCCAGCATCACATCCTGCTTCGGACGGCGAATCATCGCATCGAGCGCAGCGCCTGCTGGAACCATGGGGAAAACGGTGTCTTCCTTCTCAACCACGAAATCGATGACGACCGTGCCCTTGGTCGCGAGCGTCTTCTCGACAGTGGCCTTCACGTCGGAGCGTTTGTCGCAAAGCAATCCGGTGAGGCGATAGGCCTCGGCCAGCTTCACGAAATTCGGACCGGTCATCGGCGTGGCGGCGTAGCGCTTGTCGTAGAAAAACTCCTGCCACTGACGCACCATGCCAAGGAAGGCGTTGTTGATGATGGCCACGTTGACCTTGATCCCTTCCTGCTCGGCGGTCGCGAGTTCACACGAAGTCATCTGGAAACCGCCGTCGCCGACGATCACCCACACATCCTTCTTCGGACAGGCGAACTTGGCGCCAATCGCGGCCGGGAGCGCAAAGCCCATCGTACCCAGACCACCCGAGGTGATGAGCGAGCGGGGTTTATCGTGGTGGAAATATTGTGCTTCCCACATCTG
>JBEPTW010000130.1:0-10928 GCA_041691855.1 Verrucomicrobiota bacterium | reverse complement strand
CTCCCGTGCAAGCAGTTGCATCACCACGTTCTCATCCGGTGGGACGGTACTGATTTCAATTAATTGTTCAGTGGAGATCGTTGGCCCTTGGACCGCGATGCCGGCGGTTATGCCGAATACATTCATGTCCCAGTCCCACGTGCCTCCGATTGGGGAAATGGGGTCGAATACCTTTTTCAAATAAGCGGCCAACTCGGGTGGAATAGCGGAAGAGCCATCCGGCGGCCAGCCACCGTTTTCCATCGCATAGGTGTCCGCAGCGTCTCGAACAATCCGGAGGTCGTTGAGAAAACGACTGTTGATTGCAGCACGACGCACCCGCTGCGCAGCCGGAATCGCGAGGGCCGCCAGGAGGCCGATGATTACGACGACGACCATGATTTCAACCAGCGTGAATCCACGGGTTCCGAATGACCTGCCTGACGCTATTGCAGATAGCTTCATATCGCGGTCGGAATCCAGACAGTGAGTTGACGCGAACACAATCTTGCGGCGGTTAATATGCGGTAAATCCCGGATTTTTACTTTGCGCGGGACGACTGATTATCAACACTCCGGCGAAATTATGAAGATCGTACTCGCATACTCCGGAGGCCTCGACACCTCCGTCATTGTCAAATGGCTGAAGGAAACCTACGACGCTGAGATCGTCACTTTTGCGGCCGATGTTGGCCAGGAAGAGGAACTGAAAGGCTTGGATAAGAAGGCGAAGAAAACGGGTGCCTCCAAGCACTATACCTTGGATTTGGTGGAGGAATTTGCGCGTGACTATATCTATCCGATGATCCGCGCCAACGCGATTTACGAGGGACAATATTATCTTGGGACGTCGATCGCCCGGCCGCTCATCGCGAAGGCGCAGATCGAAATCGCGAAGAAAGAAAATGCCGACACTGTCGCGCACGGGGCCACGGGAAAAGGAAATGATCAATGTCGGTTTGAGCTCACCTACATGGCGCTCGCACCGAATCTTCAGATTATCGCGCCGTGGAAAATCGAGGCTTATCGTGAGCTGTTCCCGGGGCGCGCTGAGATGATCGCCTACTGTGCGAAGCATAATATTCCCGTCGAGGCTTCGTTGAAGAAACCCTATTCGATGGATCGGAACCTTCTCCATATTTCTTACGAGGCCGGCATTCTTGAAGATCCTTGGTTCGATCCGACCACCGAAGCGAATAAGGGGATGTTCAAGCTCTCGGTTTCGCCGGAGGACGCGCCGGATAAGCCGGAGTATGTCGAATTGGATTTCGTGAAGGGTGACTGCGTGGCGGTGAACGGAAAAAAACTTACGCCGGGCAATGTGCTCAAGGCGTTGAATAAACTCGGCGGCAAGCACGGCATCGGGCGCGTTGATCTGGTCGAGAATCGTTTCGTGGGGATGAAATCCCGTGGTGTTTATGAAACGCCCGGTGGCACGATTCTCATGCAGGCGCACCGGCAGGTGGAGTCGCTCACTCTCGATCGCGAGGTGATGCATCTGCGTGACGGTTTCATTCCGAAATACGCCGAGCTCGTTTACAACGGCTTTTGGTTCGCACCCGAACGCGAGATGCTCCAAGCGATGATCGATGAGAGCCAGAAGTTCGTTTCCGGTACCGTTCGGCTCAAGCTCTACAAAGGGAATATCATCACCTGCGGGCGCAAATCAAAGTACTCCCTCTACGACGACAAGATTGCCTCAATGGAAGGCGTCAAGAGCTGGTACAATCAAAGCGACGCGACGGGCTTTATCCGGCTCAACGGCCTGCGCCTACGTGCGCGCAATCTCGCGCAAGGCGGTCCAAAGGTTTAGGCTGTGTCTGGTAAATAAACTATCGCCAATCAACTCTGCTCGGGCGCGTAGGGCCGTCGCTTGCGACGTGCCGTTTTTCGCGCGCGAGGCCGGCGCAAGCCCCGGCCCTACAGCAAGCGACGCAAGTTATTTCCCAGACACGCCCTAGTGTTTTTGAGATCAAAAGCGAAAGAAGCCGACCTTTGAAGGGTCGGCTTCTTTTTTTGGAAATCGATAACGTTTTGAGATGGCTTGAATATTTGATGGAGCCGTGGCGACCCCGCCGTGGTTCAGCCGTCTACCGCAGCGAGGTCGCGGCGGCTCCAGTGAATGACACTTCTGGATTTCGTGGATTGCTCAGAAGAGCGAGTTGGCGACGACTCCGACTGCGGTGATCGGCCCGGAATCGCCCAAGCCGTCGATGGCGCGGTCGGCTTTTTTCATCAGTCCCTGGACATCGCGGTAAATTTTATCGTCGGAAATCAGCTTTCCGAGGGTGCCTTGGCCGCCGTTGAGTTTGTCGGAAATTTGGCGGAGGTTGCTCGCCGTGACCTTGATGCTATTCGCAGTGCCTTCGTCGTAGAGCAGAAGTCCCAAGGCGCCTTTCCCGGTCTTTACGTCGGCGACGATTCCTTTGGTATCGTTCATGAAGTTGCGGGCGTCGGTGGCAGCGAGCTTGATCTCGTTGACCGAAGCAATGAGTTCGTCGTGGAGTTTCGGATCGTTGATCAACCGGCCTAACGTGCCGTCGCCGTTTTTAATTTTCGCTGTGATATCCTGCAGATTGCTGACGGTTTCGGTCAACTTTGGACCGTTATCGCTGACGAGCTTGTCGATTTTTGCGAAGAGATTTCCGCTTTTCCCGTCACCACCCATGCTTTTGCTAATGTCGCCCATCACCTGCTCGAGTTTGGTTCCGAGATTGCCGAGCTGGCTGATCACTTCGTTCATATCGATGGTGTTTTTGGTTTTGATTTCATCGCCGTCGTTCAATGGCGCCGCAGTTGGCGTTCCAAAACTGACGCCCAGATAGTTTGCGCCGAGCAGGCTCGACACTTCGACGCTGGCGACGGCGTCATTGGGAATTTTAATGCTCGGAAGAATCCGGAGGACGGCTTCGACCCGGCGGTCGCCCAGACGGGTGTTGCCGACTGAGCCGATTTTCACGCCGGCCATCAGCACGTCGTCGCCGACCTTCAGCCCCTTCAAGTTGGCGAAGCCGGCGACGACGGTGTAACCTCTCTGCTTGAAAAGCCGGCCGCCGTTGAGCGACTCAAAGGTGATCCAGGCGAGCGCGAGTCCGAGCACGAAAAAGAGCCCGACGCGGATAGCTTGTTGTGAGTTATTCATGGTTGTTATCGAGTTGTTTGAAACGGGGATTCTTGAGGTCGACGACCGGATTGAGGAAATTGGCGACTTCGGGGTCCTTGGACTCCCTGATCTCGTCGGGTTTGCCGATGGCGCGAATGCGACCGTCGATGAGTAAGGCGATTCGATCTGCGATGCTGAAGGCCAGCTGGCGGTCGTGGGTGACAACGATGCTCGTGACGGCCGTCTGTTCCCGTAACGACGCGATGATTTCGCTGATCGTGGCACTCATCACGGGGTCCAGTTCGGAGGTGGGTTCGTCGTAGAGTAGTAGTTCCGGTTCCATGATCAGCGCGCGGGCGATCGCGACGCGCTTCTTCATGCCGCCGGAAAGTTCGGCCGGGAATTTTCGAGCCGCTTTCTCCAATGACAAAATGGTCAGCGTATGCATCACCCGCTCGCGAATGCCGGCTTCGTCGCAGAGCCGGTGCTCGCGGGGATAAAGCGCCATGTTGTCATAAACCGAGAGGGAGTTAAACAAGGCGCCGGCTTGGAAGACAAGGGCCAGATGGACTTTGGCCCGGGTCGCCGGGTCGGCGGCGTCAAAATCGCCGATCTTTACTTCGCCACTCGTGGCCTGTTCGAGCCCGGCGATTTGTTTTAGCAGAACGCTTTTTCCCGAACCGCTGGGACCCATGATGCAGAAAATCTCGCCGGGTTTTATGGCCAGATTGATATCCCGGAGGACGGTCGTGCGGCCGTATTTCTTGGTCATTTTGCTGACCGTCACCCCGAACGTTTTATTGGAAAACGGACTGGCGGTGTAATTACTGGAAGTGCGGGTGCGCATGGCGGTCAAAGGAGGATTTTTGTGACGAAGTAATCGAGCACCAGAATGAGGATGAGCGAGGTGACAACTGCTTTGGTGACGGAAGCGCCGATTTCGCGCGGGCCACCCCGCGTATTTAGCCCCGTGTAACAGCAAACGAGAACGATCGCAAAGCCGAACACCTCGGCTTTTAGCAAGCCGTCGATGACATCCTGCGGCTTCATGAAATGTTTCAAGGCGGCGAAGTAGGACTCGCTGTCGACGGAAATGAAATGCGTGTATTGGCAAACCAAAGCGCCTCCATACCAGCCGCACAGGTTGGCGATGATGGCCAGTACGGGCATCATCACGAGAACAGCGACGAGACGTGGCAGTACCAACATCCGCTCGGGCGGAATGTTCATCGTTACCAGTGCGTCCACTTCTTGATAAACTTTCATGGAAGCGAGCTCGGCGGTGATGGCGGACCCCACGCGACCCGCCAATAGGATTGCAACCATCATCGGCCCGAGTTCGCGGGCCATGGAGAGACCGACCAAGGTGCCGATAAATTGTTTAGCGCCGAAATTTTCCATGCTGTAGCCGCTTTGAAGGGCGAGCACGCTTCCGATAAAAAAGCTCAGGATCGTGACAATCGGGAGGGTGCCATAGCCGATAAAGTAGCACTGCTCGATAAAGCGGGGAAACTGCTGCGGGAATGTCGGCAGGTATTTCAACGAGCGGACAAGGAGCAGGAGGGTGCCTCCGATGTTCTCGAGCAGAGTTTTTATTTGATTCATGGCGATGAGGCCGGAGCGGCGGATTGCGGATGGAAATCGAAAAGGGAAAATGTCCAGCGATCGGAATTCGGTTTGCGCTGCCAGGAGAGTAATCCAAGACCGACGGCAACCCGCGAACGGTCAGGAAAAGTGCTGCGGCTGAACAACGGTCCGAAATGAAATTCTTTTTCCAGCGGGGATTTTTTCCAAGTCAACAAGCTGAACAGCACGGACAAACTGGTGTCGCCCGGAGCCCGTTGATTGTATCGGTAAATGGCAAAAAGCGGAGTATATAGCTGACGCACCGGCTCGTTGGTCGGGAAGAAAACCTCGAAGGGACTGAGGAATTGAAACTGCCGTTGGCCAGCGCCGTTATTCCAAGAACTGAACAACGGCCACAAGTGGGTTTTGTGGGCAGGCTGGGCGCGGGGATTGGTCAGGCTGCGTTGGGTGAGCGACCAATAAATCGCGAACAGAACCTGATTTTTATCCTGAGCGATGCCGTCTTCTTCCCAGTGGAGGTGTTTAAAAATCGGCCAACCAATCCAAGTTTTGTCCATGCCCTTGTTGATGGAGTGAGTGTAGAGCGGACCCCAGCGGTTGACGTATTTGGCTTCACCGCGTCCCTGCACCAGAAACGGCCAAAAATACCGGGTCTCATCGTATTTTGCCGGAATGGTTTGATGCGTTGAACCGAAGAAAGGCCAGAGATAGTTTTCGTTGAGGTAGCCGGGTTTGGTGTCCTTAGTGTAAAACGGCAAAAACCCCATTTTCACGTCGGGTTGCGGTTCGGACAGATTCTTGGCCGAGCGATAGATCAGCGGCCAGAGATAGAATCTACTGTCATAGTCATTCTCGCGGCCGCGATGGCCGAAAAGGGGCCAGAATTCAAATCCGTGTTCGCCTGCGCCGTGAATGAATCTAAGAAAGGGCCAGGGCGCGTTGGTGGTGTGACTACCAGCTTTCTCGAAATCGCCATAGAGCGGGAAAAGTACGAAATGAATCCGGTCGGAACCGAAGCGACTTTTGATCGTACCTCCGATTGGGAAGAGAGCCCGGTAACTCGATTCGGGATCGCCTGAATCGCGTGAGAAATAGAACGGCCAGACATCAAAATTGCGGACGGTTTGGTGGTCGGCGTCGGTTTGCCGGCGGAAATTGATTAGCTCGAAGAAGCTGAAATTCCGGTAGTCGGTTTCCTTTTGCCAACTGAAGAATGGATAGAGCAGCGTGTTGGTCTCGCGTTGGTCTTGGCGAATTCGAAGGTAGAAAGGACGAAAACCTTTAAGCTCTGCGCCGTCGCTTCGAGAATTTTTGAAAAACAGTGGACCGACGTACTCGGCTGATTTCACGGTTCCACCGGCGGTGATTTGCTCGACCGCAAACGGCCAGACGTTCCGCTCCTCGCCAAACAACGCGGTGGCGGTGATGACGGCAGCACAAAGGAGCCTGACTAGGAGTCGGGAAAACATGCTTGGTTTACTTTATGTAAGGCATTGCCTTTGCAGATTCGCAAAGCCAGTTAGGTCGGAGGCTTCACAACGCAGACGAGACGTAAGTCGTAGGCTGCTATCGTGCAAACGCTATGTTACTAGTAATAAAACCGCCAGAGGTAGAAAGAGTTCCGGCATTTCGTTTGATTGCTGGCGCCGATGCCTCGCGGGCGATCGCTGAATCGAGGGGCAAGTCATGCGTATAACGGGAGGTCTCGCCCGCGGAGTTCCATTGGTTGTGCCGAAGGGAGAAGCAGTTCGTCCGGCGACTGACGCGATGAGACAGGCGGTATTTTCGAGCATTGCCTCATGGGTTTCCGGCGCGAAATTCCTCGATTTATTTGCCGGGAGCGGGGCGTATGGTCTGGAAGCCTTCAGCCGTGGCGCGAAGGAGGGGACTTTCGTCGAGAAGGATGCGCGAACCGTAGCGTGCATCGGCCAAAATGTTGCGGCAGTGTGCAAGAGTCTTTCGCGGTCGTCGGCAGATCTGAAGGTGATCAATGCGGATGCCACTACTGTTTCGGTCGGATTTGCGCCGGACCTGATCTTTGTCGACCCGCCATACGATCTCATCGCGGAAGTGGCATCCAAGATTTTTGCGGCATTGACGATTTTAACGGCAGCAAAGGTCGATCCCCTCGTGGTTTTTGAAATGCCGGGCGAAATCACGCTGACGCCTGAAGGATGGACCGGGGTGAAGCGTCTGGGCAAGGGCGCGCGACAACCGACAATCTGTATTTTCAGAACAAACCGAGCTTTGCTTTGATCAGAGTCACGGCAGCGACACAGGCGGTTTCAGTCCGAAGAACACGAGGCCCCAAATGAACGAAGGCGAAACCGGCGTTTTTTAAGCGCGTGCGTTCATTGGGTGACCATCCGCGTTCGGAACCGACGGCGATCACTGCGGACGAAAATCCGGCCGGACTAAAAGCGGCGAGGGAGGACGAAGCTTCGTAATTATCGAGGGCTACGCGCGAGATTGCTGGAGAGAGGAGCGCGATTGCTTCGGGAAGTGTCGTCCCGAAAGCGACGTCAGGCAAACGGGTGGAAAAGGCTTGGGTGGCTCCGGCGAGGACGCATTTCCTCCATTCGCTGGAGGTCCAAAGACTGGAATCGCGGTAACTTCGTTCTCCGCGATCACTGAGGATGAAATTGAGTGAAGCGACCCCCATCGTGGTCATGTCGCGCAGGATGTCGCGTGAAGTTTGAGGGCGAGGAAGACCTATTAAAAGGTGGATCGGACAAAGAAGCGGTGGCGGATTTCCCCATAAAAAAGTAAGGATGAGCGAGTCGGGGTTGATTGCGATCAGCGTTCCAGTGCCGCGCGGACCGTCGATCAAACCGGCCTCGAAAGTTCCGTTTGGTTGCAGGCGCAAAACGTCCAAAATATGACGCGCGCGCGTGTCATTTAGCAGCAGAGGAAGCTCGACTTCTCGAGGTTGGAAAAGAATGATGTTCACGTTAGTTTAACCCCACACTCCACCCCACAATCAGTCATGCACGTTGCGCTCAATGGCGAAGTAAAAACAGTTCATCTCTCCGCCGAAAATCTTGAAAATAAACCCATCGTCCGAACCAAAGTAGCCATCGTGGAGGACCAGCGGATGGTTGCTGAGTTTTTTACTTTTCATTGCCGCGATTTAGGTTTCGAGGTGGTGCCATGGTGCGGCACATGTCGAGAAGGCTTGGCTTCGATTCGCGAGCACAAGCCTGATCTCGTCTTGCTCGATATTTCCCTTCCGGATGGCGATGGTCTGGAGCTGGCCAGAAGGTTGATGGAAGATCTCCCGCAAATAAAGATCCTGGCGATTTCAGCGCACCGCGATCCGTGGACGATGCTGCAAGTTCAACGGCTCGGTTTGCACGGATTTGTGGATAAGAACGAGCAATGTCCCGGAGTATTGACCGCCGCCATCAAGGAAGTGTTGGCCGGCCGGATTTATTACACGCCAATTGTTAACTTATCCAGCGCCACGATCCGGCGCGATCCGAAGGCCTTTATCCGGGTTCTCTCGGATTATGAAACCAGAATTCTGTCGATGATCGGCGAATCGAAAAATGACAGCGAGATCGCCCACATCCTTGGCATCAGTCCGGCAACGGTGCAGTCGCGCCGTCGCGATATCATGAGCAAGCTCGACGTTCACGCCACGCCGAAGCTCATTCACTACGCAATCGTCAACGGACTCACGCGGGTTGAACAACTGGGTTCGCGGAGACCAATTTGATCCGCAAGGTTTCTGTCCGGAGTTCAACATTACGGCCAAGTTTGCGGGCTTCATCCCAGCGTTCCATGGCGGTGATCGCCTCGATTTTCCGCAACATTAGTTCAAGGTCGCCTTCATTGATGAACGAGCATCGGCCATAGAGAAGATGGGCGAAATAACTCGCTCGACCGGAATCTTCTTTTGTCAACGCGTCCGCGAGCTGCCCAAGCTCTGTTTGGAATTCGAGGAAGTATAAATTCAATTCGTCTTTGAATGACGCGCCTTTCTTGGCCGCGAGAAGACGCAAGTTGGCGAGTGGATCGCGAGGAATTGGTCGCGATTCCGGTGATTTCTCACTCGTTGTGCTCGCGTTGAGCGCGCGACGCAGGCGATCGAGGGTGATGGGTTTTGCCAGAAATCCATCCATCCCCGCGTTCAGACAGGCTGCACGTTTTTCTGCCGTGTTGAATGCGGTGGTGGCAAAAATTGTGGCCTTTGAGGAAGCGCCCGACATGGCCCGAATATGTTTTGCGATCGCTGGGCCTTCCAGTCCTTGAACCGAGTAGTCGATGAAAATGAGGTCGAAGTCCTGTGCTTTTGCGAAAGAAAATAACTCTTGAAAATCAGCCGTGGCCTGCACCTTGAGTCCAAGGCTTTCCAACATGCCAGCGAGAGCTATGCGATTGTATTCTGCATCGTCGATCAAAAGCGCGCGGCGAAGGTTTCGCGGGAGGGGCGCGAGCGGAAGCGCTGACGGATGATTTTCGTGAGTGGGCACGGGAAACAGTGCGCTGAAATAGAAGCACGAGCCCTTGCCTACTTCGCTTTTGAACCACACGCGTCCGTTCATTTTTTCCGCCAGGTTCTTGCAGATAAAAAGGCCGAGCCGGGTTCCCAGCATTCCGTTCGACTGGGGATCGGGATTTCGGTCGAGACGGGCAAATATATTTTCCTGCTCCTTGGCAGGAATGCCGGGGCCATCATCAGAGACCGCAAAAAAAATCTCCGCAGTTCCGGGTGAGTTTTGGTTACGCCAAGCGGTGACGCTTACGACGCCATCGTTGGAATATTTCAGCGCATTGTAGACGTAGTTTAAAAGGATCTGTCGAATTCGGCGCCGGTCGCCGGTTAACTGGCGCGGCACCGCCGGAGATATCGCGATCTCGACAGGAATGCCGCGTTTCTCGCTTTCGGTTGTGCTGAGAGCGACGATTGAATCCATCAGCGCGGACACGTCAAAGGGCTCGGAGTCCAATTTGAAAACATCCGGTTGGGCTGGGGAATAGCCCAGAAAGTCCTCAAGTAACGAAGCAAGGTGATCGGCGCACTGGCGCAGCAACTTCAACTTGTGTTTGCTATCTGGATCGAGCCCTTCGGTTTTGATGCTTTCAACAATCCCGACAATTCCGTTCATCGGATTGCGGATTTCATGGCCAACTGCGGCAATGAACTCGGAGTTGGCCGCTTCCTCTTTTGAAATTTCCGGGGTCTGGATTGCGATTGATCTGCCTCGATCCTTCCTCTGATGCGACCGACCCCGCTGAATCCGGAGCCAATAGAGCGAGATCAAAACGAGGGCGAGAAGGGTCAATCCCGAGACAATAGCCCAATCAAAGTATGCCAATAACGCTGGGGTTATTCCAACACCGCTGAATCCTAGGTTAAGCGAGGTCAGATTGATGGGGCAGGGGTTCACGAATTAGGCAGAAAGGCCTAATAATCGGCACGCCGCAAACTTAGCTGACGCCTTAATTTAGGCGGCTGACACAAATAATGTTGGCGTGAAATGGCGGGGTTCGTCGCCCTGTGCAGATTATTTTGTCGTCTGGCTTCATTGCCACGAACTCACGAAACGGAGTTGATTCCATGATTTCGGCATCAACCTGATGCCGGTCAACCCGAGCGGTTTCCGCCAGATTTCATCGGGATGGCGGAGATAGGGCCTCCAAAAACCTGTAAAAGTGGAGCGGCTAGTCGGAATCGAACCGACGACACCTGCTTGGAAGGCAGAGGTTTTACCATTAAACTATAGCCGCGTACACTGGGAGAAACAGAGCGGTTCGAGCTACTGCGATCAAGCTTAAGTTCTCCAATCCGCGAATATACGGATATACTGAATGGGATTGCGGGCGTGACGATTATCTCCGTATTTTGGAACTACTATGGCGACTAATGCTGCATCAAAATCCCAGTCCAATGTCAGAGCGGCGCAAGCTTTAGCCAAACAAAAGGTCCTGGAAAAGAAGGCGAAGACCTACAAATTGGATTTGGGTGAGCTCTCGATTTTTACCAGCCAGCTCGCCTCATTGTTACAAGCTGGTCTGCCATTGGTTTCTTGTTTGGAGGCATTGCAGGATCAGACCGAAGACCAGGTCTTTCGCATCGTCATCCGCGATGTGCGCAACGATATCTCCACTGGCACCTCGTTTTCGGCGGCAGTTAAAAAATTTCCCCGTTCGTTTAATTCGCTGTTCGTTTCCATGGTTGAGGCCGGCGAAGCGTCGGGTGGTCTGGCGGAAATTCTGGGCAAAGTTGCCGGATATTTTGAAGCCACCGTTAAGC
>JBEPTW010000129.1:0-11018 GCA_041691855.1 Verrucomicrobiota bacterium | reverse complement strand
CGGTCGGCCCGCTCGAAATGCCATTTGCGGGACCGCATTTCTTTTTTGCCACTGCCTTCGATCCGAACCCGGCCGAAGGATCGGCCTTTCCCTCACTGCGACTTTTCGTTCCGCGCTGGCAGGTGGCGCGGATGGGCGATCACACGGTCGCGGTCGCGAATTTGTTGATCACCGCCGATGCGCCCGTTGCGCTGATCGCCGCAAAAGTCTGGAAGGCGCATGTCAAGTTTCATGCCTTCGATTATGCGCGCGCGAGAGAGAACAGCCGGCCGCCGGCTCCGCGACAGAGCGAAGATCTCGGCGGTGATTATCGTGCAAGCGTGGTGCAGGCGCTGCGGGAAATTGAGCTGGGCGATTACCGGAAGATCGTGCTTTCGCGGGCGAAACGGCTGACGACGACCGAGGAGTTTCATCCGCTTGGCGTACTCAATCACTTGAGGCAGCATTTCCCCAGTTGCTATTCATTCTCGATCGCGAACGGTCGCGGACAAAGTTTTATCGGGGCGAGTCCGGAGCGGCTGGTGCGGGTAGCGGCTGGGCGCATGCACACCGAAGCACTCGCTGGTTCCGCAGCGCGCGGCGAATCCGCCAGTGAGGATGCGGCGTTGGCCCGAGCGTTGCTGCAAAGTGAAAAAGATTTGCGAGAGCATCGCTTGGTGGTGGAGTCGATTCTCCGTCGAATCGCCGATCTCGGACTCGCGGTGGAACACGCTGCACAGCCGCGTGTCCTCGGTCTCGCCAACGTGCAGCACTTGTACCTTCATCTCAGCGCCTCTTTGCCCGCAGGCGTGCATATTTTGGATCTGGTCGCGCGCCTTCATCCGACTCCGGCGGTGGGCGGCACTCCGCGCGAACCGGCGTTGGCGGCGATCAAGCGATTGGAATCGGTCGACCGCGGACTTTACGCGGGGCCGCAAGGATGGGTTGATCATCGCGGCGAGGGAGAATTTTTTGTGGGTATTCGGTCGGCGCTGATCGACGGGAATACGGCCACGGTTCACGCCGGTGCTGGCATTGTGGCGGGTTCGGACGCGGATAGAGAATTGGCCGAAACCGAATTAAAATTGAAAGCGCTGACCGGTGCGTTAACCCGGGCGTAAGGTGATGAAGCGTTTAACCACTCTCGATTTTCGCAACACCAACAGCCTGTGGGGCAGCGTGCTCGCGGAAACGCTTTTCCGGCTCGGACTGAGGCAGGCGATCATTTCGCCGGGTTCCCGTTCGACCGCTTTGACGATGGCTTTCGCTAGACACGAAGGAATCGAATCGATCCCGGTGTTGGACGAGCGTTCCGCCGCGTTTTTTGCGCTGGGATTGGCGCGGCGCGGATCGCGTCCGGTGGTGCTGATCTGCACGAGCGGTACGGCCGGGGCAAATTATTTGCCGGCGATCATCGAGGCGCAGGTGAGTGGCGTGCCGTTGCTCGTCATCACGGCGGATCGACCGCCGGAGCTGCGCGAATGCCGTTCCGGTCAGACTATCGATCAGCAAAAGATTTTTGGAGGCCACGTGAATTTTTATCACGAACTCGCCGTCCCTTCGGCGGATTTGCCGTTGTTGCGTTACCTGCGGCAGACGCTCATGCACGCGTGGGAACGAACGCAATGGCCGGACGCCGGACCGGTTCACCTCAACGCGCCGTTTCGCGATCCGTTGCCCCCGATTGAGGACGACTCCACGAAAAATGTTAAAGCTCTGCTGTCAGCAGATGATTTTTTTGCGGCGGTTGTACCACCGGCGCGGACGGCGATTCAGGTGGAGCTCGGAGGTTTTCCCTCGGCAAAAAAAGGCATCATCGTGGTGGGTGCTGGAGCCGAGGGAAGTTCACCCGCAGAAATCGCCGCCATCGCCTCGCTCGCGAAGGAACTGGGCTGGCCGGTGCTCGCGGATGGGCTTTCCGGTTTGCGCGGTACGGCCGGGCAATTCCCAGTGCTGATCACGCATTACGACGCAGTGTTGCGCAGCGAGAAGGCACGCAATCGGCTCAAGGCGGAAGTCGTGCTGTGCGTCGGCGGCTGGCCGACCAGCAAACCGCTGCGGACATCGCTGGAAAAATGGGCGCCGAATGTCTGGCTGGTGTCGCAACGGGTGCAAAATCTGGACGCGTTGCATCTGTCGACACGCCACGTGCGCTGCCGGATCGGAGCATTTGCGTCGAGTTTCGTTTCAAGCGGACGCTCCCCCGCAGGCTATACGGAATCATGGCGGCGGGCGGAACTGTTGGCGACGCGCAGCTTTCTGAAGACCCTGGACGAGACGCGCAATTTCGAGGGATTGGCGGTGGTGAATCTGGCGCGACGACTGCCGCACGGGACGCCGGTTTTTGTGGCGAACTCGATGCCGGTTCGCGACGTGGAATATTTCTGGCCGGTCACGAATCGCGCGCATCAGATCCATTTCAATCGCGGGGCGAATGGGATTGATGGAACGCTGTCGACGGCGATGGGAATCGCGCACGGCAACAAGCCCTCCGTGCTGTTGACTGGCGATCTGGCGTTGCTGCACGACAGCAATGGTTTTTTGTTGGGATCGAAGCTAAAGGGCAGTCTCACGATCATTTTGATCAACAACAACGGCGGCGGGATTTTCGAGCACTTGCCCGTGGCAAAGTTCGATCCGCCCTTCGAGGAGTTTTTTGCAACACCGCAGACGGTGTCCTTTTCCAAACTCGCCGCAGCTCATGGAGCGAAATATGTGAAGGTGCGGGACTGGCGACATTTCTCCACATTGGTTGCCAAATTGCCGGCGCAGGGAATTCGGGTGTTGGAAATCGAAACCAATCGGAAGCGCGATGCGGAGTTTCGGTCGAAAATTTTTCAACAGGCGGCGCTGGCCGTGGAAAGCGGCTTATGAATTCAGTGGCAGCTTGAGATGGAATGTCGTGCCCCGGGCCGAAGTTTTGAAGGTAATTGTGCCGCGATGCGCCTCGATCACCGAACGAACCAGCGCCAGACCGAGTCCGGTGCCGCCGGGTTTTCCCTGACTGACGAACGGCTCGAATAATTTGTCGCGAATCGCCTCGGGAATGCCGGAGCCGTTATCCGCCACGCTGACCACGCAGTGTTTTTTTCTGCGCTGGGCGGAAATCACGATCCTTCCTTTGCCGCGTTGCGCCAGCACCTCGCGGGCATTGGTCACGAGATTTTGCAAGACGCGCTGAAACCGCGCGCGGTCTAGTTCCACGAGGATGTCGATTGGCTTGAGCAAAAGCGTTATCCCGGGAAGTGAGGCGGCCGGATTATTCTCACGGAGTTCGGAAAAAATTTCCCGCAGTCCCACCGGCTTGATTTGCAATCGCGTTTCGCCGCGGGCGAACTCGAGGACTTCCTCGACCATGCCGCTGAGCCGATCGACCTGGCGCAAGATGACGTTTGAAAGTTTTTTTGTCTGTTGGTCCTGGTGAATCATCGCCAGCGCTTCAGTCACCAAGCGGATCGTCGTGAAGGGATTTCTGAAATCGTGAATCATCGAGTTCGCCATTTCACCGATGAGGGTAATCTTTTCCTTGCGAACGACTTCAGTGACAAAGCGGGTATTGCTGGCGCGGAGATTTTCGCCGACCTGACTGAAGAGCTGCATCACGGTTTGCCAGGAAGACTCCGACAGGACGGCAAGAAACGCCTTTTGTGATAGATGACCGAGCAAGGTGGGTTCGCTCGCGATTGCCGCTGCGCTTCGCGTGGAGCCATCGAGAATTCCGAGTTCGCCGAAATAGTCGCCCGGACCTTTGTGCGCAATTACCTGTGCGGAACCGCCGGGCGTGTTTTTCGTCAACGAAACTCCGCCGCCCAAAACGAGACAAACACTGTCCGAGGGAGCGCCTTCGTCGAAGATCAACTCGGATTGGGAGTACCGCTTCACCCGCGTCTGTTTGACGAGTTTTGCCGCCTGCGCCTTGGGAAATAAATTGATGAACGGGTGCGAGCTGACGTCCAAGGGCATGCGATAAACTGCCCACCTGTTTAACGCACCGCAAGAACCTATAACTGAATCGGCATACCGACCTCGATAATTTGCATGGGCGGGAGCCGGTAGTAGTCGCGAACCTGGCTGGCGTTGCGGCTGAGGAAGGCATAAAAATGTTTTTGCCACTCGAACATCCGCGTTTCCCCACCGGTGATGATCATCTCCCGGTTAAAGTAGTAGGTCGCCTCCGTGAGTTTCATGGGCACGCCGGCATCGCGCACATTTTCCATCAGGACAGAAACGTCCGGCGATTCCATGTACCCATAGCGCCCGATCGCGCGCCACACGCCATTGCCGATTTCGCTGACCGTGAAGCGCTCCTCGTCGTCGACGGCGGGGACGTCCTCGGTGGTTACACTCAGCAGCACCACAGTTTCGTGGAGGACTTTGTTGGCTTTTACATGGTGGAGCAAAACGAGCGGAGTACCCACGGGATTGCCGGCCATAAAGACGCCCGAGCCGCGCACCCGGACGATACGGTCGCTTTGGGCGATGTTGCTCAGTTCAACTTCGGTGATCTCATTGGCGTAAATGCGCCGGAAGATTTCGGTCTTTCCGCTTTTCCACGTATGCATGATCGCGAGCAAACCCAAACCGATCAAGATCGGCAGCCATCCGCCATCCGAGAATTTGTGCAGGTTGGAGCTGACAAAGGCGCTCTCGACCGTGACGAAGAAAAGGGCGAGGGGCAGGATTTTCCACCAGGCCCAATGCCAGCGCATGCGGGTGACCCGGAAGAAGGCAAGGGTGGTAACCAGCATCGTGCCGGTCACCGCGATTCCGTAGGCGGCGGCGAGTTTCTCACTGGAGCCGAAACCCAAGACCACCATGATGGAGCCAAGTGCGAGGGCGATATTCACGAGCGGCAAATAGATTTGTCCTGCATGCTGGGCGTTCGTGTAGAGAATCTTCAGCCGGGGAAAATAACCGAGCTGGATCGCCTGCCGGGTGAGGGAATATGTGCCGGAAATCAGTGCCTGGCTCGCGATCACCGCCGCGCAGATCGAGAGACCGATGAGCAACAGTCTCGGCATGCCATCCGGAACCAGCGCGAAAAACAGGTTCGGAATTTCGCTGGGATGATTGAGGGCGAAAGAACCTTGACCGAAGTAATTCAACAGCAGCCCGGGAAACGCGATGCCATACCATGCGAGTGAAATGTATTTTCGACCGAAGTGCCCCATGTCGGCATAGAGCGCCTCTGCTCCAGTCACGGAAAGAACCACGGCCCCCAGAATGATTTTCGCATTCAAGGGGTGACTGCGGAGCAGATCGATTCCGAAACGCGGATCGACAGCTGCAAGGATCGCCGGGTTTTGCAGGATATGCCACAGGCCGATCAATCCAATAGTCACAAACCAAACGAGCATGATCGGACCGAAAATCCGGCCGATCTTTTTGGTGCCCTGATGTTGGAAATAAAAGAGACCGAAAAGAATGATACAACTGATGAGCGGAATGTGCTCCGCGTAGTTTGGGGCGAAACTTTTCAAGCCTTCGACCGCCCCCAGCACCGAGATGGCGGGAGTAATTACCCCGTCACCGTAGAGAAGTGCCGCCCCAAATAGTACCATCAGGGTGAAGAGTCCGATGCGATTGCCTTTGCTTCGGTCAGTATTGGTGAGTGCGAGTAAGGCGAAAATCCCTCCTTCACCGCGGTTGTCCGCTTTCATGACGAACAGCAGGTATTTAAGGCAGACCACGATAACCAATGCCCAGAAAACAAGGGAGAGCGCACCAAGGATGCCCGCAGCGCGATCATCGGCCGGCAGAGCATTTAAACACTCCCGAAGCGCGTAAAGCGGACTTGTGCCGATGTCGCCAAATACGACACCCAAGGCGCCGAGGGTAAGGCCGGCGCTGGCCGCAGTGCTGATCTTCGTAATCGGTTTCTGCATTGAGAGGGTCATTGTCGGGTAGTCCGTGCGCACTCCAAGCAGTTTTATCGCCAATTTGTAAAACTCTTGACGATTCTTTCTTAAACGCGGGTGAAATTTTTTTAATGCTTCACGGCATTTTTCATCGCAAGGCTTTACGGCAGCTGGAAATACGTTAGCTTCTTCGGATGCGTCCTTCATGGAAAATCGTTAAAAAATACGACGACATCATCTATCAGAAGGCCGGTGGCATGGCCAAGATCACCATAAACCGACCTGATAAGAGAAATGCTTTTCGACCTCAAACCGTGGTGGAAATGCACGAAGCGCTCTTGGATGCGCGGGAAGACCAATCCATCGGCGTCGTCTTTTTAACCGGTGCGGGCCCGGCGAAGGACGGTAAATACGCGTTCTGTGCCGGCGGCGACCAATCGGTGCGCGGCCACGGTGGCTACATCGATGGCAAGGGGGTGCCGCGATTGAACATTTTGGAGGTGCAGAAACTTATTCGATCGATGCCGAAGGTGATCATCGCGCTCGTCGCTGGTTACGCCATTGGTGGCGGCCATGTGTTGCACGTGATGTGCGACCTTACGATCGCGGCTGACAACGCGATTTTCGGGCAAGTCGGTCCCAAGATGGGCAGCTTCGACGGCGGATTTGGTTCCAGTTATCTGGCGCGAATGGTCGGCCAGAAAAAGGCGCGCGAGATCTGGTTTCTCTGCCGACAATACAGTGCGCAGGAAGCCTTGGGAATGGGGTTGGTGAATCGCGTGGTGCCCGTGGCGGATCTCGAAACGGAAGGAGTGGCGTGGGCGAAGGACATTTTGCAACGCAGTCCGCTCGCGATCCGCTGCTTGAAATCTGCCTTCAACGCCGAACTCGACGGCCAGAGCGGTATCCAGGAACTCGCCGGCAACGCCACGATGCTCTATTACATGACAGAGGAAGCGAAGGAATTCATGACTGCGCAAAAAGAGAAGCGTAAGCCGAAGTCCGGAGATTTTCCGTGGCTGCCGTGAAGCGAAGTCGGTGCATCCGGCGTTAAACCAGCTCGATCACCGTCCGTGGCCTTTATCGGAAAAGCCGTGGGGCTGGCGGCAGGCGTGGCTCGATCTGGCGTTTATCCATTTTGAGGTCGATGCCGACGAACTGAGGAAATTCATTCCCCCAGGGCTGACGTTGGAGTTATTTCACGGGAAAGCGTGGCTCGGCGTCATTTCTTTTCGCATGGAAGGCGTTACCAAGCGGGGTTGGCCGGCGCCACGCTTCTTGTGCGATTTTCCGGAAATCAATGTGCGGACTTACGTCACCGACGGCAAGAAATCGGGCGTCTGGTTTCTAAGCCTGTTCGCTCCCCATCGGGTGGCCGCGTGGTTCGCGAGAAAATTTTTCCACGTACCGTATTATTTCGGGCAAGTTGCCATTCGTGAAAACGACAGCGCGTTTCACTATCGAATGCGGTGCGGTAACCGTGAATTCCGGGCGGACTATCGGCCCGGCCGGTTGATTACCGCCGAGTCCGGTAGCTTTGAGTTGTGGGCCACTGAGCGCTACTGCCTTTACTGCGTCGATCGACAAGGACGCCTTTTGCGGGGCGAGGCCCAGCACGCGAAATGGCCGCTTCAGGCAGCGACGATCAATATCGAAATCAACACGATTGCCGGAATGGAACTTGGCGCGATGCATCCCTCCGTGCTGTTCTCCAGAAAGGTCGACGTCGTTCTGTGGGACGTCGAGCCAGTCTGATCGGAACGGAACGCTTAACCCTTGGTTGTTACCTCGGCATCGGTTGCCCACACCACCAGCCAACCACTGTCTTTGTCGACGTAGACCACGGTCGAGGCATTCACGTCGCCGGGCTCCACGTATTCGGCTTGGGCGACTTCCGGTGTGAGGGCGACGGCTTCGGCGGGGGCTTTGGCCTGAGGTCGCAATCCGACAAAAGCGAACGCCACCGCAGCGGCAGCCACCAATGAGCCACCGATCCAAATAACCGGGGCGAGTTTTGTCCTCGTGCGATTTTTGCGGGATACGGCTGAGAGCTGCATCCGCAATCGCTGCCATTCTTCGGCGGCGTCAGGCACCGTCACGTTGATCGCATCGGTACGAAAGGCGTCCAGCGCACGCGCAATCTCTGCGCGCGCTTCCTGACACGCCAGACAAGCCGCGACATGCTCATCGAGAGTGGCGCGCTGTTCGTTGGTTAGCGCGCCGTCCCGTTCGGCGAAAAACAGAGGCTCAGTGTCGCGGCAATTCATTTGAATGACGTGCAATCGCAATTGTCTTCTTCAATTAGCGGCGACCCCGGCCGTAGTTTACGTCCCGGTCGCGATAGTCGTGTCGGTCGTTTGAGACCCACACGCGATTATTGCGGCCTTCATAGTGGCCTGTCACGTAGCGACGATTGTCATATCCGCGATAGCTACGGTCGACGACCCAGCAGGCTGGCACCCAGACTTGAACTGTGACGTCGCGCCAGTAGCCGTTGGGCGCGGATGGTTCGCAGCGATCATTCACGACCACTGCGGTCCGGCTTGGATAGTTATGGTAGCTGTCGTTGATCGCGGAGGCGACGATTAGGCCGCCGATAAAGCCACCGACAATCGCCAGCCCTTTGTCGCTGGCGACAGCGGGTTTTGGGGTAAGCGAAAGAGCAGTGGCGGCAACAAGAGCAAGAGCGGTGATTTTGGTTTTCATATAATCTCCCAGGTTGGTTCATTCCTTGGGACGCAACTCACTTTGCTTTTATTCAATTTTTTTTCCGATTTCTAATTGACGGACTTTACCTTGGAGGTGTCCGCTAGTTTCTGAGCCACACGGAAATGTGGGTTCATGAGTCATGGCGGCGAAGGGGAAGTGGAGTTTTTCATAACGGGTGGAGATACCCCGCAGCCTTGAGCTGGACGAAGAGAAGGCCTGCGCTGCGCCAGCTGATTACCGTCCCTCCGGATGGGCTTCGTGAGCGTGGACCCGCTCGCGGTGCGATCGATCGAGCGGTATCGTCATCCCGTTTCTGCCGGTAATCCACCAAGGAGCGCAGTCTACCCGTCGGTATTCGGCAAAACGAACCACAGTGGTTTAACTTCACCCCGCGATCGCGAATTCGTCGAAATGGGAAAAGCAGTCCAATAGTATCCACAAACACGGATACCAGCGGCGGCTTCATTTAGCGGACACGGGTTAAAGTGTAATACCTAACCCGGATTGGTATGATCCCTTAAATTCTCGATTGCCTATTGATAAAATTATTAAGCATGTCTAGCAGGCTGTCACTCCCCTGAGCCGTTCAAATGCATAGCGCGGCTCGTTTACCCAAATGATCATTCGTCTGTTTTTGATGCTCGGGGACAGTTGTGTACTAAACTCAAACATGAACCCCATGATGAATAGAATGAACCCCACGAACCCCGTAGAAAGAAACGACCTCGTTCAACCTTGGCTGGCACGGCAAAGTGTCGCCTTAGCTAACCTAGCAGCATTAAAAAACAAATCGGTTTTAACTGTAATCGCCCTGTTCTCGTTTGCGGCCAGCGTTTGCCTTCCTTCGACCGCGCAGGCTCAAAACGCAGCCAATGCCGACGCTGCTTATCACGGCTTGCTCAATGCTTACTTAGTAACGACGAACGTAAACGGCTATACGTACCCGTTGCCGTATCTGGCTAAAAGCATCACCAACCGCAACCGGGTCTTCATGTGGGCGCAGGCCTATGTGATCACCGGCATGGAGGACAACTACGACAGAACCCACTCCTCAACCGATCTCGCTCTCATCAATTCAATCCTCACTGGTTTTTTGACCCAGGACCATACCGACTGGACTTGGGACACGTGGAACGACGATCTCGAATGGGCCTGCATCGCGTTCGCTCACGCCTATCAGCAAACTGGCAACACCGCTTTCCTCAATGCCGCTGCTGCGAACTGGAATGCCGTGTGGAATCGGGGTTGGAGTAGCGACTTGGGTGGCGGCATTTGGGAAAACCAAAACAAAAATTCAAAATGCGTCCTCAGTAACGCCCCCTTTATCATTGCCGGCTGCATGCTGTATCGGATTACCGGAGACTCCGCTTACATCACGAAATGCCAGCAATCCTATTCTTGGATGCGCAGCAATTGCTTTGACGCCAGCACGGGCCAGGTGATCGAGGGCCTTAATGCCGCGGGCGCAGACCTGACCTCCAATAATTCTTACAATCACGGCATTTTCCTTCAGGCGGCCAACGCCCTTTATAAGGTCACGACCACGGCACAGTATTTTAATGACGCTCAGTTGACTGTTAATTGGGTCGTGAACAACCACACCGTCATGTCGGAAGACCATCCAAACAATGGACCATTTGGCTCAGAAGAATTCTTCCGGGGATTGAGCCTCTTCGCCGCCCAAAACAATCTGTGGACGACCTACCAGCCTTGGCTGCAGGCCAATTGCACCGCCGCTTGGAATCAACGTCGCACCGATTATAACATCACCTGGAACAAGTTTAATACGGCCACCCCCACCACTGACTTGGAGGCGATGGAAACCGTCAGTTCGGTCATCGTCCAAGCGGTGACCCAGATCAGCCCCATCACCGGACCGCACTTCCTTAGAAGCTATGCGAGCGGTCTGAGCGTTGATAACACCATGAGCACCGCGCAAGGGGCGGGCATGCAGCAATGGGGTTGGAATGCCGGCAAACAACAATTGTGGAACTTTAGCCAGAACTCGGATTCCACCTGGACCATTAAGTCGGCCTATAGTGGCTATGTGTTGGACGACCCGAGCTCTTCCACGGCGAACGGGACGCAGATGCATCAATTCCCATCCAATGGCGGAAATAACCAGAAATGGGTAATCACGCAGCAATCAAATGGGGCCTATATCATCAGGAACAAAGCGAGCAACCTTGTGCTGGATAATCACAATAGTTCCGCGAATGGAACCGCGTTAGTCCAATGGACTGCTAACGGCGGAAACAACCAGCTCTGGTATCTTAAATAAATAAGGATTTAGCCATCAGGTGAGGTTAAACCAAGAGGCCGCTGTAATTGACAGCGGCCTCTTGGTTTTAAAATTAAAGTTTCACTAGGCTGTGTCTGATAAATAAATTATCGCCAATCAACTCTGCTCGGGCGCGTAGGGCCGTCGCTTGCGCCGTGCCGTTTTTCGCGCGCGAGGCCGGCGCAAGCCCC
>JBEPTW010000128.1:0-11089 GCA_041691855.1 Verrucomicrobiota bacterium | reverse complement strand
TGACGCGAGAGGATCAAAGCTAACTGGCTGCTGGCGGTTGGAATAAGATGAGAAATAATGACAAAGGCCATCCCGGTGTTCGACGGCAGCGCGTCCAATAGCGCCTTATAGGCGTCAAGGCCTCCAGCCGAACCGCCCACGCCGACGATGAAGTTAGGACTCGAGGGCATAATCTACGCCTGATCTTTTTTGCTCTGGAGCAAATGCTTTCCCATGACCTTCACTTGATTCGAGCCCTTGTTGGTAGAGTCCACTGCGACGATCTCGATGCCAGCGTCACTCAAAATTAATTTATGGACGTCACTTGAGTGACCCATGCCACGAGATTTCACAATATAAAGTCCCCTCATGCGTTTCTTACTAACCTCTTCCTCAATTTCCCTTACGACGATCCAAGTGTCGATCAAGGACGACACGCCCACCTCGCCACTAGTGAAATTCTGGGCGGTCGAGGAAACAAGGCTGGTGAAGAATCCGGTGATGCCCTGCGATTTCAGAAGATCGATCATGCGAGTAACCATGGATTGGATTTCCTGCTGGCTCCCCTCTCCAATCAGGCTGGTCAAAGGGTCGATGACAACCGCCTGGGGTTTGAAATCAGAAATGAATTTATATAAATCCAATAGATGCATCTCCAATCCGAAAAAGGAAGGCCGGGTCGCAACGATCAGTAGCAGCCCTTTTTTCACCCACGACGCCAAATCGAGTCCGATGGAACTCAAATTCTGAATAAGTTGCCCCGCCGATTCTTCGTAGGATAGGAAAAGGCATCGTTCTCCACACTTACATCTTTCTATCGCGAATGCCGCGGCCAGGCTGGTTTTTCCAGTGCCCGCAGTTCCTGAAACGAGAATCGTGCTCCCTCGAGTAAAGCCTCCTCCTTGGAACATTTTATCCAGCGACGGAATTCCGGTCGAAACTCTCTTCTTTGTGCCGGGCTGATTGAGCCCCGCCGAAGTGATGGGAATTACCGAGAGTCCATTTTGATCGATCACGAACGGATACTCGTTTGTTCCATGATTGGATCCACGAAATTTAACCACTCGAACTCTGCGGATCGAAAGCTGTTCATGCACCCGATTATCGAGCAATACGATGCAATCGGAAATATACTCTTCCAAACCGTGTCGCGTATAAGTACCCACTCGTCCCGGCTCTGCGGTAACTATGGCCGTAACGTGTTTTTTATTGAGCCAGCGGAAAAGCCTTTTCATCTCCAAGCGAAGAATTCCTGGATCCGTCAGTCCTGCAAAGAGCGATTCAATCGAATCTAAAACCACGCGCTTGGCGCCAATGGACTCGATCGCTTGCTCAAGGCGAATGAGTAGTCCTTCCAGATTGAAATCGGTTTCTTGAATGTCTTTGCGCTCCAGCACCACATATTCGAGCGCGATTTTTTTTCGCGAAACAAGGCCCTTTAAATCCAGATTCAGGGACGCTACATCAGTATAAAGTTCATCTTCTGTTTCCTCAAAGGTGACTAAAATACCCGGCTCCGCGAATTCGCTCGCGCCCCGGACGAGAAAGTCAATTCCCATGAGAGTTTTCCCGGAGCCGGCACTGCCACAGATCAAAGTGGTCCTATTTCGCGGAAGTCCGCCTTCCGTGATTTGATCAAAGCCCTTGATGCCGGTGGGGCACTTTTTCGATTTATCCGGGGAGCCTCTAAGATCGATGTTTCTTTGCTGGATGATTTTCCGGAGTCTAGCAGGCGGCTGAACTGTAGTTCTTGGCGTGGTTGGTTTCATGGTGACTGCCTCCGTTGGCATTTTCCTGGTCTTTTGATCTTGGAGATTCAGTGGGTTTCGGTGGTCTCAGGTGTTATTTGCCGCCATTCAGGCAGTGGTTCTTGAGGATGATTTTTACGGGCGATGTTGGAATAAGCTTCGAATTCATAATGATGATTTTAGCTGGTTCTGCTCCGATAAGAGCGTGCGGATTTAGCAGCATGAGGCAGGCACGAGCACTATTGCATTATGATCGCAAAAAACATGCGGTGCCTCAATGGGGTATAACCCGACCGTGGATGCTACGTCGGAGTAGTCTGAGGAATACTCGGTGTTTCTGATTATGCCGGAGGAATCGCGTTTCGCCTGTGCTCCGCAGTAGGTTAAAGCCCCATAGCGATGCGCGCGGGTTGAGCGCATAGTGCGCTCGTCATGGAAAACGGATGTCTCATCCGTTGTTTGTTCTTCCGTTGTTCGGATCTGTTGGCGCGGAGCAATGAGCCTCACGACTTCTTAAACCAAAAGCAGACAAAGAAGGAATCGATTATCATGAAAACTATCGCTGAAAAAACAGATACGGAACTGAAGAACGATGTGCTCGCCGAACTGAAATATGAGCCGGGCGTGAACATCTCGGCTATCGGCGTCCTGACGAAGGACGGAGCGGTCACCCTCAACGGATCCGTCACCAACTATAGCGAAAAGTGGAACGCCGTCAGGGCCACGAAACGCGTGGCCGGAGTTCGCGCCATCGCCGACGACATCGTCGTCAAACTGTCCTCGTCGCTGATTCGCACCGATGGCGACATCGCCGGTGCGGCCGCGAATCAAATCAGTTGGTTCTCATCCGTGCCACAGGGAGCGGTCAAAGTGGTGGTACGCGATGGCTGGCTCACGTTGGAAGGTGAATTGGAGTGGAGCTATCAAAAGAGTGATGTCCAGGACAACGTGCAGTTTCTATCCGGCGTAAAAGGCGTGACGAACCTGATCACGATCAAATCCAAACTATCGGCCGTCGACGTGAAGGATGCGATTGAAACGGCCTTCTGGCGCAGCGCACTCCTGGACGCAGAGAAGATCCAAGTGGAGACTTCCGGAACGAAGGTCACACTCCGCGGCAAGGTCCGCAACTATACCGAGCGGGACGAAGCCGAGCGCGTGGCTTGGGCTGCGCCCGGCGTTTGGTCGGTCGACAACAAGATCGACGTGAAGTGGGACTGGGGCTTTGAGGACTAAGGTATGGACGGAAAACAACCTCTGTTTCTTGTCGTAGGGCCGGTGCTTGCGCCGGCCTTGCGTTACGCCGAAACGTGTGCGCGAAACGGCACGCCGCAAGCGGCGGCCCTACCGACAGAGGGTGCTTGGCGAATGGGTCAGTAACACGCATTCTTCGCTGGGCTGAGGATGAGCACTCAAGCGTTTTTATGGCTAACGTATAATTTTAAATGCTTTAGCGCGCGGAACCAAATCGCGGAAATGTCCCAAACGATTTACGAACCTAGCAAGAGGCCATGAGAGTTGCATGGCTCCGCCGCAGTTCGAATCATCTCCCTCCCTCAATTTTTTATGGCTTCTCTCGCCCAGTTGGTCGGTGCAATTCTGTTGGTGCTCGGCGCGGTGTTGCCAGTGGTGAATCCACTCGGCGATGCGCCGATTTTTCTCGGCCTGACCGCTGGGTGCGACCGGTCCACCCGGGCCGAATTGGCCAAGCGCATCGCGTTTTATGCGTTCCTGCTGTTGCTGGGCGCAATGCTGCTCGGCTCATTTATTTTACGCCTCTTCGGTCTTTCGAATTCCGTCGTGCTGGTCGCGGGCGGCGTCGTGGTGTGCGGTATGGCTTGGAAGCTTCTCGCGGACGCCTCCAAGCCGGTCGAGGTGACCGTCGATCCGCTGCAGGCCCGGGCCGTCGCGTTGGGGCGCGTCATAACTCCCCTGACCCTCCCGCTGACGATTGATGGCGGAGCTCTTTCGGTCGCGATCACAGTCGGTGCCAGCCACGCGCACACCGTGCAGGACACCGTCGTGCAGTTCCTCGCCGCCACGATCGCCGCCGCCATTATCGCCCTGTCCATCTTCCTGACTTATCGCTACGCCCAACAGGTCGTCGAGCGGATCGGGCACACTGGCATGATCGTGCTGCAGCGACTCTCGGCGTTCATCATGCTGTGCATCGGTGTCAGCATTCTCTGGAACGGCATCAAGTCGCTGCTCGTAACCATCGGCCTTCCCCCCACTCCATGAAAACATTTTTTCGTCGGACCGCCCGTGCGCGGCGGCGACTGGCGAAGCGGTAGGTCTTCATCCCATAGAGCGTAAAGGTTAACTCTGGTATTTTCTCTCCGGAGAATCTTCTCCGCCCAATTTTTCATGAGCAACCATTGCGTCATCGCAGTCTATTCCACCCACCCGTCCGTCGAAGCAACGATCAGGGAGCTGCAAACATCCGGTTTCGACCTGAAGAAACTGTCGATCATCGGGCGCGACTATCAAAGCGATGAGCAGATGGTCGGGTACTACCACATCGGCGACCGGATGAAAGTCTGGGGGAAACCCGGTGCATTTTGGGGCGCGATGTGGGGAGCGCTGTCCGGCTCCGCGTTCTTTTTGATCCCCGGCATCGGCCCGGTCCTCATTGCCGGTCCATTCGTCAGTTCCCTCGTCGGGGCCTTGGAATGTCCGGTGGTGGCTGACGGTTTGAGTGCGCTGGGCGCAGGTCTGTCTGGCATCGGCATTCCCCTCGACGGCATCATCCGCTACGAGACCGCTTTAAAAGCCGGGAAGTTTGTCCTGATTGTCCATGGTACTGCGGATGAAGCCGCCAGCGCCAAGACGATCCTCAGCCATGGGAAGCCGGACTCACTGGACCACATCAATGAAGCGTCGCGATTCGAGCGTCCGACTGGGGCGAACACGAAGCACCCAGCCATGATCAGCCGGGAAATTCGACTCGCCTCGCGGCCCACGGGAATTCCCAGTACCGCCAATTTTACGCTCGCAGAAAGCGAAGTGGGCTCGCCGCGCGATCAACAGGTGCTGGTGCGGAATCTTTACATGTCGGTGGACCCCTACATGCGAGGACGGATGAACGACCGGCCATCCTATGTTCCGCCGTTCGAGCTGGGAAAAGTGCTCGGCGGCGGTGCGGTGGGCGAAGTGATCGAATCGCGCGCGAAAGAATTCAAGCCGGGGGACATCGTCACTTCCAGTCTTGGCTGGCGGGAATATTTCATCACTTCGCCGCAAGAGTTGCATCCGGTCAGCCGCGATCTCAAGCCGCTGTCGGCCCATCTCGGTGCGCTCGGCATGACCGGCATGACCGCGTGGGCTGGTTTGCAACTCGGGGAGGTGGAGGCCGGCGATGTGATTTTTATTTCTGGTGCAGCCGGCGCCGTCGGCAATGTCGCCGGACAACTCGCGAAACTGCGCGGGTGTCGCGTGATCGGCTCCGCTGGCTCCAGTGCGAAGGTACTGTTTTTGCGCGATGAATGCGGCTTCGATGTCGCTTTCAATTACAAGGTGGGACCCGTGAGCGAACAGCTGAAGATCGAGGCCCCGGACGGCATTGATGTTTATTTCGACAACGTCGGCGGCGAAACTCTGGAAGCCGCCCTTTCGGCGTTGCGCGTGCACGGTCGCATCATCGCGTGCGGCGGCATTTCCGGCTACAACGATGAAAAATCGTCACCCGGTCCGAACAATCTGTTCAACATGATCACCAAGCGGCTGACGATGAAGGGACTGCTCGTGAGCGATTTTCTGGATCGGCAAGCCGAATTCGAAACGGAAGCCAGCGGCCTTTTCCGGGCGGGGAAACTCAAGAACAAGGAAACCGTGGTCAATGGCATCGACCGGGCGGTCGACGCCTTCATCGGACTTTTTTCCGGAAAAAATATCGGCAAGATGGTCGTCAAGCTGGCCTAATTTGGAAACGCCCGTGAATACCAGTAACATTTTCCACCGGCCTCGGGTGACCGGTCCCAACCACAACTTAGGAATAAAACGGAATGACTATCGATAATACATCCAACGGATTCGCCGCCTTGCAGGAACTTGCCTTGGATTTGCGCTGGTCGTGGAACCATGCCTCCGACGAGATCTGGCGCGCGCTTAATCCAACGCTGTGGGATCAGACCCGCCATCCTTATACGGTTTTGCAGACGGTCTCGCGCGACGAAGTCGAACGGCGTCTCGCCGATCCAGCGTTGCGCGCCAAGGTCGACGCGCTCGCGCAAACAAGACGCAACGAAGCTGCTTCGCCCGGCTGGTTCCAACAGAAACATCCGCAGGCTCCGCTGGGGCCCGTCGCTTATTTCAGCATGGAGTTCATGTTGAGCGAAGCATTGCCGATCTACTCGGGCGGCCTCGGCAATGTGGCCGGCGATCAGCTCAAGGCTGCGAGCGATTTGGGCGTGCCAGTAGTCGGCGTCGGCCTGCTTTACCAACAAGGATATTTTCGCCAAGTGATCGACCAGGACGGCGCTCAGGAAGCGCTTTACCCGTATAACGATCCCGGGCAGATGCCGATCACGCCATTGCGGCTACCCAACGGCGAATGGCTGCGACTGGAAGTTGCGCTGCCGGGCTACTCCGTGTGGCTCCGCACCTGGCAGGTTCAGGTGGGGCGCGTGAAACTCTATCTACTGGACAGCAACGACGCCGCGAACTTTCCGGCCCACCGCGGCATCACGAGCGAGCTCTACGGCGGCGGTCCCGAATTGCGCCTCAAGCAGGAAATGGTTCTCGGGATTGGTGGGTGGAGGCTCCTGCACGCCCTCGGTATCCGACCCGACGTCTGCCATCTGAACGAAGGGCACGCGGCCTTCGCCGTGCTCGAGCGGGCACGCACCTTCATGGAGGAAAATGACCTGCCTTTCGACGTCGCGCTGGCGGCGACACGCGCGGGCAACCTCTTCACCACGCATACCGCGGTCGCCGCGGGCTTCGATCGTTTTTCGCCGGGACTCATCGAACAATATCTGGGGCAATACGCCGCCACAAAACTCGGTATCGCCGCTCACGATTTACTCGCACTCGGTCGGCAAAATCCAAACGACGCGGGCGAGCCGTTCAACATGGCCTACCTTGCGATTCGCGGCAGCGGTGCGGTCAACGGCGTGAGCCGCCTGCATGGTCAGGTCAGCCGGCAGCTTTTCGCGCCGCTTTTTCCTGGCCATCCGGTGGACGAAGTTCCCGTTGGCCATGTCACCAACGGCGTGCACATGCCCACGTGGGATTCCGCCGAAGCGGACGATCTCTGGACGTCAGCGTGCAGCAAGGACCGCTGGCTGGGCGAAACGGCCAAGCTGGAGCCCGCCCTGCAAAAGGTCGGCGACGCTCGCCTGTGGCAGTTGCGCAGCGTGAATCGAAAGCGAGTCGTCGAGTACGCGCGCGAACACGTGGCGCGCGACATGGCGATTTCCGGCGCGGCGTCCGATGCGATCGAGCGCACGAAGCAGCGGTTGAATCCCGACGTGCTGACGCTCGGTTTTGCCCGGCGGTTTGCGTCCTACAAACGGCCGAATCTACTCCTGCGCGATCCCGAGCGGCTGCTGCGCATTCTCACGAACGCGCAGCGTCCCGCGCAATTGATCCTCGCCGGCAAGGCGCATCCCGCCGATCAAGCAGGGCAAGCGCTGATCCAGGAATGGACGCGTTTCATTCGCCGAACGAATCCATCGCCGCCCGTGGTTTTCCTGGCTGATTATGATATGCTGATGGCGGAAAACCTGGTGCAAGGCGTCGACGTCTGGATCAACACGCCGCGCCGCCCGTGGGAAGCGAGCGGGACGAGCGGGATGAAAGTGCTCGTGAACGGCGGCCTGAATCTTTCGGAGTTGGACGGTTGGTGGGCCGAGGCCTACGCGCCCGAAGTCGGATGGGCGTTGGGTGACGGGCGGGAACACGGCGACGATCCAGCGTGGGACGCGGCCGAAGCCGAAGCGCTCTACGAACGACTGGAGCACGAGGTGATCCCCGAATTTTATACGCGCAACGATCAGGGCATTCCCGTCGCGTGGATCGCGCGGGTGCGCGAAAGCATGGCGCGCTTGACGCCAAAATTTTCCGCCAACCGCACGGTGTGCGAGTATACCGAAGAACACTACTTGCCCGCAGCAGCCGCCTATCGCCAACGCGCGGCGGACCGTGGACAGGGCGGCCGTGCCATCGTGAATTGGCGGCACCTGCTCGAACAAAACTGGTCAAAAATAGTATTCGGTCCGATGAAAATTGAAATCCATGGCGATCAGCAGGTGATCGAAGTCGAAATCCGACTTCCGGGCATCGACGCGAACGCCGTGCGAATCGAACTGTATGCGGATGCCCGCAACGGCAGTGAACCCGTCCGACAGGAGATGACGCGATTGCGCGATCTACCGGGAGCGCCGGGCGGCGTTTATAGCGCGACCGTTTCAGTATCACGACCGGCCGGCGACTTTACCCCGCGCGTCTTCCCTCACTTCAACGGGGTCTCGGTGCCGTTGGAGGCAGGGCAAATTCTGTGGCAGCGATAAACCGGACAAAAATGTATTACCATGAAAGCGACGCAATTGCTTCACGACTTCGGCCAGAGTCTCTGGCTGGACAATATCACGCGCGGCCTGCTGAAAAGCGGCGGCCTTCAACGCTACATCAAGGAATTCTCGGTGACGGGTCTCACGTCGAATCCGACAATCTTTGACCACGCCCTGAAAGGCGGCTCGGATTACGACGAGGCCATCCGCCAGAAAGTGAAGGCCGGCAGCTCAGGCGAGGCGTTGTTCTTTGAACTGGCCATGGAAGATCTCAGACAGGCCGCCGATTTGTTCCGCCCGGTCCACGACCTGACCAAGGGTGTCGATGGCTGGGTGTCGCTCGAAGTCTCGCCGGCACTGGCGCACGACACCGCCGGTACGATCGCTGCCGCCAAGGATCTCTCTGCGCGGGCGGTTCGACCCAATCTTTTCATCAAGATTCCGGGAACTCCGGAAGGCGTTCCGGCAATCGAAGAAGCTATTTTTTCCGGCGTGCCGGTTAACGTGACGTTGCTCTTTTCCCGCGAACAGTACGTCGCGGCGGCCGGCGCCTACCTCCGCGGAATCGAACGCCGCATCGCCGGCGGCCTCAACCCCGATGTCGCCTCGGTCGCCTCGATCTTCATCAGCCGTTGGGACGTGGCCGTCGCGGGCAAGTTCCCCGGGCTGGACAACCAGCTCGGCGTCGCCATCGGGCAGCGCACTTACCGCGCGTATTGCGAGCACATCGCTTCCCCGCGCGTGCAGCGAATTTTGAACGCCGGCGCCCGCCCGCAACGGCTACTCTGGGCCAGCACGGGCACCAAGGATCCCAAGGCGCCGGAGGACCTCTACGTCAAAGCGCTGGCGGCCCCGCTCACGGTGAACACGATGCCGGAAAAAACCCTCAAGGCGTGGGCGGACCACGGCGCGCTCGGCCCCGGCTTGGCACCCGACGGTGGCGATGCCGAAGCGGTGTTGGCCCAGTTTGCGCGGGCAGGCTGCGACGTAATCGCTCTCGCGCAACAATTGCAGGACGAAGGCGCTGCCTCCTTCGTCAAATCTTGGACCGATCTCATGACCGTAATCGCCACGAAGAGCGCGACCCTCAAGCAGACGGCTCCGCCTGACGGAACTCCGGTCGCCAGCGCCCACTCATGAAAGCCAGCATTCCTCCCCTGCTCCGCCGTCCGGCCTGGTCCGCGCTGAGCAAGCACTACCGCAAAGCGAAGGGATGGCACCTTCGCGAACTTTTCGCCGATGACCCCGCGCGCGGCGAACGTCTCGCGGCGGAAACAGACGGCCTTTATCTCGATTACTCCAAGAACCGCGTCACGGACGAAACCATGCGGCTGCTCGTGAAGCTGGCGAAGGAATCGGGCCTGCGCGACCGGATCGATGCGATGTTTCGCGGCGATAAAATCAATGTGACCGAGAACCGCGCCGTGTTGCACATCGCGCTGCGTGCACCCCGAGCCGCGGCCATTTTGGTCGATGGCAAGAATGTCGTCCCCGCCGTCCACAGCGTGCTTGATCGGATGGCGAAATTCTCCCGTCGCGTTCGCAGCGGGAAGTGGCTGGGACACACCGGCCGAAGGATTCGCAACGTCGTCAATATCGGGATCGGCGGTTCCGACCTGGGTCCCGTCATGGCGTACGAGGCGCTCAAGCATTACAGCGATCGCGCGATGACGTTCCGCTTTGTGTCCAACGTGGACGGGATCGATTTCGTCGAGGCGACGCGCGACCTTGATCCCGCGGAGACGCTTTTTATCATCTCCTCCAAGACGTTCACGACCCTTGAGACGATGACGAATGCCGCGAGCGCCCGCGAGTGGACCTTGCGTGGCCTGGGTGGCGACCGCAAAGCCGTCGCCCGGCATTTTGTCGCGGTTTCAACGAATGCCGCCGAAGTCACCGCGTTCGGCATCGATCCCGCCAACATGTTCGGTTTCTGGGACTGGGTGGGCGGGCGTTATTCGATGGATTCCGCGATCGGCCTTTCGACGATGCTGGCGATCGGGCCGGAGAATTTCCGCGCCCTGTTGAAAGGGTTTCATCGGATGGACGAGCATTTCCGAACCACCCCGTTCGAACGCAATCTGCCGGTGCTGATGGGCCTGCTTTCCATTTGGTATAACGATTTTTTTGGCGCCCAGACCGCGGCCGTGCTGCCCTACGAGCAATACCTCAAACGCTTTCCGGCCTACCTGCAGCAATTGACAATGGAGAGCAACGGCAAGCATGTGACGCTCGACGGCAAAACCGTCCGTTATCAAACCGGCCCGATTTATTGGGGAGAACCGGGCACCAACGGCCAGCACTCCTTTTATCAATTGATTCATCAGGGCACGCGCCTCATTCCCTGCGACTTTATCGCGTTCGGACGGTCGCTCGCCCCGCTGGGCCGGCATCACGATATCCTGCTCGCCAATGTCTTTGCGCAGACAGAAGCGCTGGCCTTCGGCAAAACGGCCGCTCAAGTCAAAGCAGAGGGAACTCCCGCTTGGCTCGTGCCGCACCGGGTGTTCGAGGGCAACCGACCATCCAACACCCTGCTCGCGGATCGGTTGACTCCAACCGTGCTCGGTCAATTGGTGGCACTCTACGAACACAGCGTTTTCACGCAGGGTGTGATCTGGAATATCGACTCGTTCGATCAGTGGGGCGTGGAACTGGGCAAGGTTCTCGCACAGCACATCGTGCCCGAACTCGAACGCAAAAAAACCGGCTCGCTCGCCCATGACAGTTCCACCAACAACCTGATCCGGCGCTACCGGAAAATGAAGGCGAAGCCGTCCGTGAGCCGCTCCGGAACGAAGCACCGGACCTCGAAGACAAAATTATGAAAAAGAAAACAACCCGTCAGCT
>JBEPTW010000127.1:0-11190 GCA_041691855.1 Verrucomicrobiota bacterium | reverse complement strand
GTGACGAGAAAGTGCTGCGGAAAAAAATCATGGGCATCGTCATGGACTCGCGCACACCGGCTGAGCCGAAACCTGACGCCGACAAAAATCTCGCGATTCAGCTGCTGAAACTGGTCGCACCGGCGGACGTTGCGACGGATTTTGAAAATCGTCTCCGCGCCGGTGGATTGGGTTACGGCGACCTAAAAAAGGCGCTGTTCGAGCATTACTGGAATCTCTTTGCGCCGTATCGCGTGAAGCGCGCCGAACTCGCCGCGAACCCGGATTACGTGGCGAAAGTTTTGAGCGATGGCGCCGATCGCGCCCGTGCTGTGGCAGGCCAGGTGATGACGAGAGCGCGGAAGGCGTGTGGATTGAGGTAGGGGAGTGATTGTGGACGGGGCCACGTCCACAAAAATCATTGATTCACGCCAACGGCCAATGCGATTGCCTCGTGTTATCCCATTCGGGAAATCGCCGGTCTATTTCTTCACTGCGTGGGGATATGGCCGCCGTCACGGGTTGGCTAATCGTAATACTTTCAGTGTGCTTTCAGAAATTTGGCAGCGATCTGGCAGCGTCGATGGCTGGTAAGCGAGCGCCCCCTTTATCCGCGAGCTGCCAGCTCGCCGCTGGTAAATTGACTACATGCCAGTGAAACCTTTTTGCAGAGCTGCTTTTGCGCTTTCGCTTCCGTTGGTCGCAGCCCGGTTCATCCATTCGAGGGATCTTTGCGGATCTTTCGCAACCCCGCGCCCAAACTTATAGAGAACCGCCAACAAGACCTGCGCTTCGGGGGAGTTCTGCTCTCCCGCTTTTTGCGCCCATTTGAAGGTCTGGTCGAAATCCCGAGGGACCAGTTTCCCTTCATAGTAGGTGGCCGCCAATTCATATTGGTCATCCACGGAGCCGAGGTTCGCGGATTGCTCGTAATAAGATAGCGCGGAAGCGGGATCAAGCGGCAGTCCGTTCAGCCCTTGAGCATAACACGACGCTAGATCGTGCATGGCTTGGGTCTGACCTTGCAAAGCAGCGGCTTGGAGGAGCTGGGTTCCGGCCGCCGCGTCAATCGCGACGCCGGTGCCTTCCCACTTATAACGTCCCAACATATATTGGGCGGACGAATTGCCGGCCTCAGCAGCAGAGATCAGAAGACTAATAAACTGCGTCTGGTCTTGCGGAATTCCGTGCAGCCCATTCTTCGCATCCACGGCGAGTTCGTAGATTGAATTTCCGTCACCCAAGGCTGCGGCTTTCTTGACCAGTTCCATTGCTTTCGCCTCGTCTTTTTTCACGCCGGTGCCGTCGAGGTAACACATCGCAACGAAGAAAAGAGCGTTCCCGTCACCTTGGTCGATCGCCTTCTGCGCCCACGTGATCGCCACCGCATAATCCTGGGCAACGCCTGCGCCTCTGGAGTAAGCCAGCGCAAGACTATGCTGCGCTTCCTTCAGGCCCGCGTCAGCCGCCTTCTGAAACAAGGCGATTGCCTTGGCCGGATCGCGCGCCAGTCCATGAAGTCCGCCTTTGTAGCCGACCCCCAGTTCGTAAGTGGCGACAGCATTTCCCCGGTCTGATGCCATCTGGAGCAGCCGCAGGCCTCCCGCCTCGTCAACCGGGCCGCCGACTCCGCGCCATTTCATAATCCCCGCGGACCCAGCAGCCTGTTCGTCGCCCGCTTCCGCTGACTTCAAATACCAGTCCAAACCTTTCGCATCGTCCCCTGCCCGCTGCTCGAGCACACCCATTTCATAATAGGAAGCGGCGTCGGCCCGATTCTTCAAACTCAACTCCGCCCATTTCCGGAAGGCAGCGAGATCGCGCGGATGTTGCGGAGTATCACGTTCCGCGATCCAGCCAAGATACTGGGCCGCAAACTTGTCCCCCGCGTTATAGGCTTTGGCAAACCAACCTTCCGCTACGGTCCAATCTTCCGCTACTCCATCGCCGTCCATATAAGCCAACCCTAGATATAAGAACGCGCGGGCGTTGCCTGCATTGGCCACCCGTTGGAACAACTCAACCGCTTTGACCGGATCCAAAGGCCGTCCGTTTTTTCCCGCACGAACATCAAGCGCGTAGTTGAGGAGAGGCTTGAAGTCATTTCGGACCGCACTGGCCTCCGCCTGCTCGAACGTCGGAAACATCTCGGTCAGCCATTCAGCCGAACCCTGATCGCCGGCAACCGCCGCGTGTTTGAGCATCGCCACCCCGGCCTTACGATCTGCGGGGACGCCCTCACCGTTATAAAGCATGCTCCCGGCCATCCCTTCCGCCTTATGGCTCGACGCGCTCAATTCTCGGAAAAGTCGATACGCCTCCGTCTTGTTTTCGCGTACGCCGTCCCCGCTATAAAAACAGCCGGCTAATTTTTCACGTGCGACCAGATCGCCGCCCGCACTCTTCACCTTCACTTCCTGGTAATATTCTTCTGCGGTCTGCTGACGGGGCGCGGCAGATTGCTGGTCCACGGGATCGTCTGCCGCGGAGTCGTTCCCTCTGGACGGGTTCGACTGACGCCTCGCGTTGAGGAAACGCGCGTAGTTGCCCGTGTCCTGACGGGGATAGTTGTCCGCGTTGTTGAAGTACCGGGTGTTGGTCGCAGTTTGCTGACTGATGTACGAGTCATGCTCGCGTTGGCGCGCAGTCTCAGCGTACGGATTTTGCGCTGGGAGAGTGAGGGGGACGAAGCCCAATACGATTGCAACGCGAAGAATGGTGTGGAGACGATTTAGCATGGGGATTGAGATCACGGTATAACGCGCAAACTTGCGACGGGCCGTCGAAGCGTCAAGGTCTTGTCGGTGTAATGGGAACGGACGATTCCATCGCCTCATTTGCAACGGCCCGCCAACCGTATACATTGCAAATGCCGCCTTCTCAGAAGTTGTCAGGTGGTTGCCACCAATCATGATTTTGGCTTCTCGTCGCTGCGCAAACTCGCTTTCGTTTGCGTGTTCCAAATCACTAACTATTAACTACGCCCGTCGATATTCGCCGCTTAGCTCATCCGGGAATCGAAGGCGAAGTGCCCTCTCCCCGCTACTTTAAATCACCGCATACCGCGGCTCGGCAATTGCGGCGATCCGGGCCATGATGCATTGGGCGGCGACTTCGTAGCGCGCTTTGCCGGCGGTCGGATCATCGTAATCGCTGGCGGGAATCGGTAGGCCGAATACGACTGTTACCGGACTGCCAAAATTCGGAATCTTCATACCTTTTCCGAAAGCAACGAATGATCCGAAAACCCGGCACGGCACCACCGGGACGCCACTCTTGCACGCCATCAGCCCGACGCCGGGTTTGGCTTTTTGCAGATGTCCGTCGGGGGAGCGCGTGCCCTCGGGAAAAAGGACAACCGAGCGGTTTTCCCTGAGCGCCTGGATCACGCGTTTGATCGCGCCGATGTCGCCGCTGTCGCGCTCGACGGGAATGGTTTCAACATTGTCGAGCCACCAGCGGGCCACGCTGCTATTCCACAAACTCTTGCGCGCAAAAAAACGCATTTGCCGCGCGACCTGACTTCCGACGATGGGCGGGTCGAGGTGGCTGGCGTGATTCGAAGCGATCAGGAATGGAGCACCCATCGGAAGATTTTCCGTGCCGAAAACTTCTCCGCGAAACCACATCTGATAAACCGTCCACGACAAATAATGAAAGAAGCCGAAAAACGGCGTCATCTTCAGGTGATCGGGTGTCAGCGGCATGCGATCAGGTCAGTTTGGGCGCGATGAGTGCGGCCATTTTATCCACGACTTGTTCGAGCGTGAGATAAGTCGAATCGATCGCGATGGCCCCCTGCGCGCTTTGATTCAGCCGGTGACTGTCCATCGTGTCGCGCTGGACAATCGCATCCTGCCGCCCTTCGGCAGCGCGGCGCTTGGCGCGTTCGACGAGATCGGCGAAAAGAAAGAAACGGAAATCCGCTTCGGGGAAAATCTTCGAGCCGATATCGCGTCCCTCCATGACCAAGCCTCGAAAACCGTGCGACCGACCGACCTCAACCTGGCCGCGTTGATAATCGATCAGCACCGCGCGAACCTCGGGCACTGCCGCGAAATGGGCGACGTTTTCATTGACGCTTTTGTCGCGAATTTCGTCTCCAGCCGGCTCACCACCGATGAGCATTTGCGCGGAACGCCCGGCGAGTTGGGTGGAGAATTTCAGCTTGGGCAACTCAGCGTTGATCGCAGCATGGTCGGTGTGCGACAGGCCGCGCCGAAGAAGTTCGGCGGTGATGTGCCGGTAAAACGAGCCCGTGTCGACGTGCAGCAAATTGAAACGTTCGGCCAATGCGCGTGAGGTCGACGATTTCCCGGAAGCCGCGCCACCGTCGATGGCGATGATGAGGAAGGACGAGGACGCCATGTGATTAGTGCTGGGACTCGGCGCGAAGCCGTTCGAGTTCGTCGAAGAAGTGGGGAAAGGTTTTTGAACAACAGGCCGGATCTTTGATCGTCAGCCATGGTTGGCCGTTACCGTGGAGATCATGGCAACCGAGAATGCCAAAACTCATGGCGAAGCGATGGTCGTGATACGTTTCGATTTCCACTCCGCTCGTCAACGGACGCGGATGAATTTCCAGCGAGTCTTCAGTTTCGATCACGTGCTGGCCGAGCTTGGTTAATTCACGCGCCATGCCGGAGACACGGTCGGTTTCCTGTTTACGGGTGTGGGCGATGCCGGTGATTTTCGTCGGGCCATCCAGCAGCGGGGCGATCGCAGCGAGAGTCAGGAAGGTGTCGGAAAACTCGCGGAAGTTTTGCTCCAGCCCTGAATGGCGGCGATTGGACGCGCTCGAAATTTTGAATCCGCTTTCGGATGGCTCCGCCTTGAGGCCGGCGCGCGCCAGTACGTCCATGAATTGCCGGTCGCCTTGAAGCGTACCGTCGTAGTTGGGCAATATGACGCTGCCGGAAGTGACCAGTGGAAGCGCAAGAAAGTAGCTCGCGGCCGAAGCGTCACCTTCGATCGCGTAGTCAGCGGGACGAAGTGCAAATTGCCCAAGCATCTTCTCGGTCATCACTACGAACGGTTTCGAGCCGGCCGCGCCTTTGAGCTTCACGGTGAGTGGCGTGCGAGCGTGGGGCGCGACCATCAGCAGCGCAGACAACATCTGGCTGCTTTCGGAAGCATCGAGTTCGACTGCGCCTCCGGGCAAGCCGGCGGTTTTCAAGGTGAATGGAAAATTGCGCGAGCTCGCTTTGGCGCCTTGCGCTTCGAGGGCCTCGAGCAACGCGCCGATCGGGCGGCGACGCATAGCCTCGTCGCCGTCGAAATAATAAACGCCATCGGATCGCAAGCACACAAACGCGGTGAGGAAACGGGCGGCCGTTCCCGCGTTGCCGATAGCGAGAGTGGCTTCTCGCACGGGAATTTCGCCTCCGTGTCCTTCGACCGTAATCGTGAGAGCGGCTTCGTTGGTTTCGACGCTGAACCCCAATTGGCGTAGCGCCGCGACCATGATTCGGCTGTCGCGACTAAAAAGTGCTCCGTGCAAAGTCGTCGTGCCTTTTGCCAACGCGGCCAGAATCAGCGCGCGGTTGGTGATACTTTTCGAGCCCGGCAACGTGACGCTGCCACGCACCGGCCGCGTGAACGGAACGATGGAAAGTTTATCGGGCAAGGTACTCACGTAATGGGACGGAATTGGTCGCGGTAGACTTTGCCGCGTTCCATAATGGCCTGCACTTCCAGCCAGTCGCGATTGGCGAGGGCGCGTTCCATGCCATGAAGTTCCTCTTGATAATCCCGCAGCGCGCGCAGGACTCCATCGCGATTTTGCTCGAGAATCGTTTTCCAAAGTTTGGGATCGCTGCTGGCGATACGAGTGGTGTCGCGCAAACCGCCGCCGCTGTAGTTCCTCCAGCGGACCTCTTTTTTGGCGAGGCTGGCGCAGAGCGTAGAAGCGAGCACTTGCGGCAGGTGACTGATGTGCGCGACGATTTCGTCGTGTTTGTCGGGCTCAACGGTTGCGACGTCGGACGCCAATGCAGTCCAGAACGCGACGACGCGTTCGACAGATTTTGGGTCGGTCTCGGGGAGTGGCGTGACGAACGTCACCCGGCCCACGAAGAGATCGGCGCGACCCTCTTCCCAGCCGGTTTTGGCTGAGCCGGCCATTGGGTGTGATCCGACGAAGTGCGCGGAGGACGAAGGCGAGCGAAGCGCTTTATCTCCGAGCCGGCAGATCTCGCCTTTCACGCTTCCGACATCGGTAACAATTGCGCCGGCGGAGAGATGCGAGGCGATTTGGCTGGTGAGCGGCACAATCTGATCCACGGGCGCGCAGATGATGACCAATTGGGCTTCACGCACCGCATCGACTGCGGAATCTGCGACGTGATCGCACCATGGTTGATCTTTGAGCTGCAATCGGGTTTCCGGTCGACGCGCCCAGAGCGTGATGCGTTTCGCCACGCCATAATGCCGAGCGGCCCGGGCGACGGAGGCACCGAGCAGACCGGGAGCAAGAATGGCGATTTGATCAAACACGACCCAAGCGAAAAGACCCCGCAGGGGATTGTCGAGCCCCGGTAGATGTTACTTCGCACCGAGCTTCACGAGCTTGGCGTATTCCGCGGCTTTGAGCGGCATGACTGACAGCCGGCCTTGGCGGACCAAGCCGATGTCCTTGAGGGAACTCTCGGCTTTGATTTGCGCCAGTGTCACCGGTTTCGCGAAGGGTTTTAGCGGAGTCAATTCGACTGCGACCCAGCCGTTCTCGTCGGCGGTGGTGTCGGGAAAAGCGGTTTTGCTGACGCGAGCGATCCCGACGATGCTTTTGTCGGTCACGCTGTGGTAGAAAAGGACGTTGTCGCCGACGCGCATCGTGTTCAGGTGAATGCGAGCGGTGTAATTGCGAACGCCGGTCCAGGCGGTTTTGCCGTCGCGGACGAGGTTGTCCCACGAGTAGGCCTCGGGTTCGGATTTAACCAGCCAGTATTGCGTTGTCATCGGAAGGGGTGCTTGGTCGGATTCGGAGATGAGTGATGTCGATCCAGAGTTAGAGAAGAAAGCCAACCGGGCACAAATGATTCTTTATGGGGTCATGATTCTCTTCCTGATTTTGCCGTTTCTCTTGCTGTGGCTCAAGAATCGGGGAGTATTCAACTGAACGGGCCCCCCGAGAATGAACAAAACCCTGCTGTCGATCCGGATTTTTTTTATCGCGCTTTGTGCCGTCGCTAGCTGGCTGGTTTGTTACTCGGTCGTTGAGTGGGATAATCATCAGTTACTGTCGATTGCCATCGGTGTGATGATCGGCGTGCTGGTGGTGTTGGTGGACGTGATGTTGAAGGGATTTTCCCTGCGCGGCTTGTCTGCGTTGACCTTTGGCTTGGGCGTCGGCGCGTTGATCGCATGGCTGATTTCGACGTCTCCGCTCTTCAGTCGCGGCGAACCGCAGACGCTTTATCTGGTACAACTCGCGCTCTTTGTTGTTTGCACCTACCTCGGGACGGTCATCGCGCTGCGCGGTAAGGATGAGTTTAACCTCGTGATTCCGTATGTGAGATTTGTGCCGCACGAGGTGGACGTCCCGCTGATTGTGATCGATACGAGCGCGCTGATTGACGGACGTATTGCGCGAATCTGCGAAACCCGGTTTTTAGGCGCCGGGCTCATCATTCCCAGTTTTGTATTGAGTGAACTGCAAACGATCGCGGATTCCTCGGACCCGCTCAAGCAAGCGCGCGGGCGTCGTGGGCTGCAGGTGCTGAATGAATTGCGCGCGATTAAACAGATCGACATCCGGATCCACCAAAGTGAAGTCGCCCGCCGTCAGGACATCGAGGCCAAGCTCGTTTTCATCGCGCAATCCATGCGGGCGAAACTGCTCACGACCGATACGAATCTGGCGAAGATGGCGCAGTTCCAAGGCGTGACGTGGCTGAATTTGCACGCGCTCGAAAATGCCCTGCGGCTGGAGCTGGCCATCGGAGAAAGCCTCTCGATCGATCTCGTGAAAACCGGCAAGGACGAAGGCCAGGCGCTCGGTTATCTGCAAGATGGCTCGATGGTCGTCGTAAACAATGCTCGGGCGTTGATCGGCAAGCGCGTCACCGCTGAAATCATCGGCGTGCTGCCCAGCGGTGGCGGGAAAATCATTTTCGCAAACCTGCTGGGCGAAGCGGTACCGTAAGCGCGCAGGTAGAGCGCTCCCATTAAAACTGTAGCCGGGGGCGGTGACCCCGGGGTTTGCGTATTTTGCTCTCAGACCGGGTTCAGCGCCCCTGGCTACAACCGACCAATTTGGTTACAGTTTTATCCGAAATGCTTCGGCCGCATTCCGCGCGCGAATTTCCCAAGACAAAGACGGCACTAGATTTTTCTTGCCGTCCTATCTGTACTATTACTAGTAGTACAGAATGCTTCCGTTTTCCATCCACCTTGTTTCCGGGTTGCCGATCGCGGAGCAGGTGGTTTTCGCGGTAAAGAAGGCCGTGGTGGCGGGGCAGATGAATCCGGGCCAGCCGTTCCCGTCGGTGCGAGTGATCAGTCAGGAGTTGAAGATCAATCCTAACACCGCGCACAAGATCGTGGCCGCGCTGGTGGCCGAAGGAGTTTTAATTACCACGCCAGCAGTCGGCAGCGTGGTCGCTGAACCCACCGCCTCGGATCGTGCGGCCAAGGCGGCGCTGCTTGATGACGAACTTGAGCGCCTCGTGGTCGAGGCCAAGAACCTCGGGCTTGGACTCGCCGAGGTGCAGACGGAACTTTCTGCCCATTGGCGCCGGTTGAATAAAAAATGATTTCCCCATGAACATCATCGAAACGCACACACTGTCTCATCACTACTGGCGTACTGAGGCCTTGCGAGAACTCACTTTGGCGGTGCCGACCGGGAGCGTCTATGCGCTCCTCGGAGCCAACGGTGCCGGCAAGAGCACCGCCATTAAAGTGCTCATGAATCTGCTCCAGCCCACGGGCGGTTCGGCCCAGGTGATGGGCGTGGACTCGCGCAAGCTCGGGCCGAAGCAGCTCGAACGTATCGGCTACGTGTCGGAGAACCAGCAACTGCCGCAGTGGATGACGGTCCGGCAATTGCTCGATTACTGCCGGCCTTTTTATCCGACGTGGGACGTGGCGCTGGAAAAGAAATTGCTCGCGGAATTTGGCCTGCCTGAGAAACGCAAGCTGGCGCAGCTCTCCCGCGGCATGTTGATGAAGGCAGCGTTGTTGTCGTCGCTCGCCTACCGGCCGCAACTGCTGGTGTTGGATGAACCATTTAGCGGGCTCGATGCGGTGGTGCGGGATGATTTTGTGAAAGGACTGTTGGAGGCGGCGGCGTTGGGCGAGTGGACGGTTTTTATTTCGTCACACGACATTGAGGAAGTAGAGCGGCTCGCCGATCGCATCGGATTTCTGGAGGCTGGCCGACTGCGCTTCAGCGAGACGACCGAATCGCTGCTCAAACGGTTTCGGCGGATCGAGGTGACGTTGTCGGGCGAGATGTCTCCCGAAGTGGCGCCCGCCGGGAGCTGGGTGGAGTGGAAGAGCAGCGGCCATCGCGTGAGTTTTATCGAGACCGCCTATGCGCGGGAGGCGACCGAGCGGGCGTGTTACGAGCGCTTTCCCGAGGCGGCGGTGCAGGCGCAGCCGATGACGCTCCGCGAAATTTTCGTGGCTCTGGCCCGGGAAAAACAAACGCAAGCTCAAGGAGTCCGCACATGAACCTCACCTGGCACATCGTCAAAAAAGACTTCCGGAAACAACGCTGGCCGCTCGTGCTTTGGACGGGCTTACTGCTCGCCCAGATTTTTATCGGGGAACGGATGTTTTCTCCCGCCAGCCTGAACGCCGGGTGGCTTGACTTGCAGCGAACCGTTCTTGGCGTGTTGAGTGCGATCGGGTGGATCGTCGCTTATATGATAGCAGGTTCGGTGGTCATGGAAGATCCCTTGGTCGGCACGCAGGTCTTTTGGGTGACGAGACCGATTTCCGGCGGGCGTCTGCTCGGGGCCAAGCTTTTGGGGCTCGCGATCATGTTCCTGCTCTGGCCGGCTCTGCTCATGATGAGTTGGTGGCTGCTCGGTGGGTTTGGGTGGAGCGCGGTCGGGTTGGACGTGCTCCAGGTCATATTGGCTATTGCGATGCCCTTGGTCGGAGCAGTCACCTTGGCAACTGTGGCTCGGCAGAGCAGTCACTTCCTGCTCGGCACGCTGCTTTTTTTAATAGTCCTCCCCATAGCGGGAAGCCTAATGGCCACGAAAATGACGGTGGGCCAAAATCTTCAGCCTACCCTCATGTCTACGAAGACGCTGCTCTGTGTCGGCCTGATGGGAATCACCTGCCTTGCCGTCATCGGCCTGCAATATTTTATCAGACGCATCAGGTGGGCCATGGCGCTGTTGATTGCAGGAAGCGCTGCAGGCATCGTGACAGCGGCGTGGTGGCCGATTGATTTGATGAAATATTCGCCAGATACTTCCACGCAGAGTGTCGGCACGGAGGCGCTCACGGTAGAGTTTCTCAAAGCGACTGTGTGGTCGCGAAACAATTCCAGTACTGCCGGCGATATCTCCGTAATGTTCGATCTGATATTCCGGGGGATTCCGCAAGAAGAGTGCATCGCTGGTGGACAATTGGAGATTAATTTGTCCTGGCCGGATGGCAGCAAGTGGCAGCATTCCGGACAGATTGTAGGCACTAATGTGAGAAGCATGCGTCCGCCAAATCATCTGTTTGGACTTACACCAGACCACCTTGGGTTAGCGGTTGACCCAAGGAAGTCGCCGTTTCCCAAGGACGCCCGCTCGGACAACAGCGCGCAAACGGAAAAATTGCCCGTAGCTACCGTGAGCATAGTGTCATGGGCCACGGTTTATTTTCCGTCGGATCTGATTGAAAAGATTCAGAGGCAGGCTCCGACGTGCACGCTGGCCTTGCGATTCAAGCTGAATCATCCTGTCTTCCAGTGGGAGATGCCCCTCCACGATGGAGCACAAATCGCCGCCAAAAGTCTGCGGGCGCTGATTCTTCAACGATCACCCCTCCCAGCTTCGGCCGAAGGGAAGCCAAGTTCGGGTGAAATCACGACGATGATCACCGCCCAGTTGACCAACGGTGTGCCTGATTATTATCTCATTGACCGCTCGCAGGGCACCAGCGAACGGTTGTCAGGGAACGATGATAAGAGCCCGAATTTGTTGCCATTCTCGCCCAAGTTTACACTGGTGTATTTTAAAGTCCCAGCATCTGCATCTCAGT
>JBEPTW010000126.1:0-11213 GCA_041691855.1 Verrucomicrobiota bacterium | reverse complement strand
CATGTTTGTCGGGTGAGAAATCCGCGTCCGTCTTGCCGATCAGATTTTCCAAGGTGGTGGCGTAAGCGGTCGCGACTGGCTGATTCGCAAGGATGAATTTCCCTGAAATATCCTTCGCAAAAATGAAGTGAGGTACGAGGTCGATGATTTGCCGGAGAAGGGCGCGCTCGCGGACGAGCGCGACTTGCGTTTCTTTTCTCGCGGTGACGTCGCTCATGCACCCAAGCATTCGCGTCAACTTACCGGATTCATCGCGTAACACGACGCCCTGTTCCTCGATCGTCCGGTAAGCACCATCGCGATGGCGCATCCGATATTCCGCATGACAAGGCTCGCCCGTCGTCAGGCAGTGTTTCAGCCGCGTCTCGGCGGTGGCCCGGTCGTCGGGATGGAGCTTTTTAACCCATCCGGGAATTCCTCCCTCGTTCATGTCCGCCGGGGTGCAGCCGATGATCTGGGCAATGGCCGTGGTTCCGAACCACGCGACCCGACCGCTGCGTACGTCGAGATCGTAAATCATCTGGCCGGTTTGATCGATGACCATGCGATACCGGCTCTCACTATCCTTCAGCGATTCCGCCGCGCGTCGGCTAAGTGCAACCATCTCATTGAAGGCGTGCGCGGTCTCGGCGATTTCCGCCGAACCGGTTTCTGGGACCGGCAGGTGGTCGCGGCCGGCGGATTGCGCGCGGGCGGCGGCGGCCAGCGCCATCAGCGGGCGGGACAGGACGGCGGCCCGACGCAGGAGCAAGCCAATCACCAGCCCCAGTGCAACGGCGACCAAACCAAGGGCCCGCCACAAATTGCGCCAGGCATTCTGATAGATTTCGTTGTTCGGCATGGATGCCGCCACGATCCAGGGCGTGCCGGAGAGCGGTGCGGCCATGAACGTGCGTTTGATCCCATCGAAGCCTTTTATTTCTCCATTCCCGCCGCCGGCACGCCTGGCGATGGCGACCACTTTGCTGAATTGCGGCGAGCTTCTGCCGAGGTATTTTTCGGGCTCGAAGGATCGCATGGCAATCGTACCCTGATCGTCCAGCACCCCAAGTAGCGTGTGACTCTTCGATAAATCATAGGCCAGCAGCCGGGACGTCTGGACCAGATCGAGCGCAAGGAACAGGGTGCTCATTCGTTGGCCAGTCTCGTCAAAGACCGGGTAAGCAACCAGTGCAACCCAACGGCCGGTCAGCGGACCCTTAAATGGTTTGCTCACATAAAAGGTCTTCGCTTTGACCGCTTCGCGAAACAAATCGGCCGCTTCTTTTGACTTGGTTGGGTTCGCCAGCGGTGTGGAAATGGAGGAAGTGATGACGCCTTGTGCGTCCATGATGGCCACGGCCGTGTAGTCCGGATTGAGCGCGGAAAACTCGTTCAGCAGCTGTTGGACGCTCTCGCGATTCATTTTTGGATCGGCGAGTTGGCGGGAGAGGCGCTCCATCCGGAGCCGGGTGTCGTCGAGGCAAAGATGAATCTGACGGTCGGCGAATTTCCGGAGCAGGTCCAGATTGGCCAGCGAATCGTGCTGGTCATTCTGAAATTGCTGGAGGATTCCGAAACCGATGAAAGCAACCAACGGGAGCACCAGCAGCAGTGCCATGCGCAGTAATTGCGAAAAAATAGTGCGGGGATTTCGCATGCAGGAGAGCCGGTCAGATCGCGCCAAATGCCTGCGTGGGCACGCAAATGTAGGGCGGTAGCTGGCTCAACCGGGGCGGGGGCACGCGGGTTTATTTCCCACTTTTCCCACAAAGACAAGCGTGGGATGACTCAGCGAATATCGACCAGCTCAACTTCGTACCGCAACGTGGTTCGAGGTGGAATTGTATCCGTGCCCTTCTCTCCATAGGCCAGCCACCAAGGAATAATCAAAGTGCGTTTTTCGCCCCGCTTCATCGCGCCCACGGCCTCGTCCAGCCCCTTGATGACGCGATCGGTCCCCACTCGAAATACGTGGGGTGCGCCGCGGTCGCGGGTGCTCTCGACTTTCTTTCCGGTCAATAAATACGCCTCGTATTGTACCACGACTTCGCTGCCGGGGGTGGGCGGATTGCCCACGCCGGGAAGGCGTTCGATGTAGCGCAGGCCCGAGGGATTGATGTGCGCCTGATCGTATTTCTGGCGCAGGATCGTCGCGTCGGCTTCGCTCAGCTGCGTATTTTGCATGATCTCCCGCATGTATTTGTTGGCGGGTTGTTCGCCGGAGAATTTTACTCGAAAAATTCCCGTGCGCGCTTGAAACGCGATGAGCGCGAGCACTAGTCCGAGGATGGCCAAAATTCCGTAGGTACGCATAAGTCGGGAAATGGAATTTCATCCAGATCGCACGGAAAGGAAAGGGGATTTGCCGGATATTCGCCGGCGTTATCTCCGCTAGATTTTTCCCTTAAGTACCACCTGTCCGTGCACGGTCCGCCGGGCTTCGGGCGGATGCCTCTCGCGACTACAGAAACGAACAGATGTATTCGCAAATCCCAGTCGGTACTTCGATGGTGAATCCACTTTTCCCGGGCACGTCGAAATACGTTCCAGCGGCGTAATCTTGCACATTGGTCTGGCCGTCAAGGGTCACGCGGCACGCTCCGGCCACGACTTCCATCCGCTCCGGGGCACCCGTGCCGAAATGATAGCTGCCCGGATAAATCAGCCCGAGGGTCTTTTTAGCTCCGTCCGGCATCATCACGGTGTGGCTGATGACGCGGCCGTCGAAATAGATGTTGGCTTTGGTGTGGACAGTGACGCCGGCGAATTGAGTGGGCAGGGACATGGTGGACAAATTGGTGGCGAACCAACCCTATGAGTCAATCAGGCGATGAGCAAAACAGGGATTTTCAATGGCCACTCTGGTCCAGCGTTAGCTTTGCGCTTGATACCACTGCAACAGGATTTGCGTTCCGCAGTCTTCCCAACCGTGCCGGGCGACTTCGTCGTAGAGCTTTTTTGCCAGCTCAAGTCCCGGCAGTTTAAGCTTCATCGCTTCGGCGGATTCGAGGGCGATTCGCATGTCCTTGATGAAATGCTTAACGTAAAAGCCCGGCGCAAAATCTCCACTGAGCGCGCGCGGCGCCAGATGATTGAGCGACCAGCTGGCGGCCGCCCCGCCGCCAATGCTTTCAATCACCCGCCGAGGATCGAGCCCCGCTTTTTGGGCGTAGGTCAGGGCTTCGCACCACGACATCATGATCGAGGCGATCGAGATTTGGTTGGCCATCTTGCAATGCTGGCCCGCGCCCGGTCCGCCTTGCAGCACGATGTTTTTTCCCATGAGTTCAAACAACGGTCGGGCGCGTTCAAACGCTGCGGCATCTCCGCCGACCATGATCACAAGCCGGCCTTCCTTTGCGCCGGTATCACCCCCGGACACGGGTGCGTCGAGCGAACTCAACCCTCGTTGCGCCGCGGCAAGGGCGATGCGATGCGCCAGCAGCGGGCTCGAAGTTGTCATGTCGATTAACACCGAACCTTTGCGGGCGTGGGCCAGGACCCCGTCGTTTCCAAAATAGGTTTCTTCGACGTCCGTTGGAAAACCCACGATCGTAATTACAAAGTCGGATTCCGCCGCGGCCGCACCGGCGGTAGTGTGCCATTGCGCGCCGGCGGCGAGCAATGGCTGCGCTTTCGTCTTGGTGCGGTTGAACACATGAAGCTTGTTCCCGCCTTTGAGCAGATGCGCGGCCATGCTGCTGCCCATGACCCCGGTGCCGATGAATGCGATTGAATGTGCTGCCATGCTCCAATCGGGATCACAGCTGGTCGGCAAAAGCGAAACGAAACCTCATTCCATTGCGTGCTTTTCCGGGCCTTAAATCAGATGGTTCATTTCGATTTTTCTGCCGTTGATGGAATGGTCAGTTCCATGCCGATTTTCAGGACTCCGTTTGTGCCGAGTTTTGCTGAGTTGGCCTTGTAGATTTCCTGCCAGCGATTGGTCGTGCCATAATAACGATGGCTGATGCGAAAAAGAGTGTCGCCCGCGACCACGACATGCGTGTGGGTTGCGTTCGCTGCTACAGAAACTGGTGCGCCACTGCTGGTGGTCGGGACCGCCATCGGGCCGGGGCTGAGCTTCGTCTTCAGTAGGTAATTTTCGTTGGCGAGAACGGTGTTGGTGCCTTGCAACTGCTGGATAAGGGCGCGCGCGGCGGCGAGTTCGTTCGTGTTTTTGGCGGTCGAGCGTTGAAGCGCGCCGAGCGATTCGCTGACTTGGGAGGCGTCAGCTTTCGCGGCGGCGACGTCGGTCGAGCCCTGAGCCTTCAGCTTTTCCACTTCTTCGCTGAGCGTTGCGACCTGCGTCGTGAGCGTGTTGCGTTCGTTCGTAACCGCGTCCGCGTCCTTGGCGGCTTTTTCGACTTGGGCGTCCCGGTCGGCTTGCAGGAGCGCGTAACCGCGCAATGCCGTGGTGAGCTTGCTTTCCGTTTCAGCGAGCTGCTTTTGCACATCGCTTGTTTCGGCGCTCGGTTGAGCGGCCTCAAGCGACGCGGCCGGCGTAATCGGTGCGACCGGAGCGGCTGCGGTTTCCCGTGCTTGCTGGGCGGCTTGCAACGCGGTTTGCGCATCGGATAGATTGCGCTTGGTGTCGGCGAGGGCGGTTTGGAGTTCGACGACGCGTCCGGCCAGGTTGGGATAGGCTGGGCCGCGATTCTTCAACGCTTCGTCGCGCGCGTTGCCCAAAGCGATCACATCCTGCTTGGCGCGTTCGTTTTCGGTGGAAGCGTCGGCCAATTGCTTTTCCAATTCCTGCACGCGTCTGGAAAGATCGGGCGGAACGGGTGCGTTGTTTTTAGCCGCAAGTTGCGCTTCCAGTTGCGAGATTTTTGCGGAGGCGGTGTTGAGGTCGACCGTGTTTTGCTTGCTGGCGTTCACGGCCGTTTGCACGGCGGCGTCCGCTTGTTGATTTACCGCGGTTAACTTGATTTCAAGTTCGCGCACTTTGCCGGAAAGATCGGGGTAGGCGGGCGCGGCACTTTTCGCGGAGAGCGATTGCTGGAGCGACGCCACTTGGCCCGTCGCCGTTTCCAGCGAGGACTTCAACTCGGTCGTTTGTTCTTCGAGGGCCTTGACCTGCTTGGCGGTCGCGGCCGAATCTTGGAGTTGTTTTCCGGAATCCGCCAAAAGCTTTTGCGTATGCTCGCCGTCGGCCCGCAGCTGCGCATTTTCGGCGGCGAGATTGGTGGTACGGTTGTTCAACTCGTCGCGTTCACGTTGTAACTGCGCGATCTCCGACGATGATTTGATGGCGCTCTTTGCGATGGCGTTGGCTGCGGTCAATTTTTGCTGTAACTCCGATTGCGCAGTGCTGGCGGCGTCCAGTTTCTGGGTCGAATCAGCGAGGATTGCTTCGAGTTCGCGGACTTTGTCGGAAAGGTCAGGGTAGGTGGGTGCGTCGGGTTTGGCGGCGAGCGCGGTTTGCAAACGCTGTATTTCGGCGGCGGCCGCACTTGCGTCGGCGGTGCCTTGCTTGCTGGCGGCTTCTCCTGCGTGGGTGGCGGATTCAATGTTTTGAGTCGCGCGGGCCAGCTGCGCTTCGAGAGCGGAGACTTTACCGGAAAGATCGGGTTTACTTGCGAGCTGGGCCTTTTCCTTTTCGAGCTGGGCGATGCTATCGTGCAGGTTTGTTTCCGATGCACGCACGGAGGCCAGATCGGTGGTGAGCGCGGTTATCTGAATCTGGGAATCGCCGAGCTTGCTTCTCATCGCCGCCATCTCCGCCGACGGCGTCAGGCTTGCGGCGGCGACAGCGGCCAACTTTTCGTTCTTTTCGGTCTGGACCACGAGATCCGCCTTGGCGCTTGCGAGCTGTATCTGCGCTGCGGAAAGATTTTGTTCCAACAGGGCTTTCTCGTCGTTCAAATGATTCAGGCTCGCTTCAAGTTCGCGGCTGAATTTTGCAGCATTTTCCTGATCGGCCGCGGACGTTGCTGAAGTCTTGGCGGTCTTCGCTTCGATTTTGGCTTTTTTAAGTGCGGTGGTTAATCCTTCGATTTCCTTCCAGGCCTTGGCTAACTCTTCGCTCAACTGTCTCTTGTCGGTGGTGAGTGTGGAAATATCCGTCGTATCCTTGCCGACCGCAACCGCGTCGGGGCTGAGATAGATCGCTCCGGTGGTTTTCACCGTCGTGACGACTTCCGGTTCGGATTTCGTCGTGGTCACGACCGGGATGTTGCCCGAAATAAGCGCCTTCTGATCGGCCAACTTTTGCCGGGCGGTGGCCAGTGAATCTTTTCCCATCGAGGCGATCAGATTGTCCAGCGTGTGGCCGCGGGTGCCGTTTTCGCGGGCGAGGGAGAGCCAGACGTAGGCCTCAATTTTGTCAGTGGCGACTCCGCGCCCCTCGGCATAAGCGAGGCCCAAATTGTATTGGGCCAGACCATTTCCTTTCTCGGCCTTGCCGCGAAGGGCGGTGATTTCGTCGCTTTGCTGGGCGGGAGCGAGCGTGACGACGGCGACGGCAATCAAGAGAGCGGCTAATGAACGGAAATTTTTCATGCGGCGGACATTGTTGTGTGGCCGATACACTTGCCGGTCTAAATGCCCGGCTGCAAGCCCGCCTCGTACCCATCACGCAAAAATCCAATCATGATGAGGTCTTCCCCTCGTATGTTTTAGCCCTTCGTCATGACGTCTCCTCGTCAAATCCTACGGTGAGGTCGCGTCTGGGGATTTGGCTCGATGAACCGCCTGATGCCATTCGCCGAGCAAGCGTCTGGACTGGGCGACCGGCTTTTCGGCGCGGAAGGTGCGCTCCGCCGACCACAATCGTGCGATTTGGGCGCGATTTTTCCAGAAACCAACGGCTAGTCCTGCGAGGTAGGCGGCGCCGAGGGCGGTCGTCTCGGTGGTGCGCGGACGCACCACGGGCACGCGCAGGAGATCGGCTTGAAATTGCATGAGCGCATTGTTCACGACCGCGCCGCCATCGACGCGCAGTTCGCGCAACTTCCGTTTGCAGTCCGCTTCCATTGCCCGCAGCAGATCTGCACTTTGATAGGCGATGCTTTCCAACGCCGCCCGCGCCAAATGCCCGGCGTTGCTCCCACGGGTCAGTCCGACGATCACGCCGCGCGCGTTCGCGTCCCAATGCGGCGCGCCCAATCCTGCGAAGGCCGGCACGAGATAAACGCCGCCGTTGTCAGATACCTTGGCCGCGAGTTTTTCGACCTCCACGCTTTGCGCGATGAGTCCAAGTCCGTCGCGCAGCCATTGCACGACCGCGCCGCCGATAAAAACGCCGCCTTCCAACGCGTACTCCAGCCGGCCGTCGATTTTCCAAGCGATCGTCGAAAGCAGTTTGTTTTTCGAGACGACCGGTTTGTCGCCCGTGTGCATCAATAAAAAGCAGCCGGTGCCATACGTGTTTTTCGCCATGCCAGGCGACCAGCACGCCTGACCAAAAAGCGCCGCTTGTTGGTCGCCGGCGATGCCGCTGATCGGAACGCCGCGCAGCGCGCGCAACGCCGACACTTCCCCGAAAACCCCGCTGCTCGGGCGCACCGCCGGCAAGACCTCGCGCGGGATGCGCAGGATTTTTAGCAGTTCCTCGTCCCACTCGCCACTGTGCAGGTTGAGCAGCAACGTGCGCGAGGCATTTGAAACGTCGGTGGCGTGAACGCGCCCTTCCGTGAGTTGCCAAAGGAGCCAGCTGTCTACGGTGCCGAACGCGAGCTCGCCTTTCTCCGCGCGGCGCCGCGCGCCGGGAATATTGTCCAACAGCCAGCGCAGTTTGGTGCCGGAAAAATAGGGATCGAGGACCAGTCCCGTTTTTGCAGTGAAAAGCGGCTCAAGGCCCTGTTGTTTCAGCCGCGCGCAAAACTCCGCCGTACGACGATCCTGCCAGACAATCGCCGGGTGCAGTGGCCGGCCGGTGGCGCGTTCCCAGAGCAGAGTGGTTTCGCGCTGATTGGTGATGCCGAGCGCGCAAATGTTTTTTCCGGTGAGGTTGGCCTCGGCCAATGCGCCGAGCGCGGTGCGACGCGTGCTGGTCCAAAGATCGGCCGCTTTGTGCTCAACCCAGCCCGGTCGCGGATAATGTTGCGCAAATTCCTGCTGCGAACTTGCGAGCGCCCGGCCGCGGCGGTCAAAGATGATCGCGCGGGAGGAAGTGGTGCCTTGATCGAGGGCGAGGACGAAGGGCATGGCGGAATTGTTGTACCGGCGAAAGTCGGGTGCGCCAATCCAAATGCTTCGCGCGTCGCGGGCGCTCTTGCATAATTGGTAAGCTAGCTTACCAATTTGCCCTTCATGCCCGCTGCCCGCCCTCGCATCGAACGCAACTTTGGCTTCCTTTTTGCCGACATCAGCCGGCTCGCGCGGCGTGAATTTGACCGGCGGGTCCGCGACCTTGGTCTGACCCGCGCGCAGTGGCTCTTCCTTTATTATCTGGCGCGCCAGCCGGGTTGCACGCAGAGCGAACTCGCCGAAATTTTGCAGCTCGAAAAAATCACGATCAGCCGCCAGGCGGAACGCTTGGAGAAAGCCGGATGGATCGCGCGTGATGATCGCGCAAACGACGGCCGGGCCTACCGTCTGAAACTAACCGCGCGGGCGCGGGGAACCATCCGGGAATTGGATCTGCGGGCGGATCGCCTGCGGGACGACTATCTCGAGGGAGTTTCCGTGCAAAATCGCCAGATACTTTTGACGGAATTGACCGTCATTAAGAAAAATCTCCTCCGATTGACTGACCTTTCTCGCTAATTTTTTCATGAATCCACGTCGTTCGTTTTTAATTTCATTTATTCCCGCGCTCGCGTTGCTCGGTTTGTTGACGGGCTGCGATCACCCTTCAGCCGCCCCGGTTGCTGCCGCCGCTTCAGCTGTCCCCGTGCAAGTCGCAGTGGCCGTGCAGCAGGATGTGCCGCGTCAGATCGATTCGATCGGCAGTGTGCAAGCGCTGCGCAGCGTGAGCGTGAAGTCGCAGGTGGACGGCATCATCGCTGAGGTTCATTTTCAAGAGGGCCAGGAAGTGAAGGCGGGTGATCCGCTCGTGACGCTTGATCGCCGTCCCTTTGAAAACGCGGTGCAGCAGGCCCGCGCCGCTTTGGCGACAGCGCGGGCGGAGGCCAAACAGGCGACCGTGGATGCCGAACGTTATTCCCATCTCGACCAGCAGTCCGCGATTTCCAAGGAAGCCTACGCGCAATACCAGACGAAAGCGGAAACCACCAAGGCCGATGTGCAATCGAAAGACGCGGCTCTTGCGAATGCAGAACTTCAACTGGGCTACACCGAAATCAAGGCGCCCATCGCCGGCCGCACCGGGCAATTGCAGCTTCACGAAGGTGCACTCGTGAAGGCGAACGACAACAGTTTCACCATCGTGAATCTCAATCAGCTCACTCCCATCGCCGTCGCCTATTCGGTGCCCGAGGACGGTCTTTCGCAAATCCGTGCCGCACTCGCCGCGTCCAAAATCCGCGTTACCGTCGTCGATCGCGCGGCAAATCTTAATCTCACCGATGGACGCCTCTCCTTTATGGACAACAGCGTCGATCCCACCACAGGCACCATCGTGTTGAAGGCGATTTATGAGAACACCACTCACGCGCTCTGGCCGGGACAATTTGTGCAGGTCTATACCGAGATGGGCGTGGATCACGGTGCCATTGTCGTGCCCACCTCGGCGGTTCAAACCGGTCAGGATACCGCCCAGATTTACGTGGTGAAGCCGGACCACACTGTGGAGTTGCGCACCGTTGTGGTGCTACGAACGGTGGACGACATCACGCTGCTTTCCTCCGGCGTGAAAGCGGGCGAAACGGTGGTCACCGACGGACAGCTTCGGCTCCTTCCGGGAGTGAAAGTGGAAGCCAAAACGCTGGATCAGGTAAACCCGGCGGTTAAAAAATAATTTTTCTTCGCCATGAATTTACCCGAACTCTGCATTCGTCGTCCGGTGATGACGACGCTCATGACGGCGGCGCTCTGCGTCTTTGGCGTGATGGCGTACCGGCTGCTGCCCGTCAGCGATCTGCCCAACGTCGATTTTCCCACCATCGTCATCAATGCGGCCTTGCCCGGCGCTACGCCCGAGACGATGGCCTCGGCGGTTGCGACTCCGCTCGAACAACAGCTTTCCACGATTGCCGGCATCGACTCGATGGTGTCGAGCAGCAGCATCGGGACCACGGCGATCACTCTGCAGTTTGCGCTGGAGCGCAACATCGACGCGGCGGCGCAGGACGTGCAGGCGGCCATTGCCGCGGTGCAACGGCGCTTGCCGAGCGACATGCCGGCACCGCCTTCCTATCGCAAGACCAACCCCGCCGACTCGCCCATCATTTATCTGGCGCTGAGTTCACCGACCTTGCCGCTCTCGGTGGTGGACGAATACGCGGAGGCGATTTTGGCGCAGCGCATTTCGACCATCAACGGAGTGGCTCAAGTGCAGGTTCACGGTTCGCAAAAATATGCGCTGCGGGTGCAACTCGATCCGCGCGCCCTGGCCAGTCGTGGCATCACCCTCAACGAAGTCCAAACCGCGCTCTCCGCGCATAACGTGAACCTTCCGACTGGCGTGCTCGACGGCAATCATCAAGCGATGACGGTCGTCGCGACCGGACAGCTCGCCGGGACGTCGGCGTTTTCCGATATAGTGGTGGCCTACCGCAACGGCGCACCGGTGCGGCTCGGCGAGCTGGCCCGAGTGATCAACAGCGTGGAGTCCAATCGCGTCGCCAGCTGGTATTACTCCGGTGGTCACGGAGCCCGCGCCGTCGTGCTCGCGGTGCAACGACAACCGGGAACGAACACCGTCGAGGTCGTGCAGCGCGTGCGCGACATCCTGCCTTCGTTTCGCTCGCAACTTCCCGCCTCGGTTAACTTGGAGGTGTTGTTCGACCGGTCCGTTACCGTGCGGGAATCGGTGAACGATGTGCAATTCACGCTGGTGCTCGCGATCAGTCTGGTCGTGTTGGTGATTTTTATGTTCCTGCGCTCGCTGCGCGCGACCGTGATTCCTGCCGTCGCGATTCCGATGGCGCTGCTTGGCACGTTCATTGCGATGTATTTTTTCGGGTACACCCTCGACAATCTTTCGCTGCTCGCGCTCACGCTTTCCGTCGGTTTCGTGGTCGATGACGCCATTGTCATGTTGGAGAATATCGTCCGTCACATCGAGGCGGGTATGTCGGTGCGCGATGCGGCTTTCAAGGGTTCGCGCGAGATCGGTTTCACGATCATGTCGATGACGCTCTCGCTGGTCGCGGTGTTTATTC
>JBEPTW010000125.1:0-11239 GCA_041691855.1 Verrucomicrobiota bacterium | reverse complement strand
CCCCGCGCTATGTATCGCGCGAGCGCCTCGAAACGATGCTCGACCACGAGTATCACTTGTTGAAAGAGCGTCTTTCGGAAAAGCGCGGCGACCGCACGAAGTTCTTTGTTTTCGCCGACACGGTTGCGGCCAAATCATTCAAGGGCACTACCGAAGGACACGGCTGGCTCGGCATCCGCTTTCAGCAAAATCCACTCGAGGAACCGAACGATATCATCATCCACGTGCGCATGTGGGATAAGGAAAACGTCCTGCAGCAACAGGCGATCGGTACGGTCGGGGTTAATCTCATTTACAGCGCCTTCAACCATACCGGCGATCCGCATCAGTTGATCCAATCTCTCGTGGACAACATCGGAGCCGACCGGGTGGAAGTCGACATGGTGAAAGTGAGCGGACCTGTTTTCGAAAAACTCGATAACCGCCTGCTCTCGCTGCGACTGGTGCAGTACGGCTTGACCAACGCGGTGATGTTCGCGCCCAACGGCGAAGTTCTCCAACCGTCGGAAGTACTCTATCACAAGGCGGTGCTGGTCGAACGCGGCAGTTTCCGTCCGGTGACACATGTCAACGTGGACATGCTCAATTGCGCGACCGCCCAGTTCATGCAGGAGCCCACCGTGAAGGGCAAAGACATGATGGTGCTCATGGAAATCACGATGAACAACCTGCTCGCGTCCGGTGATCTCGACGCTGACGATTTTCTCGCGCGAGTCGACATGCTCGGTCACATCGGGTTCACGACGCTGATTTCAAACTACTCGGAATTCTATCGCCTCGTTTCCTATTTCCGCCGCTACACGAAGGAAATGATCGGGGTGGCGATGGGCATCAACACGCTGCTCGAGATTTTCAACGAAAAGTATTACGACAATCTGGAAGGCGGAATTCTCGAATCGATGGGGCGGATGTTCCGCCATGCGGTGAAGCTCTACGTTTATCCGATGCGCCAGGACGCCTACGATCGCTACCTCGCGAATGGGCAGCCCGTGGCCGTCCACAATTCCGGCCACGCATTTTCCTCGGCCGTGATGATCACGGCGCGAAACCTCCAGGTCACGGATCGCCTGCGCAACCTCTACGCGCATTTGCTCGAGAATCACAACCTCGACTGCATCGTCGGCAGCAACCCGGACTACCTGAATATTTTTTCCCGCGACGTGCTCCAGCGAATCAAGGACGGGGACGATACGTGGGAACGGCTGGTCCCGGCCAAAGTCGCGGAATTCGTCAAAGTGCGGCATTTGCTCGGATACGGAAAAAATCCGCCGACCGTCCCAGCGGCGGCAGACACGACCAGTTGATTCTCCTCGCACCGCGGTCAAGGGTCCGCGCAGCTCGAGGATTCCACGCGTCTTTCCATGCGCTTCCATAAGTACCACGCACTCGGCAACGACTACCTCGTGATGAATCCAGCGGATTTTCCCGGCTGGACGACGCCGACGCGTGAGCAGATTCGCGTGATCTGCCACCGCAATTTCGGTGTCGGCTCAGATGGTATTTTGTGGGGCCCACTGCCCTCCACTCGCGCCCGTTTTGCCCTGCGTATTTTTAATCCCGACGGTTCAGAGGCAGAAAAATCCGGCAACGGCCTGCGCATTTTTTCACGTTATCTCCACGACCAAAAACTGACCGGCGATGAACCGTTCATGATCGAAACACCCGGCGGCGTGGTGGAATCGACGGTGATGAACGGTGGACAACTGATCACCGTGGAAATGGGCCGGGTGACTTTTCAAAGCGACCAGATTCCCGTGGCGGGCGCGGTGAGAAATGTGCTCAACGAAAAATTCACAATCCAAGACCGCGAGTTCACGTTTTGCGCCGCTGGTATTGGCAATCCGCATTGCGTCATCGTGCTGACTGAAATCAGCGAACACCTCGCAAGAAAGTACGGCCCCGACATCGAGACGCACTGCAATTTCCCCAATCGCATCAACGTTCAATTCCTCAAGGTGCTCGATCGCCAGAATATTCAGATCGAGATCTGGGAACGCGGCGCTGGATACACGCTCGCGTCCGGCAGCAGTTCGAGCGCTTCCGCAGCGGTCGCCCACAAGCTCGGCCTCGTTGACGCCAAGTTGACGGTACACATGCCTGGCGGAGAGATTCGCATCGAAATCGCCCCGGACTTTTCCGTTAAAATGAGCGGCCCAACGACGCGCGTGGCCGAGGGCACGCTCCATCCGGAACTGTTCACGATCACAATGTAGCCAGCAAGACGCGGCCGATCCACTTACTCCCGCCGCAGTGCTTGCTTGGCGGGTGTGGGCACTCACCGCACAAAGTCAGTATTTTACCGGACAGCCGTAAGAGCGTGAGGTCGGGTGTTGAATCGGCTTTCCCTCTTTTAAATCAGTTAACGCGGCGGTCACATAGTTAGTCGCTTTGGAAATATCTTCCACCCGCGTCGAGCGGATGCTGTCGATGCCGCCTGCGTAAACCAGCACTCCTTTGGGATCGATGATAAACAAATTGGGCGTTGTCCGGGCATCGTAGAGTCGGCCTACCTTGCCATCCTGATCCCGGAAATAGTCGGTCGCATTTGAATGCACGCGCTCCTGCCAGGCTTTCACCGCCACCGGATCGTAATCGCCGTCCTTGCCCGGAGCGGCAGAATTGATCGATAGCCAAATCACGCCGTCGGCCGTCGCATTCTTTTGAATCTTCGGGATATTTCCACTGTGGTCGTAATGCTTCTGCTCGAATGGACACTCCGGGTTAACCCATTCCAAGACGACGGTTTTTCCCTTGTAATCTGCGAGCGAATGCGAGGCACCATTCAAATCCGTCAGCGTAAAATTTGGCGCGACCTGGCCGACCTCCGCCGGCGCGGCCGTTAAACTCGTACCCAAGGCCAGCGCGATCGCAGCGGCCGATAATAATTGCGCGATGATTTTCATGGTCGAATGAGCATACCGATGGCACATCCCGCAGTCTGCGTCAAAAAATTCCGATCCCGATAACTTTCGCACCCCGTGGCGTCCGGTTCTCTTGCGTCTTGCAGCGGGTCCACGCGGCCGTAGCTTGAAGCGGTGATTGGACGGCATCGCCACCATCGAGATTTGCATCGTGCAGGAATCATTTTCCACTCACGCGCAGTCCCAGTGCGTTCCCGCCAGCCATGAGCCATTCCCCGGTCGTTTCATCCGTTGCGTGCTCCTCATCGGCCGTCGCACCGCGCATCAAGGCGCTGATCGCGATTCTGCTGGTTTTCACGATCGCCTACTGCGCACGACTCTGGCCCGAGTGGGCACAAAATCCGGATCTCTCCCATGGTTTTTTCGCACCGGTAATTTTTATTTTGTTGCTCGCGGAATCACGACGGAATGGCACGCAACGCTGGTTGCCGGAAAGCCGCTGGTGTCGGGTCGCCACTGCGGCGTTCGTGCTCGCGGGCTTCATGCTCTTCGCGCTCGCGGGACTGCTCGCCGCGTCGGTCGCGTGGAATCATGCGCTGGTTCTCTTCGTGTTGGGTGCGTCACTGTGCAGTTTTCTGCTGGCGGGTTGGTTGATTCTGGCCGACGAGTCCGTGCGTCTGCTGCCTTTTAACTGGATCAGTTTTACCGCGATCTTTCTTTGGCTGCTCGTCGCGCCGTTGCCGAACGGCACGTATGCCCGGATTACATTGACGCTCCAAAATGGCGTGACCGGAGCGGTATTTCACACCCTGCATTTGCTCGGGATTCCTGCGCAGCAGCATGGCAACGTGATCGAACTCGCCAGAACGACCGTCGGGGTCGAGGAAGCATGCAGCGGCATTCGCAGTCTGCTTTCCTGTCTCTATGCCGGATTCTTTTTTGCGGCGTGGCTCGTGCCGAAGCCGCGAAGCCGCGCCATCCTCATCGTCACGGCACCGTTGCTGGCGCTGGCGATGAATTTCCTCCGCTCGCTCTTGTTGACCTTGCTGGCAAATTCCGGGAAAGACATCACCGGCGCATGGCATGATGTCACGGGCTACGCGATCCTGACCCTCACGTCGGCGCTGTTGGCTTGGATGGCAATCGGCTTGAGTGCCCGGGATAGTCCTTTCCCGGCAGACGGTGCTCCGCCGGCTGATCGCTCGCGCCGCCCTTACGGATCGATGCGGTTTTTCTGGGTGACCATTTGCGCGACCCTGGCGTTGGGCGCGTTCTATTTTACCGAAGCTCGGCGGGGAAACAACGCACCGAAACCGATTCCTGACTTGGCCTCCCTTTTGCCCGTCGAGGCCGACGGCTGGGAAGTAACAACCGCCAAGGATCTCTACCAGTTTTCATCGGTGCTTGAGACCACTCACTTGATTGAAAGGACTTATCTCCGTCGCAAGGCCGACGGGCGGCTGGTTCAATTCACCCTCTATATTGCCTATTGGCCAGCTGGACAAACAACCGTCAGCCGGGTCGCCTCGCACACTCCCGACGCCTGTTGGCCCGGCTCCGGCTGGGTGGCAAAACCGGTCACCGATTCACGGGAAACAGTGAGCGTTTCGGGAGTTCAACTTTATCCGGCGGAGCATCGTTTGTTTCAGAATGGCGGCGTCGCACAGAATGTCTGGTTTTGGCACGTCTATGATGGTCGCCCCATCAACTATCGCGACCCTTACTCCGTGCCGGTCCTACTTGAGCTCGCGTGGAAATACGGGTTTCGCCACCAAGGCGACCAATGTTTCATTCGGATTTCGAGCAATCAACCTTGGTCGGGAATTGCCAACGAACCACTTCTTGGAAGCATTGTCTCCACCCTAGCAAAGCTTGGCCTTTGATATGCCCTTCGCCGTCACCAAAAACGAAAAATTCATTCTGAGCATTTTGACCATTATTGTGCTGCTGGGGCTTTCCGGGCTCCTGCTCCTATGATTTTCCTTCTTCGTCCATTGTTGTTTGCCAACGATCGGCAAATCAAAAACGTAGGCATCTTTTCCCGGCGCACACCCGTAATAGACATGAAATGCTTTTGGCCGCAGCCCATCCGTTTCTCTCACTTCAAATCGCGCCTCGCTGGCACGAACCTTTCCGACGTATTCTGATGACCGGTTCCGAGCCAAATTTAGCCGGAGAAGACCAAGCGCGCGAACAATCCCGCTTATTGGCGGCGATTGCCGCTGGCGAAAAAGCTGCACTCGGGAGTCTTTATGATTTGCTATCCCGCCCGCTCTACTCGCTCGCTTACCGGATCTTGAATGATAGCGCGGAAGCGGAAGACGTGGTGCAGGACGTTTTTTTGCAAATCTGGCGGAAGGCGGAAACTTTCGACACCGCCCGAGGTTCAGTCTTCGGCTGGGCGGCAACGCTCACGCGCAATCGCGCCATCGACCGCGTCCGCATGCGAAAACGCCGAACCGAACTTCTCGCCGAGTCCGCGCCCGACCTTCAACCCGCGCCCCTTTCAGGCGACTTGGATTCGGGTGCTTCGCTCTGGCTGCAGGAGAAGGCACGGGCCGTTCGCTCAGCGCTCGGACAGCTCGCACCTGACCAACAGAAAGCCATCGAACTCGCTTTTTTCAGCGGGCTCACGCAACTGCAGATCTCTGCAAAACTAAACGAGCCCCTCGGCACGATCAAGGCCCGCATCCGGCGTGGACTATTGAAGCTCAAGGAAAACCTGCCTGCCCTGTTATGATCACGGAAAAACAGGAAGAATTCGCCGCACTATACGCCTTTGATCTGCTCGAAGGCGCGGAACGAAACGAATTCGAGTTAGCCGTCGCGGCTAGCAGCGAACTCCGCGCTTTGGTCGACAGCCTGCGCGAGACGGCGGCGTTGGCCGCACTTTCCGCCCGCCAGATGGAACCGCCGGCGGGCTTGAAGAGTCGGATCATGGCAATCGCTGCGGAAACAGACTTAGAAGAAAAGGTCGTACCGTTTTCCCTCTTTAAATTGGTGCCATGGGCCATCGCCGCCGGTCTCGCGCTCGCCGCTACGTGGCTGGGGATGCAAAATTTTTCGCTTCGCGCCGAAAATTCCAATCTCCTGACGGAACGGCAGCTCGCCGAGACCGCTTATAAAATGGCGCAGGACAAACTTTCCGAGCGTTCCTTATTCGCCGAAAAGATGATCACTGATCTCGGCAATAAACTGCGCAAATCAGAGGATCTGGCCCGACTCAAAGTCACCGCCCTCGCCTCGCTCGCCGGCAATACCAAGGCCGCGCAAGTCATCGCCGTATGGGATCCGGAACAACAGTCAGGGTTGCTCGCGATGGATAAACTACCCCCAATCGGAGATGCTCAGGATTACCAGATTTGGGTGGTCGACCCGGCCTACAAAGATCCGGTCAACGCGGGAGTTTTCCATGTTTCCACCGATGGCCGCGTGGCCATTCCGTTCAAGCCCGACGAACCGGTCGCTCACGCTGCCGCCTTTGCCATCAGTTTGGAAAAGAAAGGTGGAGTTCCGAAGGCTGAGGGTACGATTGTCCTGCTCGGCAAGTAAGCGCGCGGAAATGCGCCGGTCGCCCGCGTCAAGCTGGAATTCCCAACTATTCGATGACCGGCAGTTGAAACTTGTCACGGGCCGTCAGGCCGCGACACTGACCCTTGCATGATAATTAAACCGAAGGTTCGCGGCTTCGTCTGCGTAACCGCCCACCCCACTGGTTGTGCTGCGCATATTCAGCAGCAAATCGATTATATCAAATCCAAGGGTCCGATTAAAAGTGGACCAAAGAACGTGCTGGTCATTGGAGCCTCGACGGGGTTCGGCCTCGCCTCGCGCATTACCGCCGCATTCGGTTCGAGCGCGGCAACTCTCGGCGTTTTCTTTGAGCGTCCTTCCGAGGAAGGCAGACCGGCGACTCCCGGTTGGTATAATACCATCGCCGTCACCGCCGCCGCTCGCGCCGCGGGCTTGTACGCCGGGAATATTAACGGCGACGCTTTCTCCGACGACATCAAAAAGCAGACACTCGCGATGATCGCCAAGGACATGGGTCCGATCGACCTCGTCGTCTATTCACTCGCCTCTCCGCGTCGCACGCATCCGAAAACGGGCGCCGTGCATAAATCGGTGCTCAAGCCACTCGGCGCTCCATATACCAACAAGACCGTCGATACCGACAAGGGCATCGTGAGCATGATCACGATTGAACCCGCCACCGAAGCCGAGACTGCGGATACCATCGCAGTCATGGGCGGCGAAGATTGGGAAATGTGGATGGCCGCCTTGTCCGAAGCCAAACTGCTCGCGCCGAACGCGACCGCGATCGCGTATTCCTATATCGGGCCTTCGCACACGTGGCCGATCTACAAGGACGGCACCATTGGTCGCGCAAAGATCGATTTGGAACGCGCCGCCCACGCCATCGACGCCCAATTAAAAGCGAACGGCGGCGGACGCGCCTTTATTTCGGTGAACAAAGCTCTGGTGAGCCAGGCGAGTTCGGCCATTCCTGTCGTGCCGCTTTATATTTCAATTCTCTATAAGGTCATGAAAGCGAAAGGCACGCAGGAGGGTTGTATCGAACAAATGCAGCGGCTTTTTTCGACTCAACTCTACAGCGGCGTTGCGCCTAAGTTCGACAGCGAAGGCCGCGTCCGCATCGATGACTGGGAAATGCGTCCGGAAGTCCAAGACGCGGTGTCCGCCATCTGGCCGCAAGTCACCACCGAAAATCTCGCCGAGTTGACCGACATCGCAGGTTACCGCAGCGAATTTTTGCGGATGTTCGGCTTCGGTTTGCCCGGCATCAATTACGACGCAGAAGTCGAGCCGCACATCGCGATGCTGTGATTCGTAGCGCAGGTCTAAGACCTGCGCTACTTTTCTATGCGCGTTGTTCTTCAGCGAGTCACCTCCGCGAGCGTTACGATTGACGGTCGGATCGTTGGGCTGATTGATCGCGGGCTGCTGGTTTTTATCGGCATCGAAGAATCGGACAGCGCAACGGACGGTCAGTGGTTGGCGGATAAAACCACCAAATTGCTAATTTTTGCGGATGCCGATGGGCAGATGAATCTTTCGGTGCGGGATGTTTCGGGCGGGATTCTGTTGATCAGCCAGTTCACTTTGTACGCCAGCACGCAGAAAGGAACCCGACCGTCTTTCAATCGCGCCGCACGTCCTGCGCACGCCGAGCCGCTCTATAATCAGTTCATCGCGCAGCTTTCGACCGCGCTCGGTCGACCGGTCGCCACGGGGAAATTTGGTGCCGACATGCAGGTCTCATTGATCAACGACGGTCCCGTCACCTTGATCATTGATTCCAAACAACGCGAATAGTCCGCTATCCTTCTCAGTCCGGCCTTGTCTTCGCGGCGCGCAAACTGCTCCCTGCTTACCCATCCATGGCAGCCTTCGAAAATGCGCTGGTTCTTCTTTTGCTGATCGCCGGTCTGAGCGTGATCGGCCGCCGGCTCCCTTGGCCACAACTGATCACCTACCTTCTGGGCGGAGTAGGTGCGGCATTCATTCCGTCGTTTCCGCGACTGGCCCTCGATCCGGGATTTTTCTTCCTCTGCTTTCTGCCTCCTCTGCTTTTTTCCGATGGGTGGTTGATGCCGTTGCGCGAGTTTGTCCGGGCCAAGCGCAGTATCCTCACTCTGGCCATCGGCCTCGTCATTTTCACCACCGTTGCGGTCGGCCTCGTCAGTTACTGGCTGGTGCCCGGACTTCCACTCGCGATGGCGTTTGCACTCGGAGCGATCGTTTCTCCGACTGACGCGGTTGCGGTCAACTCTGTCACCGAACGCCTGCGGGTACCCGCGCGCCTGACGACAATTTTAAATGGCGAGAGCCTCATGAACGACGCCACCGGTTTGGTTGGTTTCAAGTTCGCTCTCGCCGCCGTGGTCGCAGGCAGTTTTTCGCCAGGCCGCGTGACGCTGGAATTTTTACTGTTGGCGCTTGGCGGCTTTGCCACCGGGCTCGGCGTTGGTTACGGCATCGGGCGTCTGCGGGACTGGCTGCGTCGCTTTCACGTGAGCGATCCGCATATCGAAATCACCCTGTCGCTGATGACACCCTTTGCGGCCTATCTTGCGGCGGAAAAACTCGGCGTTTCCGGAGTATTGTCGGTCGTGGCGGCAGGATTGTACTCGGGGTGGCGCGACCCCGTCAAAATGGATGTCGAGACCCGGCAAAGCGCGTTCGCCGTGTGGAGCATTCTTTTATTCTGGTTGAACGGAATCGCCTTCGTTCTGCTCGGCCTGCAATTCCCGTCGCTGCTGAGTGCGGTGCGGGATCACTATTCGATCGCGCAGCTGCTTGGATTCAGTGGCGCGGTTGCCGTGACCGCGATGGTTGCACGCATGGGTTGGGTTTTCTCGGGGAGCTATTTGCCATTTCTTGTGCCTCGGCTTTGCTTCGGTGAAACTCCGCCAACAAAGGCCAGCGTTGTTGTGATCGGTTGGGCCGGAATGCGAGGAACCGTTACGTTGGCGGCGGCGCTTTCAATTCCCCTCGCGCTGCCGAATGGTTCGCCCTTTCCCGGGCGCGATATTGTCATCTTTCTGGCATTCGGCGTCATTGCGATAACGTTGCTGGTCCAAGGCACCACCTTGGAGCAGCTGATCAGTCGCCTGGGTTTGCACGAGGACGATAGTCATACGCAAGAGGAACGGCTCGCGCGTACCGCGGCCGTGGAGGCTGGTCTTAAAACGCTTCGGTCCATGGAAAGCGAAGCCACCGCTCCGGATCACAGCGCCGCACTCGGTCACGTGGTCGCGGAATATGAACACCGTCTGGCGGCCCTGACTGCCGAGGGCGAAACGCGCAAGAGTGCCCGTCGTCGACACAGCGCGGGACATCGCTATCGTCTCGCCGCTCTCGGCGCGGAGCGAAATGCGGTGAGCGGTCTTTGGCTCGCCGGACAAATCGCCGACGAAATCCATCGGCCGCTGCAGCAGTTGCTCGATCATGAAGAAGCCATGTTGAGGGCGTCACCCCACTCGACGGAGGAGTGAACCTGGCGCGCCTCGTCCGCTGCCGCGCCGGTGACCGCAGCCGATGCCAAGCCAGCGGCAAATTATTGGCCGTCGTCCGATTCCGATTACGGTCATACTCGATTCACGACCACGAGAGTTTGGATTTCATGGTAAGGAATAATTCTTAAAAGGAAGACCCTAAACCAGAGGGTTCGCTCCCCGTGGAGGGTCAAAGAATTTTCACGGATTGTCAGTATCGGTATACCGATGCCTCGCCTCCCCGATCAAGAAACCGTAGAAACCCAGCGGTGTCCTGCACTATCCTCACCAACAAATGAACCGGTTATTCTCAATTTTATCGACGCGCACACTGACTACGAAAACCAACGTACGAAATAACCGCGACCGGCAAGAACCTGTGTGGAACGTCCTTCGCCGATCGAAAGTCGCACAGTGTTTCGATTGCCGAGGTAAACGACCGACCTGCGGGCTTCCGCTGTAGGTCTTCAATTACTCAACGTTCTTCGCCAAGCCGGGACTCTCCCCTCCCGAAAACCTATTCGTCAAACCGCAGTTTTACGGGCATGGTGCTAACAGAGCGCTCCTGCTTGCCTCACCAAAATCACCGACGCTCGCGACTGCGAATGCACGGTACGGTCCGCGCTGGACTGGAACGTCCTCGCTCGTCCTTCCCGTGAAAATCCAAGTCGAGTCAGAGCAAAAATATTCGCGTCGCTCGACGAATTTCCGACTGGATTAGTCAGGGCATGGGAAAGCATGCTCACCAAATGATTCCTTCTACTGATTTCGTACGCGGAATCTTTCTTTTCGATGCGATGGCTACAGCGATCACAGCCTGGCTGCTAGCTTGCGCAGGCGGACATGGGAGACATGGTTTTTTGGAAGCCGGTCTGGCCTGGTTATGGTCTTTCATAGCCCTAGTTGCCGGCACAGGCGCCTTACTCGGGATAATCGGGGGCTTTGGAATAACTGGAATGGGGTATTCGGTTGACTCAGGTAGCCACTACCGGTTGTGGTGAGGCCGATGGAGGACTACCCGAAGGACTTGCAGGAGTTCGACGCGAGATTTGGGACGGAGACGGCGTGCCGAAACTACCTCACGAAATTGCGGTGGCCCGAGGGCTTCGTTTGTCCGCACTGCGCAGGCAAGAAGGCGTGGGCCGTGCGGGAGATTTTGTGGCAATGCGCGCAATGCGGCCGACAAACGTCGGTGACGGCGGGGACGATTTTTCAGGATACCCGCACGCCGTTGCGGGTGTGGTTTCAGGCGATGTGGTGGCTGACGACGCAGAAAAATGGCGCCAGTGCCCTCGGCCTTCAGCGCGTGCTAGTGTACTGGATGATAAATAGCTATACAAAATCAGATTAGTCTGTTTA
>JBEPTW010000124.1:0-11337 GCA_041691855.1 Verrucomicrobiota bacterium | reverse complement strand
CGATCACCCATCATGGCATTGGCCGTCATCGCGACGATGTGAATTTCCCGCGCGAATCCCGGCTCCCCTGCGGCTTGGGCCTTGCGGATTAATTGCGTCGCCTCGAGTCCGTCCATTACCGGCATTTGCACGTCCATCAACACCAGTTTGTATGGATAACGATGAAGCGCTTCGATCGCCTCCTTGCCATTCGTTACGAGGTCGGCGCTATAACCGAGATTCTTCAGAAATTTCACCGCCACTTTCTGATTAACCAGATTGTCTTCAGCGATGAGCACCTTGTTTTGAGCCGCGACATCTTTGGGCGGCGCGGAGCGAGAAGAGATTTCGGCGGTTTTCGGAATCGGCGGTCTGGTTCCACCAATCGGATGCGCTGTTGGCGTTGATTTGGTCAGGCCGAACAAACGAAAAATAAGCGAGCGCAGCCGCGTGGCGGGAATTGGCTTTCGATCAGCGGCCGCCAATCCGTGGGCCGTCAGTTGTGCCGGTGACATCCGTTCACTGCTGGAGCTGAGCAACGCCAGGATCGGCCGGCCAAAGGAAGGTTCGGCGTTGATCCGACACGCCAGTTCGAGTCCGTCCATTTCCGGCATTTGTTGGTCCAGCAAAACCAATTGATAAGGCATTTCCGCCGCAGTCGCACGCGCCAACTCGCGGAGGGCCGCGATGCCGCCGTCAACTTCTTCCGAAGTCGCGCCCCAGCGTCTCAGTACATGATGAAAATATTTCCGATTGGTGGCGTTGTCATCCACGACCAAAATCCGCCGGCCTTCGAGCGAACCTGCCGCGTCGGTGTTTTCCGCCGGGCTTTCCGCCACGCCAAATTCGACCTCGAACCAAAACGTGGAACCTTGGTCGACCGAGCTCACGAGTCCGATTTCGCCGCGCATCAATTCCGCCAGTCGCCGGCAAATCGCAAGACCGAGACCAGTGCCGCCGAATTTTCGCGTCGTGGAACTGTCCGCCTGGACGAATCGCTGGAAAAGATTTGGCTGCACTTCGGGCGCGATGCCAATGCCCGAATCCTTGACCTCGAAACGCAACCGCAGGCCCGCGCTTGCCGGTTTGGTCGCCGGGCAAACGCGAATCAACACTTCACCCTTCGAGGAAAATTTAATGGCGTTGCTGACGAGGTTCAGCACGATCTGGCGCAGCCGAACGGGATCGCCGCGTACGCGCGAGGGCAATTCTTCGGCAAAATCGAGCACGAGTTCCAAGCCCTTTTTGCGGGCGGCCTCCAACTGCAAAAACATCGCGCGTTCCAATTGTTCCTCGATGTCAAAGTCGATCGCTTCCAGATCGAGCAAGCCCGCCTCGATCTTCGAATAATCGAGCACGTCGTTGAGAATCGTCAGCAGGCTCTCGCTACTATGGATGAGAGTGTCGACAAATTCATGCTGTTCGTTGTCGAGCTTGGTGCCCAATAACAGATGGCCCATGCCAACCACGCCGTTCATCGGCGTGCGCAGTTCATGGCTCATATTGGCCAGGAAAGCGCTCTTCGCGTGATCAGCGGCCTCGGCGGCTTCCTTGGCGCGTTGCATCGCACTATTTGCCTTGCCGAGTTCAGCGGTGCGCTCCGCGACCCGGCGTTCAAGGTCAGCGTTGAGCGAACGGAAACGTTCCTCGCTGGCTTCGAGCGCCTTTGTCTTCTCCAGCGTTTCTCCGACCTGCTGGTTCAATTGGGAATTCGTGGTATTGAGTTCGCCGGTCCGCTTTTCGACCAGTTGCTCGAGGCGGCTTTTTTTCCGCCGGTCAAGATAGGAGGAAAGCCAGCCGAAAAATGCCACGGCACCGAGCGCGCTTGCGCCATAGAAAATCCACGCGAGCGTCGTTCGATACCACGGCGGCAGAATCGTGAACGACAACACTGCTTCCTCTCCCGCAACTGAGTTCGAAACCGGGCGGACGTGAAAGACGTATTTCCCCTCCGTTAAATCATTATAGGAAGCGGAGGCGACACTCCCGGTTGACGACCATTGCGTACTCGCCCCTTCGAGCTTCACCTCAAACGTGACACGCGAGCCAAAGGGATTCAAAGGCGCGCCAAAATTAATGCCGAAAGTATTGTCATCAAAATCGATGGGCGGGAGCGTTTTGCCCGGGGAAAAGAAATGTCGCTTGCTCGCGGAAAATTGAACCAGGTTGATCGACGCCTTCAGTGGTATGACCGGCGGCATGGGCATAGCGGGATCATAGCGCGAGAGGCGCTGTTTCGCCCACATCCAAACCACCCCGCCCTCCTCCATGGTAAATTCGCCAATCTCGTAACCCACGGGCACACGAACGGAGGAATGCTGCTCCTCAGTCGGATGCTCCATGAAAAAAGTACTGCCACCTGTCGAATACCACAGTCGACCCCGAGCGTCCAGTTGTGGACGACCCGAAATGACTGAAAGTTCGGATATGTCCTTCTTTAAATCTGTCGTCACGGCAAAATGAATCGAGGCCTCGTCAAAAGTATATTGCAGACCACCCACCGAAAAAATGATGTCGCCTTTCCATTCGAATGCCCGGACCCAGCCGGTGCCAAGACCGGAATTGTGACCATAAATTTTCAACTGCGGTTTTTCACCCGTGATGTCCACTCGGCCGGCGTGACTCATGCCCAATTCCAGCCAGACGATGCCGCGCGCGTCCCGCATTCCACTGTGAACCGCTTCCAAGGCAGGCTCCGCCACTTTGGTGATTTCATATCCCGAAAGACCTTTCCGAATCCAACCGATCTCACCTTTGGTGGCATAGAGCACGCCCTGTTTTTGCGGGGGGACCAAATCGATGTGAGCGTTTTTCACTTCGGTCGTGATCGTTTTCCATTCATTGCCGTCCAGCGCGTACACGCCCAAGTCCGTGGTTCCCCAGAAGGAATCGCCGACCACTGCGGCGTTGGCCGTAGCGGACCCGGGTGGCGAACCATCCTGAAATCCGGTCAGTCTTCCTGCATCGTCGTAGGTCCCTTGAAGCAAGTGTCCATCGCAAAGAATCCAGAGTTTTCCCTCGAAACGCAGCGGTTTGACTCGATCGACTCCGCTCAGAATCAGGGGTTCAAAATGCGTAACCGGAGAGGGAAATTCCACGCGGGCAATGCCTTCATTGAGGACAGCCCACAAGACCCCGTTGGGCGCGTAACGAATGAGCTTCACGCGGGCCAATCGATGATCCTGGCCGCGATCCAGAACCTGGATGACGCGCCCGTTGCGATCGAAAAAAACGATACCCACATTGTCCACCCCGGCCGCAAAAATAGAATCGTTAATAACGCAGAGATCATTAATCCGGTGTCCGCGGCCGAGCAGTTTGCTGGACTCGAACGGTCGGCTCGAAACGCCATCGAAAAGCCGGAGCCCCGCGCCGGTTGTACCCGTCAGGATGATACCCGGGCCAAACGGCGCCGAGCACGTGACGCAATCCGCCGCGAGAGCTGTCGGCGGCGAAATCCGGACAGATTTGCCCGTTCCATTAACGTCGAGCAGGGAGAGCTCACCCAGTGACGTGTTGCTGACGAATTTATTTTTACCGTTCGCGAAAACTCGCTCGATCGTCCCGATTTTGCCGACGAGCGCGGCCGGCTGGCCGGGTTTCCATGAAACGATCCCGCCGCTTCCGCCGTACCAATACCAACCGTCCGCAAATCTGGAAACTTTCGCGAGAACGGTATTGCGCATCCCGGCTTCGGCGGGAAGGTCAACCACCGGCACCAAGCTCCACCGGCCGTCCATTCCCAGTTCGACGCGCGCAATCTTTCCCTGGATTCCCGTATAAATCTGGCCGTCGTCCGCCACGGCAATGCCATCGGGGATGATTCCTGAGTTGTCATCCCGGCTTTGAAAAGTCTGCCAGCGAACGCCATCACCAAAGGCAATTTCCTGTTTTGAAACGGCCAGCACTCTGCCGTCGGGGAGGATCCGCAGATCGGTAGGCGCTTTGCTGAGCCCAGCGATTCGGGGCCCAACACCACAAACGCCGGCATACCGCTTTCGATCAAATCCTTCGGAATTCCTGCCATCACGGCTGCCCGCATCGGAATCGCACTCATCGCGAGCCCGACCAGAAAAAGGGCACAGCCAACCGCCCGGGAATTGGTACTCCCGACCAAGCGACACACCGAGCTAATCAACTGAGGTTGCAAAATAGGGGAATGCGATAGCTAAGTATCGACGCGGTGCTCGGCAATCTTAAGCGATCTATCCCCTTAAAATTCACCGCGAAGCGCGTCAGCAAAGGGCGGAAATCCCTCCCACGATTCCGCCTACCAAGCGCGAACTTTCTTGCGCAAGAATTCGCGTTTCCGACGGACCCGGGCGCCGAACGTCACCGTTTGCGATTAGGACCGCGTGCCGCTCGAGAACCCCAAACGGTAACTTGTGGCACACGAGGGAAACGCGACAGTTATAATTGCCTTTCAGCCAGCCGCTCCCCTAAGTGGCGCTCACGATTTTTCATTCGCACACCCTCTTTTTCATATGCCCGCAAAGCCAACGATCATCTACACCAAAACCGACGAAGCCCCGGCCCTTGCGACTTATTCGCTTCTGCCGATTATCCAAGCATTCACGAAGCACTCGGGCATCGCGATCGAAACCCGCGACATTTCACTCGCCGGGCGTATCATCTCGGCTTTCCCCGAAGCGTTGACTTCCGAACAGCGCATCCCGGATGCCTTGGCCGATCTCGGGGCGCTGACGCTCAAGCCCGAGGCCAACATCATCAAGCTGCCCAACATCAGTGCTTCCGTTCCCCAACTCAAGGAAGCCATCACCGAACTTCAGGCCAATGGTTACAAACTCCCGAATTTTCCAGAAAGCCCATCGACCGACGCCGAGAAAGACGCCCGTGCCCGCTACGATAAAATCAAAGGCAGCGCCGTGAACCCGATTCTCCGCGAGGGCAACTCCGACCGCCGCGCGCCCAAAGCCGTCAAGGATTACGCCAAAAAGCATCCGCACTCGATGGGCGCTTGGTCAGCCGAGTCCAAGACCAACGTCGCCACCATGGGACACCACGATTTCTTCTCCAACGAGAAGTCCCTCACGCTTTCCGCAGCCACGACCGCCCGGATCGAATTTGTCGGCAACGATGGCGCCACGAAGATCCTCAAGGAGAAAACCGCATTGCTCGCCGGAGAAATTATCGACGCCACCGTCCTGAGTAAATGGCCGCTCGTCGCTTTCTTCGAGGATCAGATTGCGCGCGCGAAAACAGAAGGAGTTCTCTTCTCGCTGCACTTGAAAGCGACGATGATGAAGGTATCCGACCCAATCATTTTCGGCCACGCCGTCCGCGTTTTTTTCAAGGATCTATTCGCCAAGCATGGAGAAATTTTCACCTCGCTCGGCGTCGATCTGAAAAACGGTTTCGGCGACCTGCTCGCGAAAATCGAAAAACTTCCGCCCGAGAAAAAAGCGGAGATCGAAGCCGATATCAAAGCCGCCTACGCCACGGGTCCGGCGCTAGCCATGGTCAACTCCGACAAAGGCATCACCAATCTGCACGTCCCCAGCGATGTGATTGTCGACGCCTCAATGCCGGCGATGATCCGCACCTCCGGGCAAATGTGGAACGCCGCAGGCAAAGCGCAGGACACCCTCGCCGTGATTCCCGACAGCAGCTATGCGGGGATTTACGAGGCCACGATTGATTTCTGCAAAAAACACGGTGCGTTCGATCCGAGGACCATGGGGTCAGTGCCGAATGTAGGGCTCATGGCCCAAGCCGCCGAGGAATACGGCTCGCACAACAAAACATTTGAGGTTCCCGGTTCCGGCTCCGTTCGCATCGTCGATGCTGCCGGCAAAATTTTGCTCGAGCACAAAGTCGAACAAGGCGACATCTGGCGCGCCTGCCAGACCAAGGACGCTCCGGTTCAGGATTGGGTGAAACTCGCAGTCAATCGCGCGCGTTTGAGCAACACGCCCGCAGTTTTCTGGCTCGACGAAAAACGCGCCCACGACGCCGAGATCATCGCGAAGGTTAATGTCTATTTGGCGAACCATGATACCAAGGGCCTCGACCTCCGCATCCTTCCGCCCGCCGAAGCCTGCAAGTTCACTCTCGAGCGTCTCAAGGCCGGACAGGACACGATTTCCGTCACTGGCAATGTTCTCCGCGATTATCTCACCGATCTCTTTCCGATTCTGGAAGTAGGCACGAGCGCCAAGATGCTTTCGATCGTTCCGTTGATGAACGGCGGCGGCCTCTTTGAAACCGGCGCCGGCGGTTCTGCGCCGAAACACGTGCAGCAATTCGTGGAGGAGAATTTCCTCCGCTGGGACAGTCTCGGTGAATTTTTCGCGCTGGCCGCTTCGCTCGAACATCTCGGGATCACGCAAAATCACGCGAAGGCCAAAGTGCTGGCCGAAACGCTCGACACAGCCAATGGCAAGTTTCTCGAGAACGACAAGTCGCCCGCCCGCAAAGTGGGCGCCGGCATCGACAACCGCGGCAGTCATTTCTACCTCGCACTCTATTGGGCGCAGGCCTTGGCCGCACAAACTGCGGATCACGATTTGCAGGCGACCTTCAAACCCGTCGCAGAAAAACTAGCGGCCGCCGAAAAGCAGATCGTTGCCGAGCTCATCGCGGTGCAAGGCAAGCCCGCTAACATTGGCGGGTATTATCAACTGGACGATAAACTTGCCTCAGCAGCATTGCGCCCGAGCAAAACCCTCAACGACATTCTCGCTGCGATCTGAGCGACGCGAGGTTTGGGTGCCGGAAAGTTATGGGAGAAACGACGGCCCTGTCGTGGTTTCGGAAAACAAATCCGCAGCGAGGTCGCTGCGACTCCAAAGAGGACACAATTTCCGTACCCGTAAATGACGGTCCAATTGATGGGCGGATGCGGAACTGACCGGTTGAGCGCGAGAGGATCCGAGACGCCATCGTTCGCGCTACTCAGCGGGAACCTGCGCGAACCGAGCCTGTGTGCATTAAACTGCGTACGCTCTCGATCAATCGCGCCATGGGGAAAGGTTTTTCCAAGGCCATTCCCGGAGAAAGCAATGTTTCCAAACCTGGTGCGTGCCACGGAATCTGGCCGGAAATCAGAAGAATGGGAATCTGCTGATCGCCAGTGCGAAGGCGCCGGATCAATGCCAAACCCGTCAAGCTCGGCAGGTTGTTGTCGGTGATCAACAGGTCAAAATGCTCGTCGCAAAGAGAAACCCATCCCTCTTCCCCGTCACCCGCGCATTTCACTTGATAGCCAGCCTTCTGCAAAGACATCGCAATCAAACTCTGAATAATGGGATCGTCCTCGACGAGAAGAACCCGCCCCCCATTGATTGGCAGCGCAATCGGTGGATAGGAATCGGATCCTGATTCGGAATCGTGGAGAGGAAGATTCATGGAATAGAATAGGTCTACGTTGATGTTCGACGCCTACCAAGGCGCCACTATTCGTTTCGTTCGGGCAAATTTACAGTACTGTGGATTAGGAAGCGGTTCCCCCTTTTTTACTCGACCCGTTCCTCCCGTTTGGAGGGCCGCCGCACTGATCGACTGAGGCGCCAAGCCATTTTTATGAGGTAAAATAGCCTTACCAAATCGTGATTAGTTGCACTGACCGCAGGCTCTTAGGCACTAAATCTCGCTACGGACCAGGCAATAATCGGCATAACTCCGGCGAAACCGATCAAGACCGCTAAAAATGAAACCACTTGGGATTTACTCGATGAAATTTCGTGAGTCCCGACCCCAACTGCGAGGCGCAGGACCAATGCCTGAACGTAAACCATGCCACAAAGGACCAGCACAAAGCTGATGAGCGGATGGTTCGGCAAGGCGTACTGCAGCAATAACGTGGCGACGCATCGATAAAACTGGGTCACGAACGAGACCCAGAATACCGTCTCCTTTTTCACGACGATGCCCGCAATCAGTTTGGTGCCCCACCAAAGCAAGACTGCGCTCACCACGACCGTGGCAATAAAGCTTAGAATAAAAACCAGAATATGAGGCACAGGGGCTTGAGCGAACGACGGGGGTCGACGCTTTCAGCGTGAACCAACCGGGGTTTTGCAAGCGCGGACAGTTCGTCACATTTTCTCTCGGATTTGCAACCCGATAACCGCGATCCGTCGCATTCGGGTATCGCAAGTGCAGGCCACGAAAATAGATTCCGTGCGTCATAACTTTACGGGAGCCTCGCCAATGGGAACCGGTTGGATGCTGATCGGTCTGTTCCTCCGAATATGCGTCAACTATTCTATGCACGGGTGGTGGTTGGGGCTTCGGCTTTGGCTCTGACTACTTTGGGTTGGTCGGCAGATATCGCCCGCGAGCCCGGCGAGATTTTTCAGCAACAATGCGTCAACTGTCACGATGGAGGACGCGCGCTCCGCCTTCAAGATGGACAGTTCAAACACGGCAAGGATGACGCCAGTATCACTCGCAGCATTCATGACGGTTATGCGGACACCGGCATGCCCGCCTTTGGGGAGACTTTGAAGCCACGGGAAATTCGATCACTGGTCGTGCTCCTGCACGAACGAATGGCCAACCACGTTACTCCAGTGACAAACCTGCCGATCGATCCCAAGGCCGTTCGGCACAGCGAGCAGCAGGATTATCGCATCGAGACGGTCGTTGATCAGGGTCTGCAAATCCCTTGGTCTTTTGTTTTTCTACCCGACGGCCGTATCCTGCTCACCGAGCGTAAAGGCCAACTGAGGATCATCGATCATGGTCAATTGGTCGAACAACCTCTGGCCGGAGTGCCGAAGGTAATCGAAGCCGGGGAAGGCGGCCTGATGTCTCTCGCACTCGATCCTCATTACGGTGAAAATGGATGGATTTACATGGCCTTCAGCGATCCGGGCGCGGGAGACACCGCGATGACCAAGATCGTGCGGGGCAAACTCCGCGACAATCGCTTTGCCGATATTGAAACCGTGTTCTCCGTTCCAGTCGCCAATTACCAACACGGTTACATGGGGTTTGGTTGCCGCATGGAATTCAACGGCGGCTATCTGTATTTCAGCATTGGCGACCGGGGAATCGATGAAGAGGCGCAGAAACTCGACGTCGCAAACGGAAAGATTCACCGCGTATTTCCCGACGGGAAAACGCCGCCGGACAATCCGTTCGTGAAGCTAGCTGGCGCGGTCGGTTCCATCTGGAGCTACGGTCACCGCAACCCGCAAGGTCTGGCGTTCAACCCGAAAACCCAGGAGCTGTGGGAAACTGAGCATGGACCACGCGGCGGCGACGAACTCAACTTTATCGAAGCAGGCAAAAACTACGGCTGGCCGGCGATCACCTACGGGATTAATTATGACGGCTCGGCGGTCTCGGACAAAACCGCTGAAGAAGGCATGGAGCAACCGATTCTCCACTGGACGCCGTCGATCGCTGCGAGCCAGATCGCCTTTTATACCGGAGATCGTTTCGCCCACTGGAAAAACAATTTATTTCTGGGATCACTCGCCCAACAACGTTTCATTCGCTTTGAAGTCGACGGACGGAAGATCATTCACGAGGAGGAAATTTTCCGAAATCTCGGTCGCATCCGTGACATCAAAACCGGACCCGACGGTCTGATTTACGTCGCGCTCGAACAAATCGGCATGCAGTCGGGCCGATTGGTGAGACTGGTGCCCGTCGAGAAGAACGAGTAAATGGAAAGATGGCGCAGGACTCGCCCAGTCGTCCTGAATCTAATGCCAACAGCCCAATCCTTTTACACCAAGGAAGCAAAGGACGCAGAGAACAGAATGAAATCCCAGGCAGTACTTGGCGGTCTTTGCGCTCTTGGTGTAAAGTGCAGAAGCTTGGGACGATTGGGATTGGACCCGAGACCAATAAAAAAGGCGCTCCACTTTCGGGGAGCGCCGGAGAAATCAAATCTGCGATTAGGGAAGATCCGTCGCGCCCATCAGGTAACGATCGCACTCGCGTGCGGCCCCGCGGCCTTCGTTGATCGCCCACACCACAAGGCTTTGTCCGCGGCGGCAGTCGCCGGCGGCAAACACGCTCTTGATGCTGGTCGTATATTTTTCGTGCTCCGCCTTGATATTGGAACGGGCATCGGTCTCGACGTTAATCTCTTTGAGCAATGCCTGTTCAGGCCCGAGGAATCCCATCGCGAGCAACACGAGTTGCGCGGGACGCGTCTTCTCGGTGCCGGGAATTTCCTGCGGCACGAACTGGCCCTTTTCATTTTTGCCCCACTTGATTTCGACCGTGACGAGTTCCTTTACGTTACCCTGCTCGTCGCCGATAAACTTCTTCACCGTGGTCACATAAACGCGCGGATCGGCCCCGAACTTCGCCGCCGCTTCTTCCTGGCCGTAATCCAATTTGTAGGTTTTGGGCCACTCGGGCCACGGATTGTCCGCAGCGCGTTCCATCGGCGGCTTTGGGAGAATTTCAATCTGCGTAATGCTCTTGCAGCCATGCCGCATCGACGTACCGACGCAATCGGTACCCGTGTCGCCACCGCCGATGACGATGACGTCCTTGCCCTTGGCATGAATTGCCGCCTGGTCCGAACCAGCGCCGAGGACCGCCTTCGTGTTCGCAGTCAGGAACTCCATGGCGAAGTGCACTCCCTTGAGGCTGCGACCTTCGATGGGAAGATCGCGTGGTTGCGTCGCGCCGGTGCAGATGACGGTCGCATCATATTCCTTCAGGAAAATCTGCGGCTCGACGTTGTCGCCAACGTTGGCGTTGCAGATGAATTTGATCCCCTCTTCCTCCATCAGCTTGATGCGGCGAAGGACGACCTCCTTCTTGTCGAGCTTCATGTTCGGGATGCCGTACATCAGCAACCCGCCCGGACGATCGGCGCGTTCAAAAACAGTGACGCTGTGACCGGCAAGATTGAGTTGGGCGGCGGCGGAAAGTCCGGCCGGCCCGGAACCGATGACGGCCACCTTTTTGCCCGTGCGGTTTTTTGGCGCCTCGGGGACAACCCAGCCCTCGTCCCAACCGCGATCCGTAATCGCGGCCTCGATGTTCTTGATCGTGACCGGCGGGTTGTTGATGCCGAGCACGCAGGAACCCTCGCATGGGGCCGGACACACGCGGCCGGTGAACTCCGGAAAATTATTCGTTTTGTGCAGGCGGTGGAGTGCTTCCTTCCAAAGGCCGCGGTACACGAGGTCGTTCCACTCGGGAATCAGGTTGTTGATCGGGCAGCCCGACGCCATGCCGCTGATGAGTTTGCCCGTGTGGCAAAACGGAACGCCGCAGTCCATGCAGCGCGCACCCTGCTGGCGAAGTTTTTTCTCCTCCATGTGATGATGGAATTCCTTCCAATCGTGCGTGCGTTCGGCCGGCGTGCGGTCCACGGGAGTTTCCCGCAGATATTCGATGAATCCAGTTGGCTTACCCATG
>JBEPTW010000123.1:0-11459 GCA_041691855.1 Verrucomicrobiota bacterium | reverse complement strand
GAATCCGACTCACCCCATGCCACTCCCACCCACCTGCGCCGCGCCAGCGGCTTGGGTCAACAGTGCGCCACAGCCCATCGGATCGAAATTCCAACAAGCCCCAAACACAGCCAGCCGCCACCAGCGCCGGAAACAATGCCTGCGCAACCATCTGGACCATGGGGTCCCATTGGCCGCAGAGTGTGAGCAATCCCAGATTCCACAGATGAGTCCAAACGATGCGGTGATCGAGATGCGGTTCGAAGATAGCGTGCCAGGTTAAATGCCCTCTAAGCCATGGCTCATAAACCACCAGTCCCTCCCGATCCCACTGATCCCAGTAAGGAATACCCGTGCCCAAATCCCCGACGACGGCAACGCGCAACGCCCACACCGCGATTCCAATTGCCCCGGCAGCCGCCAATCGCACCCAAGATGGTTTGAGTGGAAGTTTCATTAACGGACCGCCGGAGGTGTCTCGAATTTTTTTCGCAAACGTTCCGGACAAGGTCCGCTCCGGCCCAGCAGCCCCGCCCACGTTCCGATCAGGATGGCTTTCCATTTGCGCCATTTGTTCGTTTCAAAAGCAAGCACGCGAAACCAGTTCAAACCGGCGAAGCAAAAATCGAACAGCGCCCAATGGGGCACAGCCAGTGCATGGCGTCGCCAGAGGTGCACCCGATTTCTCGCCATGTAATAGTGCCTGAACGCAGCGTGATGCATTGGCCGCAGATCCCTGCCCAGCAAGCGCCCGGTCGAGCGCTGGCCCAAGTGATGCTGTAACGCTGCGCCCGCCGAGACGGCGACGCGACCGCCGGAGCGAATCACCTTTAGGCAATAATCCGTGTCCACATAATCAATAAACAATCCTTCATCAAAACCACCCAATCGGCTCCAAGTCTCCAGTTCGATCAGCGAACCCGACGAAATCACCATCGTCACCTCAGAGAGATCGCCACCGTCGCAAGCGACGCGTTGAAAAACTCCGGGCCAACGTGGATTGCGCCGGACCCAGCGATAACTCGATTTCTCCCGATCGGCTTCGACGATACGAGAACCAATAACCGCCGCCCGCGGATTGCGCTCATGCGTCGCCCAAAGTGCCGACGCAAAACCGGGCATCGGTTTGCTATCTTGGTCGAAGATAACCGACCATCGAAACCCCAACGCCAGCGCCCTTTTCAATCCGATGTTTAACGCCGCGGCCAATCCCACATTAGTGGACTGGGTGAAAACCTCGACACGCCCGGAATGCGCATTCGCAAATTGCGCGCGCGCATCCGCGGGAGACCCGTTGTCGATCACGATCACATGATCAAATTCCGCAACGATGGCGGCTAAACGTAAACATACTTCATCGTCCGGAAAAAACGTCACGACAACCGCACACCTCCACCACGAAGAAGAATTGGAATCGCCGGGTTCAGATCGCTTTGATCGGGCATTCATTTTTTCGCGCCCAATCGCCGGAGCAAGCGTCCCATCGTGAATTCAGGAAAACTCAACCGCTGCGCTATCTCAGTAGACGTCCGTCGTCGCCCCGCCTGAATCAAGCGACGCTTGCGCCACATCCGCGGTAGTCCGCGCAAACCCGCAGTCAATCCACGCAAGTAAGCCAAGGTCTGCCTGTGCCGCATCGCCAAAAAAAACATCGCCAGAATCTCGACGGCGATCAGCGGCGAATAAATTAGAATCATCCCCATTGGCAGATTCTTCGCACATACCCACAGGTGATTGCGCGCGCCGTAGTAAACATTGATCTCGCTCCCCTTGCCCTGCGTCGCACTCATGCGATGACGAACGACGGCTTCGCGGCAAAACCAAGCATCCCATCCCCGCCATTGCGCCCGAAAAGCAAGGTCAGTATCCTCAAACCCCATGAAAAAATCGTTGTCGAGAAATCCGACATCTTCAATCAATTCGCGCCGATAAAGGGCTGCACCGCCGCAAGGCCCAAAAACCGGCCCTGATGCTGGCGCAGTGGCAGCGGGCAGGCCACGATGTCGGCCAAATCCCCGTCCGGTTACCCGGCATCCGTCCCCTGCACTATCGGTTTTCTCGCCACCCCAGTCGGTCAGATGGCAGGCAATCATTCCCACGGCGGGCTGATCAAGCGAGCAACGAACCAGAGCCGCCAGCCATTCAGGTTCGGGTGCCGTGTCATTGTTGAGCAACACGATCCCCTCACCGTTCGCGGTCGCCAAGCCAGCTTGGTTGCCGCCGGAAAAGCCCCGGTTTTCTTCAAGTGCAACCACCTTCACCCAAGGAAAACGCTCACGTATATAGCCAACCGATCCGTCGCTGGAGGCATTGTCCACCATGATCGTTTCGAACCCGCGTAATGTTTGTGCGGCAAGCGCGGTGAAACAGGCGTCGAGATGCGCACGTCCGTTCCAGTTAAGAATAACAACCGACACGTTCATTTTAAATCAACTCCTGCCGCAGACAAAATGCACAGGTGCGGCGGTCGGAAACAAAGGTCATCGCGGTGATCTTCCAAACCATCGACCTATTCGATCACGCCAGCCTTGAGCATAATCCAGGACCGCTCCCATGCCGCGAATTTCTCCAGACAGCGCCAGTTGACCAAATCCCAGGCGGCCCGCGGCGAGGTCGGCCTGTAACCACTCGTTCCGAATTCGCATGGCCACTTTTTTATGCTGATCAACAGACGAATTGGGCGAGGGATCTGCGGATGGGCGAATATGGTAACAAGCCAACGGGTACGGAACTACCTCGAAATGGAATCGCGCCGCAGCTCGCACATTAAATTCCCAATCCTCCAAAACCGGCAGGTCTTCACGATATTGACCGACGGAAGCAAAGACCTCTCGACGAAAAACCATGGCATTAATCGTAAATCGGTTGCCTACTGCCAATGTGGCCAGATCGATACTCTTCAAACCGGGATTGAATGGCTTCCGGGATTTTTCGGCAATTTTATCCGATTCCAATCTTTCGTACACGGCGAGCGTTTGGGTCACGACCCCGCCAAACCGCACAGAACTTTCACCCTCCGACAAAACCGGCGCGATGCGCTTCAGGAATTCCGGCGCCCAAGTGTCATCGTCATCGAGAAAGGAGATCCAGCGTGTATTAGCTTCGGCAACCCCCCGGTTCAAGGCGACCGCCCGATTGGGTTGCGGATGGACCGACGGATCACGTGGCAGGTGCTTAAACGGAATTCCCTGCAAATCAATCTTACCCAGCTCTACCTCCACCCCGCTAAAATTAGTCCCGTCGTTAACGACTATAATCAAAGCGGGAGGAAGCGTTTGCGCGACGATTGAATTCAGGGCGCGGCGAAGAAAAAGAAAAGATCGGCCCGAGGTTCGCACGATCACACTGATACTGGGTTGGGTTGCTGACATCGAAAAAAAAGCTAAAGGCAGTGATTTATAAATAATCCGAAGCAGGATAGGTTATCAACGCAAAGCGAGGCGAGCCATCCGGAAAAGCGTTCGCGGCGTCCTCCCAGCCACGGCGGCTCGCCCAAACATCCATGCCGAAGCAGGACCACCGTGACCTTTTTGCATATAGCGCCACCAAGCGTTCGCACACGCTAAGCGTAGCGCCGATTCGCTGCACCAACCGCTGGCCGGTATGGCGGTAATCAATCGCTCCAACCAATCAGCAACGTCCCGAAACAGAGGCCGCTCTCCCTCGCTTGTCTCCAATCCAAGACAGGCGTGAACGCGTCTTTCAGTTGCGCTATAATTGATGCCTAACCGAGTGAGGAGTTCCATCCGCACCTTCTCTGCTTGCAGAATTCTTGCTTCATTTGCGCTCTGAGTGGTCTGTGACGGATGTCTGCGGTACCTAAGTAATACCACTGGAATATTGTGCATGAGCGTCATTTCTGCCAAACGGACCCAGAGGTCATAATCTTCGACGCCGGTCCGATAGGGTCCCTCCAGCCTCAGCAGCACATCGCGTCTCATCATGACCGCCGGATGCACAAAAGCGGAGCCAAATACTAGCCATGATCGGATAGCGTCATCTGCGACTGGCGGTCTTATTACAGCTTCACCTTCCCCGCCAAAAACCCTGGCCCACGAACCGCATACCCCTATGGTCGGATGCGACGCGAAGAATTCAGCCTGAATAGCTAAACGCCTTGGGTCGGCGACGTCATCGGCATCCATACGGGCGATCAAATCGCCCCGGCTCGCGGAAAAAGCGCGATTCAACGCGATCGCAATGCCCGACTTTTCTTGATGCAGCACTTTGAGCCATCGGTACTCTTTGGCGAAACCCTCCAGCATTTCTCCGCTCCCATCCGTGGAGCCATCATTCACTGCCACCACTTCAAAATCGCGGGACACTTGCACCGCCAGGCTCGATAAGGCTTCCGACAAAAAGTTCACCGCATTTCTCACTGGGAACAAGACGCTGATTTCCGGTTTTGAACGCATGGCTCTAAATCCCAGAAAGGACTAGCAACGCAGCCATCCAGGCAAATACAAGCCGGAAGCCGCATCGTTGGCGATGGGGCCCGCAAACCATTGCTGAGGCATTACGACAATCTTTTCCGGAAAGTGTCCGAGCCACGCGGCCCACCACCCCCAAGTGCTATTGGCGATGATGAAGTGACGGCATGATCTCATAAGAAAAAATTTATACATGAAAGCCGGACCATTCCATTCAGGACCCACAATCACCGCTCCCTTCCAGTCGCGAAAGGCTTCGTGCGCCCACGCTAAATCATCGGCAAAGACGAACGCATTGGCGTCAGGAATACGCTTACGGATTTCTGCCCAAGCTCGCGTAAAATATCCAAGGTCGCAAACCCCGTGCCTGGCCGACGTCGCGATATTCGACACAAAATCGGTACGCCGCACCTGAATGCAGACCGAAGCCTGATCTGAGAGCCACGCCGCATACGCAATAATTTCAGGCGGCAAAGGATTATTGAGGCTGAAATGTTCCTTTAGCTGCGATTGTACCTCTTCAAAATAGCGGATGTCCTGAAAATATCCCTCCATCAACACCTGACGCCCCAGTTTTTCAAACGCCGGCGAGTAAGCAATCTCATCACAGATCCAAATGCGACGACCCACGGCGGACCGCATTATTTTTTTTATCACTCGGATCAAAACAAGGTCACCACCGCCAAAAAAAAAGGGCTTCAACTCCGCGGGGCTTGCAACCCGTCCGTGAACCGCGAAATGCATGAGTTCGAACGCGCGTCCAATTGCTCGTTGGTGTTCGGGTCGGTCATACCAGCGCAGGTCAAACAACAAGGGAACGCCATGCTGCGTCGCGAGAGCAAGACCTGCCGCATATTGGAAAAGTTGATTTCCACACCCTCCCTTGAAACGCACGATGATCACGGCATTTGCGAAGAATTCAACTCGACTAAGCTCACGACCGCACCCTCACCGACCCGTTGGAACTCGAAAATCCCGCATCCTTCATCAAGATCGTCTACTGCCGCCGGAATCTCAATCGATCCGAAAGTAGGATCGTGCAAAGCACCGCGATCATCCACCCAAGAAAAGTGCTCCAATATAAGTCCCAACACCCTTGCCGCATCGACAACGGTCCTTGGAGCAAAGATGCGATGCGCGTTAAATTTTATCTGCTGCTTTCCAATGGGGACCGAAAGATAAAGTTTCCCACCCGGCTGCAGCATCTGCGCGAGACTCCGCAAGGCCAGCCGCCAGCCATCCGGAAGCAAAGGATCACCGTAACGTCCGAGACCCACATGTTCAATAACATGCAAACATGAAAGTGAGTCACAGGAACGAGCCGGTAGGGACTCTGCTTCAAGTAAGTTGCCCAAGCGAAATACCATGTTGCGCGCTTTGCCAGTAACCCGCCGGATGTCGAAATAGACTACCGACCGAAACGTGGCGACATGCGCGACAAATCCGTCTATCCGAGAACCGACATCGAAATGAACCTTGGGACTACGTTCGAATATTCGCTGTGCAACAAGAAGGTCTTGATGAAAATAATGTCCACTGGCTACTCCCCCGTCGTTCGTCCGATCAAGCAGGCATGGATAATTTGCGTAAAGTGGCCATTGTTGGGAAACACCTAACAGCTTCTTAAATTTGAAATAGGTGGCCACATAGGTTGGCAACCGCACCAGCGCTCGACCGCTGTTTTGCGGCGTCAACTGCAATGCATTAAAAAAACGGCGCAGAGTCTTCACGGCACATGCATTCGTTTACGGGCATGAACATGAAAGCCGAAGCAAGCGAACTCCGCTGATTCCCTATCAGTCGTCTTAAATCGCGTAAGTGCACGCAAAATGATTTGAAATGCAAGACGCTCAAGGATTGTCAATCGACCACTTGAATAACGTTTAGCCATCGAATTGACGCGTCTTAGCTCTTGGGCAACAAAATCGAAAAAGCCTCCGTTAGCCGAAATTTCGATTAATTCCATGTCATGAATCTCAAATTGATGACGGTAATAGTACCGGCTGAAACCGGTGCAAAAATGATAGGGAGCAAAATGCGTAAAACTGATAAAGGGCGCGGTAAGGATCAGGTCTCCCCCCGGCTTCAGCAAACGAACCAATTCACGCAATGCCGAATCCGGAGCCGGAACATGTTCAAGTACCTCGGTACAAAGCACGGCATTAAATGCTTCGTCGGGCTCCGGGATAGATGTGATATCAGATACAATATCCAGCTTGCCGTAGTTGAACGCCACGGGCTGAAGACCAGTTTTGTCACCGTGCCCGTCGTATAGCGCAAAATCCTGGGCTACATAATTTAAATGGCTGCAATATTCCCTATATCTTTGCGTGCCAGCTCCGGCATCGAGAATTCGCGAACCGGGCCGGATTTTTTTCAGCACAGAGCGCACCCAAGCATGCCTGCCGGTTTCATTGTCGCAGCCGGCAGGTACATTTTTGCTAAATTCAAGGTGAGATCGAAGCTCCATGAAGATCAATGACGGGCCAAGGGAAATTCAGAGTGGTCAAATAGCTCAAAGAGAATTGTCGCAGATCGCGAACACCATAGCGAAAGGGCAGGGTTTGCCATTAAAGTTAGGTACTGTTTTCGGTAGCATGTAGCAGCAACTGGACTTTGTGAAAAATTCTTGAAAACACTCCTCCAGTCACTGCACCTGATGGAATTCCTGCACACTTAGACCAAAAAATATCGGCCCGTTCCTGTGCGTATTCAATCAAGCATTTCTTGAGCACAGGAATATCGGGAATCGAAATAATTACGTCATCCACAACTTGGACAAATGGACGGTTTCCTCCGGCACGCAGGACTTCAATTACATCCACTATGGTCGGCCAATGGCTGGGATTATGTGGTTTTGGCGGCGCCGAAAGAAAGAACCGCGCGTCGTCGATGAAAACCATGTCGCCTGTTCGCCGGGACATGAGTGCGAGTTCGTCCATTAATGGGCACTCATCGCCGTGACCCGCGGTCTCGCCTCCAGACCAATGCCCGTCCAACCAAAATACCGCCGGCGTCGCATCCAAAGTTCCGATGATCTCACGCAACATCACCCTTGAATCGCCCAACAACGGTTGGACATTCCCCAAGCTGCGTAGGCTCGCACTGTAAGTATTAAAAAGATTATCCGCCCTTTCGATGGTATAAACTTTCTCGAAATGTGATGAAGCCCAACGGGTCGTGATTCCCCGATAGGTGCCCGTCTCGACAAAAGTAACGGCCCCAGATTGCTGGGCGAGATCCAAGGCGATTCTTGAAGGAAATCCTTTCGGCGGGCCCTCCGATGCAGTAAGCACCGCAGTATCTGCTGTCGGTCGATCTGGAATCATGTTAGCCGTATGGTTCGTTTAGAGGGGTTAAAATATAGCGATCCGTAAGAAGACAGGCGAACCTCAATCCAAGCTGCTGCTTTGTGGTTTGATTGTCCAGTCCGGCTGGAAAAAACACACCCCTTGACTCCGAAGCAGCCGCCGCTGGCTAAGTTGACCCCCATCCGTCACGAAAAGAATCAAGCAATCCTGACGGTCATCGTATGTCTCGATTCCATCAGGTGAGCCAGCCCAGAGCCGGATAAAATAGCGACCGGGATAAAGCATCAGTTTTTTAAATGTAACACTGATCTGCATCGAATTTCCCACGCCTTCCCCGACGCGAAACCCAGAGTCGACGTCTGCCACGAGACTCACGGCCATGCCATCTTCGGTCCGCAAGCCAATCGCAAAACAAACAGGAGTGCGCGCGAAAGCCGGGTTGGCATTCACTTCGAAAACAAGCACGAGTGTACCACCCATGCTAATTTTATTCCCACCAATTCCGTCAACGCACGCGCCCGAAAACCAGATATTTCGATTATCCTTTTGAAACGACGCTCTGCCGCTGGCTTGATTGTCTCTCCACAGCGATGCGTTGAGATACGCGTCAACGACCCGATTGGTGGGCCCAGCTTGGCAGAGCATGCCACCATCGACCCAAATACAATAGGATGCAAGTCGCCGGATTACATCTAAATCGTGGCTGACGAGTAGGATGGTGCGGCCCCCTCGTGACACTTGGCCCATTTTATTTAGGCATTTCCGCTGAAATTCCACATCCCCCACGGCCAACACTTCATCGACAAGCAGAATCGCCGCTTCCAGGTGAGCCGCCACCGCAAAACCAAGGCGCAGAAACATACCGCTCGAGTAGTGCTTGCACGGGGTATCGAGAAATTTTTCCACTTCGGCAAACGCTACGATCTCATCAAGGCGCGCACGTACTTCTAGTCGGCGCATGCCGAGCATCGCCCCGCTGAGATAAATATTCTCTCGTCCCGTCAATTCGGGATGAAAGCCGGTGCCTACTTCTAGCAGAGAGCCGACCCGACCAAAAATATCCACCGCTCCTTCGCTTGGGTCGACGATCCGACTGAGGATTTTTAAAAGTGTGCTTTTGCCGGCGCCATTGCGTCCAATCACTCCAAGTACTTCGCCCCGCTTCACCTCGAACGACACGTTGCGCAAGGCCCAAAACTCCTCTTCTTCTTTGGGGTTGGTCTTAAATGCAGCCCACAAGTGCTTTGGCAAATGCATGATTTCGTCGCGCAATGTGCGATATCGCGGCTGCCTTGTGGACGTACGCAATCGATACCTCTTACCCAAATTCTCAACGCGTATAGCAATCTCATCCATTGCATCACAGATTATCGGCAAAGCCACGTTCCACACGACGGAAAAAAAATGCACCCGAGACCAGAGAGATTAATCCAATAGAACCGGAAACCAACAGGGGAATCCCAACACTGCCACCCCCGAGCAAAGCGATCCGCAATCCCTCCAGCACTCCGACCATCGGATTGAGAGCAAAAAGGCTCTGCCACTTCTCCGGCACAAGCTCCAGACCATAGACGACCGGAGAAGAATACATCCACACTTGGACCAGAAAAGGCAGAATATACATAAAATCGCGGTAGCGGACATTGAGCGCGGAAATCCACAGACTGATGCCGATCGCCAACGCCAAGATGATTGCCACCACCAAAGGCAATAGTACCAGCGAGACCCCGGGCCACACACCGTACCACACCAACAGAGCGACCATCACCGCAAGCGACAAAAAGAAATCCATCAGTGCCGCTGCCGCCGCCGCAAAGGGAATCAGCAAACGCGGGAAATATACCTTCGTTATCAGCTTTGCTTCCACGACCAAACTGTTGCCGGCTCGTTGCAAAATACCCGCGAACAGATTCCACCCCAAAAGGCCGGCAAACACAAATAGAACATAGGGTCGTCCCCCACTGGGAAGCCTTGCAAAACGACCAAAAATAACCGCAAAAACAGTTCCCGCCACCAATGGTTGCAACACAACCCAAATGACTCCGAGTGCCGTCTGCTTGTAGCGTAGCTTAATATCACGCATCGCAAGCATTACCATCACGTCGCGAAACTCCCAAAGTTCCCCCAGACGTAATGCGGTCCAACCCCGTGCCGGACGGATACGAATATGAGTAAAGACGTCGGACATCGAAAAGTTGGGCTTCAATGTGGTTTGGATTTCCACACGGTCAATCTCCATGCGGCATCACGTACAGTCCCGCCGCGCTATTTTTCGAATCGATCCGTTTGTCTGAACCAAATAGGCGTTATGTATCAGCTTTTTCGTATTTAGAAAAAGCGGTAAATTTATTCCCATAAGTCATTCCCCCTAATCCGATATGCGAACAGGCAGATTCATTCGACAATTCCTCGACCGACTCCAAAAGGGCGGACTGCCTTGGTTGTTTGTTACAATGCGCGAAAGATTATGGCCAGACAAGGCAGGACTGGCTCCAGAGATCATAGCCGCCACGCAAAATCGAATTGGCTTGGAGATCGGCGGACCAAGCCGTGTTTTCACAGCGCGCCAAATCCTGCCAGTGTATTCCCGAGTCGCTTGTCTCGATAATGTCAACTTCGCAGCCCAAACCGCTTGGGAAGGGGGACTGAGCGATGGCGGTGAATTCCATTTTGCGAAGGGCAAAGCCGCCGGACGACAGTACATCAGGGAGGCTGGCAATCTGACCGGCATCGCGGATGCTTCCTACGATTTCGTGCTTTCGTCGCATTGCCTTGAGCACACGGCCAACCCACTCGGGGCGTTGCGCGAGTGGCGGCGTGTGGTTCGCCCGGGCGGGCATCTTGTTCTGCTCCTGCCCAATCTAACGCGCACTTTCGACCATCGCCGCCCGATCACCACAATCGATCACCTCAAGGCGGACGCAGCCGCCGGGATCGGTGAAGACGATCTCATCCACCTCGATGAAATACTTTCGCTGCACGATCTTGATCGAGATCCGAAAGCCCGGTCCGCGGCGGAATTCCGAACCCGGTCGTTGCGCAATAAGGAGAATCGTTGCTTGCATCATCATGTGTTCGACGCCGCGTTGATGCGCGCCGCTCTGGAAGAAACGGGGTGGACGGTGCGGGGAATCGAAACAGTGCGGCCGATCCATCTTGTCGCGCTGGCGCAGAATTTGCCGGCGGCAAAAACAGTGAGCTGAATAACGAGCATCCGTGTAGCAACGGGCCTCCGTGCCTGTCGGATCACGAGGACCTCCTCGACAGGCGGGACGCCTGTCACCACGGGAAACGTCTCGTTGCATTCGGAATCACGTAGCCACAGGGCTCCGGCCGGTGGGATTAAGCATCGACAAACCGACAGGCAGGGACGCCTGTCGCTACAGCGGCAAAGCAATCTCCTCGATTTGAAATCAGCGTAACGACAGGACTCCGTGCCGGTCGGATTGACGGAGACTAACCCGACAGGCGGGACGCCTGTCGCTACATTCATTCGGGTGGCAGGATTTGATTTTCGACGGAAACCGCGCCCTTTGCTCTTTAGCACGAAATCATCACCCATGAATCCTTATCCGACCTCCGCCAGCCTGTTCGAACGAATTGGAGGGCGGCCCAAAATCCAGGAGCTCCTGAAATATTTCTACGCCGACGTCAGGCAGCACAAGGAAATCGCGCCCATCTTCGCGGCCACCATCACCGACTGGCCGGCGCACTTGGATAAAATCGCGGACTTCTGGTC
>JBEPTW010000122.1:0-11541 GCA_041691855.1 Verrucomicrobiota bacterium | reverse complement strand
GCGAGTCTAGCAAATCTCGCGGCCCCCGTCCCCCTGTCAGAGTTGTACGCTTACTACGCACCTCGCTCGACATCAAGAAAGAGCTGCGCAACGAGGAGCGCGGTGATCTGATCAAATTCCGGGTCGCGCTCACGCAAGGGGAGGCCTGTCTGCTCGGGAGTCTGACGGCCTATTCGATACAGGCGCCGGTTGAAACCGAGTCCACCGCATTTTAGTGGAGAGATGCGAAACTGTTCCTCGAGGTCAAAGTGGAGGCGGTGAAAGTCGCCATTTACCTGCTTTGGGACGGGGAGAGGATGTGCGCTGGCTCAGCGCTTACCATTGTTGTCCGATGTGTTCCAGGTGCCGCCGGCGGCTTTGAAGAGGACCACGCTCGCGTTGAGGCGACGCCCGAGGATCTCGGCGGCGGCACGCTCGGCGTTGAGTTGCGCGGATTGAGCGACGACCACATTGAGATAACTGACCGTTCCCGCCTTGTATTGGTTGAGTGTGATCGTGGAGGACTGGCGCGCGGCGGTCACCGCTTCGTTTTGGATCGTCGCTTCATTGGCCAGCAAGTTAGTTGCAGCGAGGTTGTCTTCAACTTCCTGAAACGCCGAGAGAACGGTCTGGCGGTAATTGCCGAGGGCTTCGTCGTACGCGGCGCGGGCTTGCGCGACGCCGGCCTTTACCTTGCCGGCGTTGAACAGCGGCATGAGCGCGGACGCACCCAACGACCAAATCTCATTGGGTGAATTGAAAAGGTTTTGATAGCGGGAATTTTGGTAGCCGGCGGATCCCGAAAGCGACAGCACTGGGAAGTAGCCGGCTTTCGCCACGCCGATTTGCGCGCTCGCCGCTGCAAGCTGGCGTTCGGCTGCGGCGATATCGGGCCGGTGCTCGAGTTGCTGCGACGGAATCTGCGCGGGTGCGGCCGGCGGTGAAAGCGTGAGATCGGCCGGAGCTAAGGTGAACGTGCCGGGTGGCTGGCCGAGCAAAACAGCGATGGCGTGCTCGAGTTGCGCGCGCGTCAGGCTGAGGTCGATGGCTTGCGCCTGCGCGGACTTAAGCTGCGTTTCCGCAGTGGAAACATCGACCCGGGTGTCGACGCCTTGGTTATAGCGATTTTGAGTGACCTTTAGCGAACGAGTGTAGTCCGCGACAATCCGGTTGTACAAACTCTGCTGGGTATCCGCCACGCGGAGCGAAAAATAGGTCTGCGCGAGCGAGGCGTGAAGGCTCAGGCGAGCGGATTCGAGATCTGCGGCGCTCGCCTCCGCAGTGGCCTGTCCGGCTTGGGCGGCGCGGCGCACGCGACCCCAGACGTCGAATTCCCAGCTGGCTTCCAAGCCGGCCCCGAACGTGTTTTGCGTACTTCCAGCGGTCGAATTCCGTGCAGAGGATTTTCCGCGGTCGGCGGAACCGGTCGCATTCAATGACGGAAACAACGGAGAGCGTGCAATCGTCGCTGCTGCCTGCGCCTGACGATAACGGGCTTCGGCGATTTGCAGCGTGGCACTCGAAATCTCAACTCGATCTTCCAATCCGTTTAGCACCGGGTCGCCATAAGCCTCCCACCACTTGCCCCGCGCGACTTGTTCAGAAGGTTCGGCGGGTTTCCAATCGCCGGTTTCCTTGAATGCAGGTGCCGCCACGACGGGCCGCTCATAATTCGGACCGACCGAACATCCAGTTAGCGCGATGAACGCGAGAGTGGCAGTGAAAGAAACGAAATGAGGGACGTTCATGAGATTGGCTGCTTGACCGGCATTGGTACGGTCGGCTGGGAACGGAAACGGCGCCACGCGCTTTTGCTCCAGACGCCGAGGCGTTCCATATAAAGATAAACCACCGGCGTCGTATAAAGTGTGAGCACTTGACTGACCACGAGTCCGCCAACGATTGCAATCCCGAGCGGTTGCCGCAACTCCGCGCCGTCACCGTGGCCGAGAGCCAGCGGAACCGCACCGAGCAACGCGGCCATTGTCGTCATCAGGATGGGACGGAAACGCAGCACACACGCACGAAAGATCGCGTCCTCGGGTAGCGCGCCGGTCCGCCGGCGTTCAGAAATCGCAAAGTCGATCATAAGGATCGCATTCTTCTTCACGATGCCGATCAGCAGAATGACACCAATCAACGCGATGATCGTGAACTCGGTATCTGTCACGAGCAGCGCAAGAATCGCGCCGCCGCCGGCCGAGGGTAAGGTGGAAATGATCGTAAGGGGATGAACCAGGCTTTCGTACAAAATGCCGAGTACGAGATATACCGTGACGAGGGCAGCAAGAATCAGCCACGGTTGACTCTGCAACGAAGCGCTGAACGCCTGCGCGGACCCTTGGAAGCTGCCGTGAATGGAGATCGGAACATTGATCCGGCGCATGGCATTTTCAATCGCAACGGAAGCGGTCGACAGGGATTTATTCGGAGGCAGGTTGAACGAAATGGTGGTCGCCACGAACTGGCCCTGATGATTCACGGAGAGCGAGGTGTTGGTCGGTTCCCAATGGGAGAAAGCGGAAAGGGGAACCATCGCCCCGCTCTTCGACATGACGAAGGAGTTATCCAACTCGGTTGGGCTCTGCCAGTATTCCGGCGATACTTCCATGACGACGTGATACTGATTGAGGGGATTGTAGATCGTAGAAACCTGACGCTGGCCAAAAAGATCGTTCAAGGTCGAATCGATCTGCGAGACGGTCACACCGAGTCGGGTGGCGGCATCACGGTCGATGAACAAGGAGGTTTGGAGACCGAGGTCCTGCTGGTCGGAATTCACATCGACGAGCTCGGGCAGCGTACTCAAGGCTTGCCGGATCTTGGGTTCCCACGCGCGCAACTCACCCAGATCGTCGGCGCTCAGGGTGTATTGGTACTGGGCATTGGACCCGCGACCGCCGACGCGTACGTCTTGTGACGCTTGCAGGAAGAGCGTGGCCCCGGGCACGTGGGCGAGATTTTTCCGGAGACGCGCAATGACGAGGTCGGCTGACATCTTTCGTTCGGCAATCGGTTTAAGAATGACAAAGAAAAAGGCGCCGTTGCGTTGGCCGCCGCCGGTAAACGCGACCACATGGTCCACGGCGGAATCTCGCCGCACGATGCCCACAAAATTTGTCAGCTTCGCCTGCATCGCTTGAAAGGAAATGCTTTGGTCCGCGACGAGAAATCCCTGGAGGCGCCCCGTGTCCTGCTGCGGCATGAAGCCCTTTGGCACGATGACGTAGAGGTAAATATTGAGCGCTAAGGTGCCCAACAGCGTGAACAACATCAATCGGCGATGGGCGAGCGCCCAATGCAGCGTCCGCTCGTAGAATGCCAGCAAATGATCGAATTGGCGCTCGATGAAACGGGAAAGCCGGCCGGGCTTTTCCTCGCTGGCGGGCCGCAACACCCGCGCGCACATCATCGGCGTCGTGGTCAGTGAAATCACCAGCGAAACCAGAATGGCCGAGGAAAGCGTCACGGCGAATTCGCGGAAAAGCCGGCCGATGATTCCACCCATGAGCAGAATGGGTACAAAAACCGCAATGAGGGAAATGCTCATCGAGAGCACGGTAAAGCCGACCTCGCGCGCGCCCTGCAGCGCCGCGTTGACGGGTGACATGCCGTCCTCGATGTGCCGTGAAACATTTTCGAGGACGACCACCGCATCATCGACGACGAAACCGGTGGCGATGGTGAGGGCCATGAGCGAAAGATTGTCGAGACTGTAGCCGCAAAGATACATCACCCCAAACGTGCCGATCAGCGAAATCGGCACTGCGACGGCGGGAATCATGGCCGCGCGCCAACGACGGAGAAAGAGAAAGACCACGAGGATGACGAGCGCGATGGCGACGACGAGTGTCCGCTCCACTTCGCGTAGCGACGCGCGGATGGTAATCGTGCTATCGGAAGAAACCTCGAGCTTGATCGTCGGCGGAATCGACGCCCGCAATTGCGGCAGGAGTGCTTTTACCCGGTCGACGGTTTCGATGACATTTGCCCCGGGCTGCCGGCGGATAATCAGCAACACCGCGGGTTTGCCGTCGGCGAGACCGGCATGGCGAACGTCTTCGATTGAATCCACCACGGTTGCGACATCGCCGAGCCGCACCGCCGCACCGTTACGATAAGCCACTACGATGGGCAGGTAGTCCGCGGCCTTACGGGCCTGATCATTGGCCGCAATCTGCCAGTGGTAATCTTTCCCATCGAGAAAACCTTTCGGCCGGTTGGCATTCGTTGTCGCAATCGCCGAACGGACCACCGAGGTGGGAATGCCATAGTGGTTGAGCGCCGTCGGATTCAACTCCACCCGCACGGCGGGGAGCGAACTTCCGCCGATGCTGACTTCGCCGACTCCTTCCACTTGAGACAGTGCCTGCGCCAAAACCGTGGAGGCGGAATCATACATTTGTCCCCGATTCAAAGTGTCCGAAGTCATCGAGATGATGATCACGGGGGCGGACGCAGGATTTGATTTATGGTAACTCGGATTGCTCGGCAACCCGCTCGGCAAAATACCGCGCGCGGCGTTGATCGCGGCCTGGACGTCGCGGGCGGCGCCGTCGATATCACGGCTCAAGTCGAATTGTAGCGTGATCCCCGTTGATCCGAGTGAACTGGACGAAGTCATCTCCGTGATGCCTGCAATTCTACCCAAGGCCCGCTCCAATGGGGTCGCCACCGTGGCTGCCATGGTTTCAGGGCTTGCTCCCGGCAGACCCGCATGAACCGAAATCGTCGGAAAATCCACTTGCGGGAGCGGTGACACGGGCAGCAGCTGAAACGCGAGCACGCCAGCCAGACCAATTCCGATCGTCAGCAGAGTGGTGGCGACGGGCCGCCGAATAAATGGTGCCGAGATGCTCATGAAACAGTTGCCGGCAACGCTGCCGGCGCTGGTTTCTTGCGGCGGGAAAGCCGGTCAAATACAAGGTAAATTACCGGCGTCGTGAACAAGGTGAGTACTTGGCTGAAAATCAAACCGCCAACCATGGTAATGCCGAGCGGATGGCGCAGTTCGGAACCGACACCGGTTCCCAACATGAGCGGCAACGCGCCGAGCAAAGCGGCCATCGTGGTCATCAGGATGGGGCGGAAGCGCAAAAGACATGCTTCATAAATTGCATCCTCCGGCGATTTTCCGCCGCGTTCCGCCTCAATGGCGAAGTCGATCATCATGATCGCATTCTTTTTCACGATGCCGATGAGCAGGATGATGCCGATGATGCCGATCATGCCGAGATCGGTCCGGCCCAGTTGCAACGCGAGCAGGGCTCCCACGCCCGCGGATGGCAACGTCGACAAAATGGTAATCGGGTGAATGTAGCTTTCGTAGAGTACGCCGAGCACGATATACATCGTGATGATCGCCGCGATGATCAGGAAAAGCGTGTTGGAGAGCGACGAACTGAACGCCATCGCCGCACCTTGAAAACTGATTTGCACGCTCAATGGCACTTGCAGGTCTTGCTGCGCTTTTTTGACGGCATCCACCGCCTCACCCAACGAGTAACCCGGAGCGAGATTGAAGGAAACGGTCGCCGCCGGAAATTGCGAAACATGATTAATCGCGAGCGGCGCCTGACGTTCGCTAATGTGCGCCACGGAAGTGAGACGAACCTGGGCACCGGAGGTCGCGGTGACGTAGATATTTTCAAGTGACTTCGGACTGTGCTGCAATGCGGGAGGCGCTTCCAATACGACGCGGTACTGGTTCGATTGAGTGAAAATCGTGGAGATCAGGCGTTGGCCGAAGGCGTTGTAGAGAGCGTTATCGATCGACGCTACCGTCACCCCGAGCCGCGAAGCCGTGTCGCGATCGATTTCGACGTAGGCTTGGAGTCCGTTGTTTTGCAAATCGCTGGCCACGTCCGCCAACTGTGGCAATTCGCGAAGATGGTCCACGATGCGCGTTACCCAAGTGGACAAATCTTCCGGATTTGCCGATTCCACGCTGAATTGATACTGCGTGCGGCTGACGGTGCTTTCGATCGAGAGGTCCTGCACCGGTTGCAGGTAAAGGGTAATGCCGGGAACCGAAGCAAGGTTTTTTTGCAGGCGGCGGATCACGTCGACCGCGTTGCCCTTGCGCTGATGCTTCGGCGTGAGGTTGATCAAAAAACGACCGCTGTTGAGCGTCGAATTTGTTCCATCGACACCGATGTAGGAGGACAGACTGGCCACATCTTTATCGGCTAGAATCACGCGGCCGAACGCCTGCTGGCGTTCAGCCATCGCGGAGAAGGAAATGGATTGGCCGGCCTCCGAGATGCCTTGGATCGCGCCCGTATCCTGCACCGGAAAAAATCCTTTCGGCACCACGAGATAGAGCACGACCGTCAATGCGAGTGTCCCAATGGCGACCGCGAGAGTCAGCATCTGGCGCTTCAAAACCCATTGCAGCATTTTGCCGTAACGCACGATTACCGCGTCGAAAAAGCGTCCGCTGGCGCGATAGAAACGGCCTTGTTTCTCTTCTGGCGTATGATGCAGTAGCTTGGCGCACATCATCGGGGTGAGCGTCAGCGAAACCACCGCCGAGATCAGGATGGAAACGGCGAGCGTAATGGCGAATTCGCGAAAAAGTCGTCCGACGACATCGCCCATGAAAAGGAGCGGGATCAACACCGCGATCAATGACACGGTGAGGGAAATGATCGTGAATCCAATTTGTTCGGCACCCTTCAGTGCGGCGTCGAGCGGCGTATCGCCTTCCTCGAGATAACGGGAAATATTTTCGATCATCACGATCGCGTCATCGACGACAAAGCCGGTCGCGATGGTCAACGCCATCAACGTGAGATTATTGATGCTAAACCCGGCGAGGTACATCACGCCAAACGTGCCAACCAGTGAGAGCGGAACCGCCACGCCGGGAATGATCGTAGCCGGAATGCTGCGCAAAAAGAGAAACACCACCAACACCACGAGGGCGATGGAAAGCAGTAGTTCGAACTGCACATCCTCCACCGAAGCCCGGATCGTGATGGTGCGATCGGTCAACGGAATCACTTCAATGGAGCCGGGCAGCGTGGCCTGTAATTTCGGCAGCAATTCATTAATGCGATCGACGACATCGATGACATTCGCACCGGGTTGCCGCTGAATGTTGAGGATGATCGCAGCTCGTTTGTTGGCCCATGCGGCGAGCTGGGTGTTTTCCGCGGCATTGATGATCGTCGAAACATCCTTCAATCGGACAGGCGCGCCGTTCCGGTAGGCGATGATCAGATTTTCGTAGTCGGTCACCGAACGCAGCTGATCGTTGGCGTCGATGGTGGAGGCGCGGGTGGGGCCGTCGAAACTGCCCTTGGCTTGGTTGACGTTAGCTGCGCCGATGGCGGTGCGCACGTCATCCATCGTCAGGCCGCTGGCGGCGAGCGCGCGCGGATCGGCCTGCACGCGCACTGCGGGGCGTTGGCCGCCACTGATGCTCACCAAACCGACTCCGGCAATTTGGGAAATTTTTTGCGCAAGCCTGGTGTCGACCAAGTCCTCGACTTGCGGCAGCGGAATGGTGGTCGCGGTAATGCCCAAGGTGAGAATGGGCGCGTCGGCGGGATTGACCTTGTTATACAGCGGCGGGGTCGGGAGATCGGTCGGAAGGAGATTGTTCGCCGCGTTGATCGCCGCCTGAACTTCCTGCTCCGCGATATCGAGTGTGAGATCGAGCGAGAAGGTCAGCGTGATGATCGAGGCACCGCCGGAACTGGTTGACGCCATCCGATCAAGGCCGGGCATCTGGCCGAATTGCCGCTCGAGCGGAGCGGTGATCGAAGAAGCAATAACCTCCGGGCTCGCGCCGGGATAAAGCGTGACGACTTGAATCGAGGGATAGTCGACTTGCGGCAGCGCCGCAATGGGCAAGGTCCGGTAGGCAAAGGCGCCCGCGAGCAGGATCGCGACCATCAACAACGAGGTCGCTACCGGCCGGAGAATGAACGGTTTTGAGGGATTCACAGGATCGCGATCAAGGGCTCAGTTTTGCGCGGGCTTGGCGCCTTTGTGACCGTGCTTTCCGACTGGTTGCGCGTCCTTCGCGGGCGCAGCGGCAGCGGGAGACTTCCCCTCTGACGACGCGATGAGTTCGACTTGCGAACCCTCGCGCAACTTATCGACACCGTCGACGACCACGACGTCGCCGGGTTTTACGCCTTTGGTGATAACGATCACGCCTTTGTCCGACGGTCCCGTTTCAACTGGATGAACGGAAACCGTGTTGTCTGCCGCGACTGCATACACGAAGAGGCCATTGAGTCCGCGCTGGACCGCCGCGGTGGGAACAACGGTTACGCTCTTCAGCTGTTCGACGAAGAGTTGAATGTTCACGAACTGATTCGGAAAGAGCATTTCGTCGGTGTTGGGGAATTCCGCGCGAAGTTTCACCGTGCCCGTCGTCGGATCGATTTGGTTGTCGACGGTCACGAGCTTGCCCGTGGCGAGCAGCGTTTGTCCGTCGCGATTGAAGGCCTGAACCGTCATCGGTTCGCCGGTGGCGAAATGTTTCATCACCTGCGGTACGTCGTCCTGGGGAATGGAGAAAAGGACCGTCATCGGTTGAAGCTGGATGATGACTGCAATGCCATTGGCGTCCGAGGAGTGAACAATGTTACCCTGATCCACAAACCGCAGACCAATGCGGCCCGAGATCGGCGCCGTGACGTGGGCGTAAGTCAATTGGAGCGTGGAACTGGCGATCTGCGCTTCATCCTGTTTGATGGCCGCTTCATTTTGGGCCACTTGGGCGGCCTGGGTATCCACTTGTTGTTTCGCAACTGAATCCTGTTCGAGGAGCGCCTTGAAGCGGTCGAGATCCACGCGTGAGTTGTCGAGGAGAGCCTTGTCCTTCGCGAGCAAGGCTTCGCTTTGCAGTTTCTGCACTTCAAAAGGCCGCGGATCGATTTCCGCCAAGGATGCGCCCGCCTGTACGTTCGTTCCTTCGGTGAAAAATATCTTTTGCAACTCGCCATCGACGCGGCTGCGAATGGTCACGGTGTTGACGGGGGTCACGGTCCCGAGCGCAGCGGTCTTCACTTCGAGGTCGGAGGTGCGGGCCGGGACTGCGGTCACCGGCATGGGCAGATTGTTGCGTGCGCCTCGGCCGCCTCGACCGCCGGCGGCGGGCTGTTGAAACGGGCGGACAAAAATCGCATAGCCCACCGCTCCGGCGATTATGATGAGGATGATCCACCGGAGCCAGCGGCGGCTGCGCCGTGGAGCGGATGTAGCGCGGGCAGGTTGCGGCGAAGTCCGGGAAACAGGAGGAGGCGTTTGAGTGGACATGAGATAAAGAGTTGAAGAAACGGTGGGACTGAAAACTACGCCGGTCGAGCGCGGCGTGGTGCGCGCGTCGCCGCGGGAATGACGGTCGGTCCAGTCGGAGTAGAATCGTTGGGAACGGATACTTCATCCATCAAACCTGAAATCAAAGAGCGGATGAGCGGTTCGACCATGGAGTGGGGATTTCCGAAAGGTTCATTCAACAGCATCCACGGCAATACAAATGGGGCGCTGGCCATCATGATCATCCTGGATTGAAGCTTGATCGCGGCCGATTCGAAGGCGTTGGCGTCGACCCCGTCGGAAAGGATCGCCAGGATTCGCTTCTCCATCTCGCGCAAAAATCCCCGACGCAATTCCTGCTCCTCGCGGGCGACGATCATATCCAACTCAAAAAGCAGCGGGGTCTTTTTCATCGTTCGCCGATTCCCCTCAATATTTGCCTGAAAAAGCGCGATCAGCCTTTCGGAAGTTTCTGGTCTGGCGGCGATCACTGCATGGTCGCAAATCGCGAGTACGGCGGCCTGCTCCTGCCGGGCGACCGCCACCCCGATGGCCAGCTTTCCTTTATAAAAGCGATACAGGTTCGCCGCCGACATGTCGCAGGCCGTGGCGATTTCCTGCATGGAGGTTTTGGCAAAGCCGAATCGCAGAAAGCATTCCCGCGCGGCAGCTAAAATCCGGAGGCGAAGTTGATCGCTCGCTGAAGGTTGAATATTCGGTTCATTATTCACTTCCTCCTTCGACGCCCGATTTATCTTCCGGTTACAACCATTAAAAAATGTCCCGCGATATCAGAGATCCATCACGCGATGGAATCGCTTCTATAATGCAAGCTATTGAAGGACCGTCAAAAAACTCCTCCGAGTAAACTACCGCACCGAGGCGATGAGCTGGTGGCTGCGCTTGCCGCCGTGATTGAGTTCAAGCGTCTCACCCTCGAGGCGGCCCATGAGTTGTCTTCCGAGCGGGGACTGTGGGGTGATCACCATGATCACGTCTTCTTGCTCCTCGATTTCGGTGCCGCCGGCGCGGGGTCCGACAAAGTAATAGGTGGATAGCCCATTTGTTTCGAGTACCACCAAGGCGCCGAGGCTGATTGGCTCAGAAGGACGAAAATCGCGCGCGGGAAGGGCGGTGAATTGCGCGACTGCTTGCGCGGCCTCTTCCGCCGCCTTCGATTGTCCGATCGCCAGATACGACGCCTCAAGTCCACGCGTATCGTATTTGTCTTCGGCTTTGTTTTCCTCGTCGGTCGCTTCGGCGTGGGTGGATAGCGCCGCCTGCGTCAGCATATCCAATTCGGATTGCAACCGGACCAGAATTCGATCGAGGAAGGCGCGTTTGTTCACAGGAAGCGGCCTACAGAAACGTTAGGCCCAATAAAGACGAGCCCGTTTGTCAGGGTGGAGGGTAAGGTGAATTGCGATCGCCTCCGCTGCTTTCCTTTGAGACTTCGCAAAGAAAGATGCCGATCGCCGTCCGGAGTTTTCCGGAGAGAAGGGAATCAACCGCGATTTCGGGTGCGGTGAGTTTTTTCCCGCGAAGTGGCACCGTAATTGATGCTTCCGGAATCACCCGGGCCGACATCGTTTCCAGAATCAACGTCAGCGACGCATGGGCGTGCGTCGAATGGGGCGAGGCGTTGATCAGCGCGACCGGCTTGCCGACGATTTCGATTCCGCCCACGAGCCAGTCGAGGGCATTTTTGAGCGATCCCGGAATTCCGCGCGCATATTCTGGACTGCAAATCAGGATGCCGTCGACTGAGTTGATCAGCGTACGCCACTCCACGATGCTGGGAATCGTCGCGTCTTCCTGATCGGGATTATAGTGCGGTAATCCGCCCAATCCTTCATAAAACTTAAACGTTACATTTGATGGCGCGAGTTTCGCCATTGCGTGCAGCAATACCGTATTGGACGACCCGGCGCGCAAGCTTCCGGAAAGGGCAAGAACAGTGAATTGTTTCATCCTCGTTTCATCCTCGGCAAAGGGCGGGAGCTACGATGCCGACGCTTGCCCGTCCGACAAAGAACGGGAAATCGAGGAACGACGGGGAAGAAGATGTTTCAGCAAACATGAAAATTTCAGTCGGGCGATGCGTCAGCTCGGCCTGGCATCTGTGGCGCTCGGGCAATCGATCGACGGCGCGTTTGCGGAATTTAAAAATTGCCGGCAAAAAGCTCGGGCATGGAATAGCTAAATCCGGGCAGATGTGGATCGGTTAATGGATGGTGATTGGCCAGGATTTGGAGCAGCCCAAATCCGGTGTCATTGCAGCCGTAA
>JBEPTW010000121.1:0-11615 GCA_041691855.1 Verrucomicrobiota bacterium | reverse complement strand
TATTGTCGAGCGATCAATAATCAAGGATAATAAGTTATGCACCAAAATGGTTTTTATTTTTGATAATTACCCGAATTATTTTATTTGTTATTTCGTAAGTAGTTTTGTTATAGCCAAAAAAAATACTAATTAATGCCTGAAATCTACGCACTATATTGTGCACATCTACGTTGACATAGCCGTGCAAAATTAAAAATTGAAAGGCGTCCCTGCGAATGGTCGCGGTGATTTTATTTCATGTTTCCTACCCCGTTTTCGTTGCTTCACTGCCTCTGTTTCCGTCGGGAAATGGAAGGTTTTAAGGCTTAGCGTCCACGGTCGGATCAAACCCAACAATCCACCCCTGCTATGAACCTCAAACATCGATCCGCGCTTCGTGCCGGACTACTGGTCTCCGCCGCTCTCCTCGGCGTCTGGCCATTTGTTGCCAGCGCCCAAACTCAAACGCCGGCCGCCACGCCCACTAACGACAACCTCGATAAGAAGAATGAGACTGTCGAGCTGTCCCCTTTTGAAGTCAGCACGGATAAAGACCGTGGATACGCGGCGACCAACGCCATCTCGGGATCGCGCATCAATAGCGCGATTAAGGACATTCCGCTTCCGATCAACGTCGTGACCAGCGAATTCATCAACGATATCGGTGCCACCAATCTGCGTGACGCGCTCTCGTACATGTCGGGCATTTCATTGCAGACGCAAAACGATTTGGAAAATTCCGGTGGCGTTGGCGGTATTCAAAAAACTGCGTACGGCCCGGGCGGCGTGAATAATCCCGAGGGCATAACCTCCAATATCAGCGGGACGCAGTTGAAGATCCGCGGTTTCATCACGAATAATGTTTTGCGCAACGGGTTCCTTCGCGGGAGCCCGAGCGATTCGGTCAACATTGACCGCGTCGAGATAGTGCAGGGACCGAACGCATTGCTTTACGGCACGGGTAATTTCGGTGGCGTGGTCGATTACCTCACGCAGCGCCCGCTCGACAAGCAGCAAGGCACGGCGACCTTTTCCTATGGCCGGTACGATTTCATGCGGACCGCGATCGATATGACCGGACCACTCAGTCCGAATTATGGCCTCGATTATCGCCTGGCAGGAAGTTGGGAGAGTTCGAAAGAGAATATCGATAACCAGAAAAAATCCCACTTTTTCATCGCTCCCTCTATTTCTTGGAAACCGACCAAGACGACTGAAATCCTCGTTGAAACAGAATACACCAAATCAAAAGCCAACGGCTATGGCTTCCGCGCTCTGCGCGCTGCGCCGGGCACGAGTGGCACTCCCATCAATAATGACCAATTGGAAGCCACCGGCTTTTATTTCCCTCCCGGTGCGAACAAGAAAACCTTCAATCTTGGTGGCCCCGATACCTTCGATAATCAAAATGAATCCAATATCGAAATTTTGGGCACCCAACAATTATTGCAGGAGACGGATTATCTCCCGCGGGTCGACTTCCTCCTGGGTTACAACCACAGTAACTACAAAACGCACACCAGAGATGCCAACGGCGGCATCCAGGCGGTTCTAGCTGGAAATCCCGGCTTCAATCTTTCCCAGTCAATCACACTCGCCTCGGTTGACAATGGCCTCGATGGAGTCACGCCGTCCAACGGCAATCTGCAATACGGCACCTTCCCCAACGAGGTCGTCGATTATACATGGAATCAAACCAACGCCGTGAATATGCGCGATCAGGAACGAGTGGAACTAACTGCGCAAAAATCCTTGTTCCAAAACAAATGGTATCAGATGGAAGATCAAGCTCTCGCGGGTTACTCGGAACTCTACAATAAACTGAGTGGCGACAACTCGAAGACCATCGATGGGCTTTTTAGCTTCAAAGGTCCGCTCGATCTTAAGCCCATCCGCTTCGGTGTCCAAGGCGACGGCAGCGCCGCGCCCGCCTTGTACCAGAACGATCGTAATAACATCAACAAGGGCTGGGACCGTGCGTTTTATCTGAACAATTTTATTAAGTTGTTCAAAGTCGGTGGCGTTGATGACCGCCTCATCCTCATGACCGGAATTCGCAAGGACACGAGCGACAACTGGTCCACCGACACCACGATCACCTCGCCCAATGCCTCACCGGCGAGTGTGGCAACGACCAAGAACAGTGTGGCGGCTCAAACTAAGAAAACCTCCCGTCAACTGGGCGTAATGCTTAAGATCACCAAGGAGCTTTCCGTTTTCGCGTTAAAGGCCGATGGCTTTCAACCGAACTTTGGCGGTCTCCACGATTCGCTGACCGGTGCCCCGGTGGGTGCGGACACGGCGAAGAGTAAGGAAATCGGTATCAAGTTTGATTTCCTCGATGGAAAAATTTCCGGTTCGATCAGCCACTACAAAATCACCAAGAATGCTTGGCTGGGAACGGGATTTTCCACTCCAGCGCCTCTCGGCGCACCCCGCTTCGATCCGAGCAAGCCCGTCATTTATAATCTGGGTGATGCCAATCTCACGGGGATATATAATCCCTTCGTGAACACGACTTATGTCGCGGGCGGCAAGACCTACAACGGCTACGTCGCAAGTGGAAACGGCAATAATTCAGCCTCTGCAACAGAGCAGGCGGCATGGGTTGCGGCGGTAAATGCCGGAGCAGTCACGTTGGTGTCTCCCCTTAACGGCAAGAGCGCCGATCAAGCCAGTATTTACCTGAATGCCAGTACGCCTCAGGGTGCGGCATTCATGGATGCCTTCTTTGCCTCAGCGGCACCGGGTTGGGCGGGCTGGCCTTACCACGGCAACGACATCAACGATCCGGGCATCAACAACGCGACCTTGGACGACGGTGGATTTCAAAACGCCTCACAGAACAACGCGTTGCCGGCTGTCTCGCAAGCGAGCGGTTGGGATGGTACGATTCTTTTCACGCCGACTGATCATTTGCAGATCGTGCTTTCCGGTGCGGTTAACAGCTCGGTCAAGCTCATCAACAAGGGCGTGTGGATCAAATATCCGTACTCACAGGATCGCTGGGCCACTTGGTACTTCCCGAATGGCGGGTTCGGACTAAAGGGTCAGACCTTGGCTGAAGCTTACACCGACCCGACCGACACGTCGACGCGGACCGACACCGGCACCTTCCCCGGCGATGACACGCCGAAGAATCGGTACACCATCTTCGCCAACTACAAGTTCTCCGGCTCGATGAAAGGCTGGGTGGTCGGCGCGGGCGGCGATTGGGCTTCCAAGCGCGCCTATTTCTCCGGCGTGACGCACGGTTCCAGTCAGGTTCAAACCGATATTAATGGCAAAGTCATTGTCCTCTACATGCCATCCCAGCTGACGATCAATGCGTTCGTCCGCAAGGAATGGAAATCGAACGGTTACGGCCAGTTCGTCCAGCTCAACATAGACAACCTGCTCAACGATACGAAGCTCTATGGTTTGATCTACAATCCGCCGATCACGGCGCGGTTGACTTATCAGATCTCGTTCTGATTCGGCGAAAAAATTGCGGCGTGATCCGACGCGCACCGGGGATACCTCCGGTGCGCGTTCAACCACGCCGCTTCTTTTCCCTTTCGTCACTTACGTCCCTTGCGCATCGTCGGATCGATCCGCGGCAACCCTTCCCGGACGTAACCCCAACCCCATCCCGTCGTGCCCACTTCCCCCGAACGGCTGTCATTTAAAGAAAAACTGGCTTACGGCCTCGGCGATACCGCCTCGAATTTCTACTTTCAGGCCTTCAACCTGTTTTTAGTTTACTACTATACGGACATTTTCGGTCTGCCCTCGGCCGCAGTGGGCACCCTGATGTTGATTGTCCCGATCGCGGTTGCGATGCTCAATCCAGTGGTGGGCATGCTGGCCGACCGCACCGAAACCCGCTGGGGAAAATTCCGGCCGTACATTCTCTGGGGCGCGATTCCGTACGGCATTTTGGGCTGGGTTATGTTTGCGAATCCACATCTCAGCACCGATGGCAAGCTGACGTACGCTTATGTAACTTACACGCTCGTGCTCATCGCCTACGTGGCGATCAACACGCCTTACGGTGCGTTGATGGGCGTGATGTCGCCTTCTTCCGAGGACCGCACATCGCTGTCTTCCTATCGTTTTGCCTGCGCTTTTCTCGGCGCGCTGCTGATCGGCTGGCTCGTGCCGATTTTGAAGGATTTCCTCACCGGGGTCGGTGGATCTCCGGCCGATGGCTTCCGCAATACCATGGCCATCTTCGCCGTGCTCTCGGTCGCCATGTTTATCTACACTTTCGCCAACACGAAGGAACGGGTCGTTTCCCCGGCCAGCAAGAAAGGTTCCCTGCGTGACGATCTGCGCGACTTGAAATCCAACAAACCGTGGCTGGTCCTGTTCTTTGTTGCTTTCCTCAATCTCACCAATGTCGGTCTGCGCAACGGCGCGGGTATCTATTATTTCAAATACTGCGTCGGACAGGAATCATCCATCGCCACTTTCAACTTTGTCGGCTTCTTGTGCTTCATTCTCGGCGCGCTCTCGACAAAATTATTTACGGCGCGTTTCTCCCGTCGTTCGCTGATGATCGTCCTCACGCTGATCAATGGCGCCGGCATTGCCGCCTGCTATTGGGTCAGTCCACATAATCTGCCGGTGCTCTATGTGTTGAATATTATCGCGAGCTTCGCCGCGGGTCCAACACCGGCCATCGTTTGGTCGCTGTATGCGGATACCGCCGATTACGGAGAGTGGAAGTTTAACCGTCGCGCCACGGGCCTGATTTTTTCCGCCACGGTTTTTGTGCAGAAAGTCGGCCTCGCCATTGGCAGCGCCCTGATTGGCTGGCTCTTGGGCTACTACGGTTTTGTGGCGAATGCAGTCCAAACGCCCCGCGTACTGCACGGCATCAATTTGTTGTTCAGCCTGCTGCCCGGCGTCTTCGCTTTGCTCGCCGGCATCGCGACCATTTTCTACCCGCTCGACGAACCGCAGGTAAAAACAATGGAACGTGAACTCGCCGTGCGCAAATCAGACGCGCTGCCTGCCGCGTGACCAGCTTACTCCATGCTTTGCCTGCGCCTCCAGTTTATCGGTCTTCTTTTGTTTTCGACTGTCATGCTTTCCGCCCAAACTTCCCGGCATTGGACCGTCACCGAAACTGCCCGCGATAACGGTCACCGGTTGACGCAGATCGCGACGCCGGTGGGTGCGGGATCGTCGGCGGGTGGGTTGACGATTTCGCCCGACCAGCGGTTTCAGGAGATCGAGGGATTCGGTGGAGCGTTGACGGAATCGTCGGCTTGGGTGTTGGCTCAGATTCCCACGGAGAAACGAGCGGAGGTGTTGCATCGCTACTACGATCCGAAGGACGGTCTGGGCTACACCCTCGCGCGAACCCACATCAACAGCTGCGATTTTTCATTGAACATGTGGGCGCTCGACGAGACGCCGGGTGATTACGATCTGCTCAACTTTTCCCTCGCACCGATGCGTCGCTGGCTTTTGCCGCTGCTCCACGACGCGAACGACGCGTCCGGCGGAAAATTGCAGATTCTCGCGTCGCCTTGGAGTCCGCCGTCGTGGATGAAAACCAACAACCGGATGGATGATGGCGGTTCGCTCCGCAGCGAATATGCACCGGCCTGGGCGCGTTACTACGTGAAGTTTGTGCAGGCGATGGCGGCGGAGAAACTTCCGATTTGGGCACTGACGGTACAAAACGAACCGCAAGCGAAGCAGGTCTGGGAGTCATGTCTCTATTCCCCGGAGCAGGAACGCGACTTTGTGCGCGATCATTTGGGACCGGAACTCGAAAAAGCCGGACTCACGAACGTCAAGCTCCTCGCCCACGATCACAATCGCGATATCCTCGAAAAGGATACGGCAGCAGTTTTCGGTGACCCGAAATCCTCGAAATACCTGTGGGGTGCCGCGCTGCATTGGTACGTCAGCAGCGATTTTGCGGCGTCTTCTCGCGTGCATGCGCAATTTCCGGACAAGGCGATTCTTTTCACGGAAGGCTGTTGGGAAGGTGGTGGCGCGATCGGCTCGTGGGAGCACGGTGAAGGTTATGCGCGCAACATGATCGGCGATTTTCGCAACTGGGTGTGCGGTTACATTGATTGGAATATCGTGCTCGACCAGCGCGGCGGACCCAATCACGTCGGCAATTTCTGCGATGCCCCGGTGATCGTCGATACCGCGACGAAAGAAGTGCGCTGTGGTCCGTCGTTTTATTACATCGGTCAGTTTTCCCGCTTCGTTAAACCCCGCGCGCATCGGGTCGCTTCCAGCGGTGGACCGGCCGAATTGCAATCTGTCGCGTTCCTCAATCCCGACGGTTCGCTCGTGACCGTCGTGTTGAACGAAGGCAACGCGCCGATTTATTTCACTCTCTCGACGGGCACCGAATCGCTCGCGTGTTCCGTGCCGGCGCATGCGATTCAGACTTATCATCGCGACGCGAATTAGTTTTGAGCTCAACGCGCACCCAGCTCATGCGAGCTTTCCTTTCAATTCTTACGCTTTTCATGACCTCTTCAATTTGGGCTGCTCTCCTTTGGCAGGATGAATTCAACCAACCGCCCGGCACCGGACCCAATCCGACGAAGTGGGTGATGGATCTGGGCGACAACGGATGGGGTAACAAGGAGCTGCAAACTTACACCGACTCGCGCAAAAATTCATTTGTGGTCGCCGATCCCGAAGCCACCGACGGTCGGGCGCTCGTGTTGAAAGCCATTCGCACATCGACCGGCGGTTACACCTCGGCGCGATTAAAAACTCACGGAAAATTTGCCACGCGTTTCGGACGAATCGAAGCACGTTTGAAATTGCCGCGCGGGCAGGGAATCTGGCCCGCCTTCTGGATGCTCGGTGACGACATCGATCAAGTTCCTTGGCCCGCTTGCGGAGAAATCGACATTGTTGAACTCATCGGCCACCAACCTGGCACGCTTTACGGCACGCTCCATGGTCCCGGTTATTCGGGGGAGCATGGCCTGACAAAATTTATCGCACTGGCCAACGACGCGACCTTTAGCGAAGCATATCACGTCTTTGCCGTCGACTGGCGGCCCGGAAGAATCGATTGGTTGCTCGATGGAAAAATTTTCCATACGCGCACTCCCGCCGATCTTCCACTAGGCACGAAGTGGGTGTTCGATGACATGAAGGGATTTCTCCTGCTCAATCTCGCGGTTGGCGGCGCGTGGCCCGGTTATCCCGACGAAACTACGAAATTTCCGCAGGAATACCGCATCGACTATATTCGCGTTTACGGACAACAGTAAGGCGGTCACCCGCTGCCATGCTACGCCTGCTTCGAATCATATTTTTTGTCGTCGGCATGCTGGGATTTTCTGGCGCTGCGGTCGCGGACGAAATCGCGAGCAGTTGGTGGAGTCGTTTGGAGCTGCATGATTTGAATGATGTGCAGATACCAGCGCACGGACGCTGGGTGGTCTGGGTTTTTATTTCACCCGAGTGCCCGGTGGCGAATGCCAGTGTTCCCGTACTAAACGCGCTAGCTGCAGAGTTCTCTCCGGCTGGTTTCGATTTTGTCGGCGTTTACTCAGATCCAACCTTGGAACTTCCGGTGCTGAAGCGTCACACGACGGACTATCACTTTGGTTTTGCCACGGTCGACGATCGCGCTCAACGGCTGGTTCAGCTTGCGGGCGCGACTTATACTCCGGAGATTTTTGTCTTTTCGAGGGACGGCGCTTTGTTGTATCGCGGACGCATCGATGATCGCGTGACGGATTTTGGCGCTTCACGTCCTGCGGCGACACATGATGATTTGCATGAGGTGCTCCGTGCGCTCGCTGCGGGAAAGCCAGTCCCGTTTGCAAACCGCCCTGGGTTTGGCTGTTCGATTCCGGAACGGGCGAAGCAATGAAATCGGGACTGCTGATTTTATTTCTATTTTGGAGCGGCGTCCAGGCAGCGGACCCGGTGCCAACGTGGTCGGCGGATATCGCGCCGCTCATTTACCGCAACTGCGTGGAGTGCCATCGGCCGGGTCAGGTCGCGCCATTTTCACTGCTCAGTTATAAAGATGTGGCCAAGCGGGCTAAGTTTATCACCAAGGCAGTGAAGGCTCATTACATGCCGCCTTGGTTGCCGGATGGACCGCGGGGCGCGTTTCTCGATGAACGCCACCTCTCGCCGAGCGAGGTTGACCAACTGGTTCGCTGGGCTGCGGCCGGTGCGCCGGCGGGTGATCTCGCGCAGGCGCCCGTGCCACCGCCTGAAACCGCTGACGGATGGACGTTGGGCAAACCGGATTTGATCGTGAGGATGGACCAGCCCTTTTCCGTGCCGCCGGGCCCTTCCGATACCTTTCGGGTTTTTCCGGTTCCCTATTCCTTGGCGAGTGTTCCGGCGGAGGTGCTGGCTCGGGCGAGGATTGCCGATTCAAACGTCTTGGGGGTTGCGGCCATTGAATTCCGGCCGGGCAACCGCCGGGTTTTCCATCACGCCGCCGTCTGGGTGGATCCAAGTGGGGAAGCGCGGAAGCGCGAAATCGCGGAGGGAGGCAATGGCTACGAAAGCTTCGGGTCACCGGGATTTTCCTCTGCCGTGTTGCTGGGCATTCGGGTTCCGGGCATGACGCCCCGGTTCCTTCCGCACGGGATTGCCGCGAGCGTGATGCCCATCAACGGCGATCTCGCTTTCCAGATTCATTATCGAGCGACGGGGAAAACCGAGACGGACCAATCGGAAGTGGGGATCTATTTTGTGCGCGAGCCGGTGCGACGGATCATGGACACGGTGGCGCTGCGGAGTTTCAAACTCGATATTCCCGCGGGTGACGCGACGTTTACGGTGGAGGACTCGACCGAAATTCCCGCCGACTGCGCGCTGATGACTATCTGGCCCCACATGCACCTGCTGGGGCGCGAAGTCCATGTGACCGTCGTCAATCCGGATGGTTCGGTGCGCCCGCTGCTCGATATTAGTCGCTGGAATTTCAAATGGCAGGATCGTTACGTTTATCGCGAACCATTCATCCTGCCGAAGGGCGCGCGGATTCATTGCCGTTGGGTTTTCGATAACAGCGACGCCAACCCCAGTAATCCGTTTTCACCGCCACGGCCAGTGCAGTTTGGGCCGGACGCGACTGACGAAATGTGCGCGGTCGATTTAGGTGTGATTCCAATCAATCTCGCGGATGCGCCGCTTTTCCCGGAGGCATTGGAAAAGAAGATAAGGGAGAAAGTTGGCGAACTTTCTCCTGCGCAGCGAGCCCGCCACAATTGGAACGAAGCATTGGAGCGCTGAGCGATCGTTATTATTTATGAGCGTTTGCCGATTTTTTCTTATCATTTTTGCGTTCCTTGCAACGGATTTCGTCTTCGCGGGCACGTCTGTCTATCCGAGTCGGCCCGACGACGCGCAGGGTGTTTATTTCACCTTGGAAAAATTTGACGTTAAAGGCGACGGCGTAGCGGACGACACGGCGGGATTGCAGGCCGCGATCGACCGCGTGCAGGAGACCACCCAGCGGGGAATTGTTTTTATTCCGTCGGGTCGGTATCGACTCACCCGCGAAGTTCGAGTGTGGAGCGGCATCCGGCTCATTGGTTATGGGACAACCCGACCGGTGCTGGTGCTCGGAGAAAATACGCCGGGCTATCAGGACGGACCGGGAAAATATCTCGTGCATTTCGTCAGTGACCGTCCGCGCTCGTCCGGGCAACCGGTGCGCGACGCCAATCCCGGTACGTTTTATTCGGCGATGAGCAATATCGACATCGAGATTCGCGCCGGAAATCCGGCGGCGGTTGGCGTGCGGTCGCACTATGCTCAACACGGATTTTTGGCTCACATGGATTTTCATATCGGGCAGGGAAGAGCGGGCGTGGAGGAAGTGGGCAATGAATCGGAGGATCTCCATTTTTATGGCGGTGATTTCGGCATCACGACGCACAAGCCTTCGCCGAGCTGGCCATTTCTCCTGATTGACTCGACCTTCGAAGGCCAGCGTCGCGCCGCAATCGAAACGGAGGAGGGCGGTCTCACGTTGATTCGCACGGCAATCAAAAATGTCCCCACGGCGATCCTCGTGCGAGAAAACCGCTCCGAGGAATTGTGGATGGAGGATTCCCGTTTTGAAAACGTCAGCGGTCCGGCACTGGTGATCAGCGAGGAAAAGAGTGCGCGCACCCAGATTAATTTGCGTAACACGGTATGCGCGGATGTGCCGGTGTTTGCCGTCTTCCGGGAGAGCGGACGCCAGATCGCGGGGAAAGGACGGACTTATCGCGTAAAAGAATTTTCACATGGTCTGCAGATCGCGGACCTCGCGGTGACTCCGGAGATAAAAACCGTTTGTGAAATGGAAAACTTGTCCGCGTTGCCGCTCGCGGTCGCGACTGATATTCCTCCGCTCCCGCCGGTTTCGGAATGGACGAATGTGCGTTCGCTTGGCGCGAAAGGCGATGGAACGACCGATGACACGGTCGCGCTGCGCGCCGCCATCGCCGCGCACCGGATACTCTATTTTCCGAGTGGCCGTTACCGTGTGACGGATACGGTTACCTTGCGACCCGATAGTGTGCTTGTCGGGCTCAATCCGATTACGACCCAGATTTTGATCACGGATTTCACGGCCGCATTTCAGGGCGACAACGGACCGACGGAACGTCCCGTGACTCCGGACGCCACGGGCATCCCGAGCGCGTGGCGGACAATTCCGCCGTTTCCCGGCAGCGGCGCTCCGAAGGCGATGATTGAAGCGCCAAGTGGCGGAGCGGCGATTATCAATGGCATCGGTCTCGACACTGGCGGGATGAACAACCGGGCGGTGGCGTTGAAATGGATGTCGGGTCCGCACTCGCTCGTGAACGACGTGCGATTCCTCGGCGGACACGGCACGTATGGCGCGGACGGATCGAATCTGCAGATCTATAACGACAACCGCACCGCCGATCCCGATCCGCAGCGGCGTTGGGATTCCCAACACTGGAGTCTTTGGGTGACGGATGGCGGCGGTGGCACGCTCAAGGATATTTGGACGCCGAGTCCGTTCGCCGCTGCGGGAGTTTATATTTCGGACACGAGTACGGCCGGTCGCGTCTACGCGCTCTCGAGCGAGCACCACGTGCGCAATGAGGTGAAATTGAACCGCGTTTCCAACTGGCGGATTTATGCTCTGCAAACGGAAGAGGAGCGCAATGAAAGTCCCCATGCGCTGCCGCTTGAAATCCAGGATTGCAGTAACCTCCTCATCGCCAATTTTTTCATCTATCGCGTGGACACGCCGGTGCCATTTGAGACCGGTATTCGAGTGACGGCGTCGCACGATTTGGATTTTCGAGGCTTGCACGTGTACAGTCCGGGCAAACTCAGTTTTGATAATACGCTCGTGGATCAGACGAATCACGGGGAAGTGCGATCACGTGAAATTGCGTGGTTGCACTTGTCGGGCGGAGCGATGCCCTCAAAGAGTGAAGTTACTTCGTCGGTGCTGGCGAAGGGCGCTCAGCTTCGGAAAATTTCCGGTGGCTTCACCAACATTGACGGTTTGGTCGCGGACACAACCGGCGGAGTTTATTTCGTCGATCAAGAGTGGAGTCGCATTTACCGCTGGTCGGAAGCCGAGGGACTAACGCTGTTAACCGACGCAATTCCGCAACCCGTCGCGCTGGCTCTCGACGCCGCAGGAGGGCTCATGG
>JBEPTW010000120.1:0-11646 GCA_041691855.1 Verrucomicrobiota bacterium | reverse complement strand
AACGCCATGATGTGCGTCGCCACGCGATCGAGAAACCAGCGGTCGTGGGAAATGATCACAGCGCATCCCGCAAAGGTCTCCAGCGCTTCCTCCAGCGCGCGAATCGAATTCACGTCGAGATCATTGGTCGGCTCGTCGAGCAACAACAGGTTCGCGCCGCTCTTCAACACCCGCGCCAGCAACACGCGGTTGCGTTCGCCGCCGGAGAGCACGCCGACTTTCTTCTGCTGATCCGCACCGGTAAAACCAAACTGCGCACAATAGGCGCGGCTGTTCACCGAACGCGTGCCGAGCGTCATCACTTCCTGGCTGTCGCTGATCACTTCCCAAATCGTCTTGTTGCCCTCAAGCGAATCCCGCGATTGCTCCACGTAGGCGAACTTCACGGTGTCGCCGACCTTGAACGAACCTGCATCGGGTTTTTCGAGCGCGGTGATGAGCTTGAAGAGCGTCGTCTTACCCGCGCCGTTGGGACCGATGATGCCGACGATGCCGCCCGGCGGCAGTGCAAACCCGAGTTTGTCGAAAAGCAGTTTGTCGCCGTAACCCTTCGCCACGCCCTGCGCCTCGACCACCACCGAGCCGAGTCGCGGTCCGGGCGGAATGATGATTTCGAAAAGCTTTTCCTGCTCGGCCACGTCCTGCTTGAGCATCGTCTCGTACGCGTTGATGCGCGCCTGACCTTTGGATTGGCGCGCCTTCGCCGACTGGCGGATCCACGCGAGCTCGCGCGCCATGGCTTTCTGGCGCTTGCTTTCGGTGCGCTCCGCGACCTGCGCGATCGCCTGTTTCTGCTCGAGCCACGACGAATAATTACCCTTCCACGGCAGGCCGTGTCCGTGGTCGAGTTCCAGAATCCAGCCGGCCACATTATCGAGAAAGTAACGGTCGTGCGTGACCGCGATGACCGTGCCTTCGTAACGCGACAAATGCTGTTCCAGCCAGTTCACGCTATCGGCGTCGAGGTGATTGGTCGGTTCATCGAGCAACAGAATCGACGGTTTTTGCAGGAGCAATCGCGCGAGGGCGACGCGGCGACGTTCGCCGCCGGAAAGAGTGTCGACGATTGCATCGCCCGGCGGACAACGCAAAGCGTCCATCGCTTGTTCGACCATCGGCGCCACGTCCCATGCACCGAGCCGGTCGATTTCCTCCTGGAGTTTCGCCTGTTTATCGGAGATCGCATCCTTGGCCTTGTCGTCGGCCGCTTCGGCGAGTTCGTCCCAACTCGCATCGTAAGCCGTCGTGAGATCGGTGAGGTGCTTCACGCCCTCTTCCACGCACGCGCGAACCGTCGCGCCGGGAGTAAGCGCGGGCTCCTGCGGCAAAAAGCCCACGGAATAGCCCGGCTCAAAATGTACGCGCCCATCGATTTCCTTATCGATGCCGGCGAGGATGCGCATCAGCGACGATTTGCCCGAGCCATTCAGGCCGAGAACGCCGATCTTCGCGCCGTAATAAAACGACAGCGAGATGTCGCGGAGGATTTCCTTGCGCTCGATTTTTTTCGAGACGCCGATCATCGAGAAAATGATCTTGGGAGCTTCGGTCTGGGCCATGGTTCGCTAGGCAATGGATTGCCCCGCCGGAAGCAAACGCGAACTCCGGAATTACCGCCCGCCCTGATCGGCGCTGACGACTGTGGTTTCCACCTCGATCACTTCATCCGACGACGCTTCAACTTCGCGTTTCCGCTCCATGGGCCGGCCGGGCTGCGGTCGATCATTCCGCACGGAGCGTCCCACTAACCGGCTCAAAAAACCGTGATTGCCTCGAAGCCGGCAAAAAACGCCAAAAAGGCTGCGATCAGTAAACGCAATGCGCGCATGTTTTGAAGACCCGTGCAAACCGCATGATGTTGCAACAAAGCTTCAGGACGGGCCGACTTTGCCGCCCGCAGAAGACTCCTCAATTTAAGATACTTCCTTTCCCGATCTCCCGGTATCGTCGGGCCTCGACATCTCGACTGGATTTCGCTGAAAACTTCTGTCGCACCCATCCATCTCCAATGAAAAAATATATCGTCGAGTTCATCGGCACCTTCTTCCTCGTTTTCACGGTCGGCATGTCCGTCCGCAGTGGCGCGCTCCTCGCGCCCATCGCCATCGGCGCTTCCCTCATGGTCATGATTTTTGCGGGCGGCCATGTTTCTGGCGCGCATTTCAATCCGGCGGTGACCCTCGCGGTTTTCATTCGCGGCAAAATGGAGCGCAAGGACGTCATCCCTTACTGGGTCGCTCAGTTTATCGCCGGCCTTGCCGCCGCCGCCATCGTCACGTTTCTTTTCCGCGGCCAGCCGCAACCACTCGCCGTGCTTCGCGGTTCCGTGCCCTCCCTCATCGTCGAATTTCTTTTCACATTCGCACTCGCGTGGGTCGTACTAAATACCGCCACGCATAAAGGCACCGCGGGAAATTCCTTTTATGGCGCGGCCATCGGCATGACCGTGATGACCGGGGTCGTCGCCGTCGGCGGCGTATCGGGCGGCGCGTTTAACCCCGCAGTCGGCCTCGGCGTTTTCAGCATGGGTCTGGAGTCGGCCAAGCAACTCGGCATTTATCTCGGGGCGGATTTTATCGGCGGCGCAGTGGCTGCGCTTACCTTCAAGGCGATTCACGGCCGCGACTGACCGGCTTGAGTCGACTCTTGCAAACCGCCGCGCGACGGAAAGTATTTTGCGCAAACTCACGGCATGACTAACGAAATTCTCTGGCTGGTCCGGTTGGGACGCGATCGAAAGTTATTCACTCGTGATCAGGCGCTCGGGGTCCTGCGGGTCGTGGGGAAGGAGGCCGAGCTGATGGATTTCGCCCAACGTCTTATCGACGATAGCATCGTCCATGATGTTGGCGCGCTCGAGACCCTAGCCGGCGACGCCATGACTCGCGCGCAAGCAGGTCCACCGTTAGGAAATCCGTTGCTCGACGAGGATGGCGCCACCCTGCCAACCGTCGCCGCAAATGCCGGTCCCGCAAAAAAAATCACGGCCGGAGTGCCGCAATTTCCCTTCGAAAAGGTAACCGGCATGGAGGACGCCGCACTGGCCGAAGCGATGCGAGGGCTATTGATCGCAACCGGTGAATACGGCGCGAGCGATCTGCATCTCTCCGCAGGTTCGTGTCCGTTTGTCCGCAAACACCGTTCACTGACCCCGCTGACAACCCACATCCTGACAGAAAAGGAGTCGCTGCGGATGAACACCGCGCTCCTCGCCTCGCACCAGCGTGATATTTTCCTCGAGCGACGCGACTACGACCTGGCGCTCGCCCTCGACGCCGATCATCGTTACCGCGTGAATCTGATGTTTCACAAGGGGGGACCGTCCGGTTCCTATCGCATGGTCCCCATCGCGATGCCCAAGCTCGACGAACTCGGACTGCGCAACCTCGAGACCATTCGCAAACTTCTCACGTATCACAACGGTCTCATTTTGGTCACCGGCCCCGTCGGCGCAGGCAAGACCACCACCCTCGCCGCGCTCGTTTCCGAGCTAAACGAGAAGCGTCAGGATCACATCATCACCGTCGAAGATCCCATCGAGGTCGTGCAGCCACCCAAGGGTTGCAACGTCACTCAGCGCGAAGTTGGACCGCACACCAAATCCTTCTTCACCGCGTTGAAAGGTGCGCTGCGTGAGGACCCCGACGTCATCGTGATCGGTGAACTCCGCGATTTGGAAACCATTGAGATGGCCATCAGCGCCTCGGAAACCGGTCATTTGGTAATCGGCACTATGCACACCAGCGATGCGTCAACCACGCTCAACCGGTTGCTCGATGTTTTCCCGCCCGCGCAACAGACCCAGATTCGCGCCAGCGTCGCGGAGAGTTTGCGGGGCATCGTTTGCCAACGGCTGCTCCCGGGGTTGAGCGGCGGATTGGTCCCCGCTTGCGAAATCATGGTGGCCAATACCGCGATCCAAGCGCTCATCCGCGAAGGCAAGACTCAAGGCCTCCGCAACGTCATGGAAACCGGTATTAAAGAAGGCATGTGCGTCATGGAAAATGTCGTCCTCGAACTTTACCAGCAGGGGAAAATCTCCAAGGAGACCGCGCTCCTGAATATGAGCACTCGAAATGTCCGGGCGAAAGTCACGTAGACCAAACCCAGGCGACTGCTCACGAAACACACGAAAGGACACGAAATTAGAACCGATGAATTCCAGCGCGCGCATCACCCTGACTCCAGATCGCAACCCCAACAGTGTTTTTGAAATAAAATTTCCACTGTCAGCACAACGCCGCAGTGTAGGGCCGTCGCTTGCGACGCGCCTTTCCGCTCCCGCCTCTGGGTTGCGCGCCCTTTCGCTTATTTCGTGGGCACCTCTGCCCGATCTCCCCCATTAACCATGGCTGCCATCGACGCACTTCTCCGCACCATGCTCGACAAGGGCGGCTCCGACCTTCACCTGACCGTCGGTCTGCCGCCAAAGTCTCGCATCTCCGGTTCGCTCCAACCCATCGGCGACAAAGTGATCGATGCGAAACAAATGGAGGCGTACCTCAAGGAGATTTGCCCGGAAAAACGCTGGAAGGAATTCCTCGAGCGTAAGGATCTCGACCTCGCACACGAGGTCAGCGGCCTCGCCCGTTTTCGTGCCAACTTCCTCTACAATCATTGGGGCCAAGCCGCCGTCCTGCGCCAGATTCCCGCGAAAATCCTTTCCTTCGACGATCTTAAATTGCCCGAGGCACTGAAGAAACTTTGCCACTTGGACCAGGGATTGGTCGTCGTCACCGGCCCGACCGGCTCCGGCAAATCGACGACGCTCGCGGCGATGATCGACTACATCAACACGAACCTCGCCCGGCATGTCATCACCATCGAAGACCCGATCGAGTTCGTTCATCCGTGCAAAAAATCCGTCATCGTCCATCGCGAAGTCGGTGATCACACCCAAACCTTCGGCGCCGCGCTCAAAGGCGCCATGCGTCATGATCCCGACATCGTCCTCCTCGGCGAAATGCGCGAGATGGAAACGATCAAGCTCGCGCTTTCCTGCGCCTCGATGGGCATGCTGGTGTTCGGTACGCTTCACACCAACAACGCGCCCAAGACCGTCGACCGCATCATCAATACATTTCCGGCCGAGGAACAGAATCAGGTGCGCGTGATGCTCGCCGGCTGTCTCGCGGGAGTCGTGGCCCAGTTGCTTTGCAAACGAATCCCGAAGGGCCGCGTCGCCGTCCACGAAATCCTCCTCCAGCATGAAGCGCTGGCCAACACGATTCGCTCCGGCCAGATCGCCAATATCCGCGGCATCATCGAAAGCGGAACCGCCGACGGCATGATCACCATGGACAATAGTCTCATGGCGCGAGTCAAGGACGGCACGATCGAAGCGAAGGAAGCGTACATGAAAGGCGCGAACAAAACCCTCTTCGCCTCGCTCCTCAAACCCGGCGATTTGGACGCCGCGCACTGAGAAGTTGAAGCGCGAGTCAAATTACCGAAACGCAATTACCCCCAAGGTGCGCGGAACCCCAGTTAAACTGGAGCTGCAGCGACCCCGCTGCAGTCTTCCCCCGCGGGCGAGGTCGCCCGCGCTCCACTTACCTCGCGATCCAGTTCCCTCGATCAGGTCCGATGGCGCGATCGAGTCGGGTCCGACGATCAACCGCACTTCACCGCGTCAGCTCTTCCAGCTCCGCTAGGTAAACCATCGCCGCGTTCTGGTTGCGCCCGCACATCTCCTCCGTCGGTCGGAGAGTTTTGCAAACATCCGGTCGCTCGGGGCGGCCAAATAGCGCACATCGGAAATCCGCCAGCAGCTGGACACAGCGCACTCCCGCCGGTTTTCCCTCCGGCATGCCCGGAATGGGCGACGAAATACTCGGCGCGATGCAACACGCGCCGCACTGCGGTCGACAGTCCATTTTTTACTGCAGCTCCAGAAACACCCGCGGACCCTTTCCCGCTTTTGCCGCGACATCGCCTTTTTGGTCTTTCGCCAGGAACAGCCGTTCAGGATTAATTTTGCCGACGTTGATAAAGTAGTCCCTCACGGCCTTCGCCCGCGCATGCGCGAGTGCGGCCAGGTCGTTATCGGTTATCGTCATCGTTTCGGCAAGGCGGCCGGTCATCTCATCCAATGAAGGTCCGGCCGCTAGATTTTGCGTGGCAGGCTTCGTTTCCTCGGCGTTTTCTGTTTTTTCCTTTTTGCCGTCACGCATTTTTTTGAGCGTCACCACATCCGCCACCCGACCTAAAAAACCCTTCTTCTTCGTCGTCGGCGGCGCTTCCACCACCGGAGCCTTTTCGAGCGGCGAGCCAAATTCGGTGCCCGCAGGAAATTTCGCGTCGAACAATTCCCTCACCATCACCGCGTGCTCATCGGGCGAAATCACCAGCTGTTCGGGCGGCGGCACGACCGGCGAACTTTCGTGCTTCTGCTCCCAGATCGCGCGGCGCACCGTCTGCTCTAGTTTCTGCTGCTTCAACGCATAGGTGTCAGCCGCGCCATCGTAGCTGCCATCCAAGCTGACGTTAAGCGCGGGGCGATTGGTCAGCGCCTTCACCATCGTTTCAAGTTTGGCCGTTTCCGTCGGCAGCAACACCGCCGCACCCGGCGAAAAGTCCTGATAAGCCAACTCGTCTCCGCCTCCGCCAAACATGGAGCCCAACAGCGAAAACGGCGAAGTTGCGGCTTTGGTCAGCAGGTTGACGACCACCCGCGTCACGACTTTCCCAATATGGAATTCAGGATCGTCGATGTTTCCCTGCACCGGGACATCGATCTCAATCTTCCCGGCGGTATCTTTCAGCAACGCCACGCCGAGTCGCACGGGCAACTTCGTCGCATCCGGACTGTTGCTGGGCGCTCCAAATGTGAACTGGTTGAGCGTGATCACTTCCGTTGAATCGATTTTTTTCCCATCGAGCAGGAACTTCACTTCGATGGCCACTTTTCCGCGTGCGATTTCATAACCGGCAAATTTGCCGCTGTACGGACTCACCGGCTGCAAGTCCACGTTGCGCACATCGATTTTCAAATCCACGAATTTTTTCGCCCCGAGCGGATCGAGTTGTCCCGTGATCGCCACCGGACCGGCGCCGTCGACCATCGCCTTCAAATCCACCGCCGCCTTCGCCAGATTGGTCGAGGACAATCCGATGATCGTTCCGCCAAACTGGTTGATCGCCGTCTGCACGTTTGGCTGCACGGAATGATCGGCAAAACTGAAATCACCCTCGCTGATCACCAGCCGGTTGATCGCAATTTTGGGAAGATTGTTCTTCGCTGGAACATCGCCCAACGAAACAGTCACGTCGTTTTTCGTCGTGTCGCCACCCTTCATCACGCTCGCGAGATTGAGTGATTTGTCAGAGCGCACGACCACCCGCGCATACGGGTGCGCCAACGTCACCTCGTCGACCGTCACTCCAATTAAGGGATTCATCGTCAGCTTGATTCCTTTCACCTGCAGCGCGCCCACCCCCGCCAATTCCTGTTGTTGCGCGCTATCGACGAGGCCAAATTTCTCAACCTTGACGTCGCCCGTCGCGGTTGCGTTCAGCGGACCACCCGCCGACATTTCAGCCGCGACCGTGAACCCCAGCGTGAGATCACCCTGCGTCAGTCGGGCATTCGCGAACTCCTCCAAGTACGGACTAAGCGGCAACAACGCGAGTGCGGTCACGTCCGTCTTCAGGTCTGCTTTGAGCGTCGGCTTGATCGCGAATGTGCCATCGACGTGCACCGTACCTGACGGCGCCCAGCCAAACGACAACTCCAACGGCATCGTCGCACCGTCGGCCAGCGTCACTTTTTTCAATGAAAGTCCGATTCCCGTCAGCCCGAGTTCCACCGGTCGCGGCGCGGCGAGATCCTTGAAATCCACGCGCAAATCCTTCGTCGCCACTTCACCGATCAAAACATCGGGCAGTTTCTCCGCCGCCACCGCTGGTTTTCCTCCCGCGCTTGAAAACGTCGGCACACTCGGCGCGGAAGTGGTTCCGGGGGATGCAGGCAGTTCTGCGGGAGCCGGGAGCATCGCGAGCAAATTGATCGCGCCATCTTTCTCACGGCGCACCCGCACGGCACCACCATTTATTTTCACCGCGGCGACCGTGGCTTTCAATGCGATCGCATCGGCATTGATTCGAGTGATGTCGATGGACGGCAAATCCAACGCCAGTTCATGGCTTTCGCGCTCGGCCACTTTGAGGTCCGCGATATGGACGTCACTGTTGTCCAGCTTCAAGACTCGATGGTCGCTCGAAAAATCGACTTCGTAATGGCCGCTGACCGACAATTTCCCGTGTGTGATATCCGCATGCAAAAATTGCGACTCATACGGTGAATATTTTCCCAACACGAAATTCTCCAAACTCAGGTCGCCCACCGAGCGAAACGGCTGCACCCCGATTGTGCCGGACCACGTCAATTTTTCTCCGGACTCGGTCGTCGCATCGAAATGATACGGCGCGCCCTGGCCCCCCGCCGTATGAAATCCCGCGACGTTAAAAGTAAATGGACCCACCCGCGTGGCGAACGGCTTGGCCAGCGATTTGTCCGTAAAATCCACGAACGCCTGATCGATGTGGAGGCGGCCCACCCGAATCGGTCGCGCCGGCGCGGATGGCGGCGGGGATGGCGCGCCCGGCGGACTGAGTCGGTTCAGAATATCGGCGAATCCCAGTGAGCCGTCGGATTCAATCGTCGTCGCGACATGAAACCCCTCGAGCTCGACATCACCAATCGCCCATTGCCCAATGATCGAGGAAAGCGGGTCGAAATTCACGTAAAGCCGCCCCCAACTGGCAAACGAAGCCTTCGCGTCCTTCTCGCGGATATCGAAATTCTCAAGCGTGAGCGAACAGGCGTAGGGATTAAACTGCACTTTCCCCACAGTCACAGTGCGGCTCAGCATGGCCGACAACCGGGTTTGCAATTGTGCCTTCACAATCGGCGGCACAATGGCGAAACCCACGATGGTGTACAACAGCAGCAGAATAGCCGCGATCCACAGATTGCGACGAAGACGGGAGGGAGGCGCAGCGCTTCTCATGCCGCGCACCGTACACCCGGGCCCGCCGGATGCAAACGTCCGTTACAGGCGCTCGCTTAAAAAAAAATTGATGCGAACCTGCCGCACATTTTTTACCCACTTTCGATTTCCCGGTCGGACGAGATCCTCCACGAGCTTGCGCCATCCGCATCGCACCACATGTTTGAGTGTTCCACCATGAGCGAGCTCACACCAGCAAGCATGACCCCCGCCGGACTCGAAACCTATCTGCGCGAAAAAATTCCGCTCAGCCGCGCGATGGAGATTCGGGTAATTGAAAACAGCACCACCCGTCTCGTCCTGGAAGCACCACTGGCCGCGAACATCAATCACGTCGGCACCGCTTTTGGTGGATCGCTGCACGCGTTGCCGACCCTCGCGTGTTATTCGACGCTGTGGGCAATCATGCGCGAGGCCGGAACGGACGGCCACGTCGTCGTGAAACACAGCGAAGCCAGCTATCGGAGCCCGGTGAAGGGACGATTGCGCGCTATTTGCCTGCGGCCGCCCCAGCCGGTCGTCACGCGATTTCTGGAAGACCTTCGCCGCAACAAAAAAGCCCGGATGGAACTGGAGGCGATGGTCGAAGGAGACGCCGAAAAACCCGCCGTGGAATTCCACGGCACGTTCGTCGCCATCGTCTGATGCATGGAGTATAACGAAAAACCGAGATCGGAATTCGTACTGCGGCCACGCGTTTGGATGACGATCAGCTTCACGAAGCCGCGACGGTATTTCGTCTTATCGCCGGAAAGGCCTGTTGGTATCTTTCTATGTTGAGTTTGCATTGGCGAATTACCGCACTCCGGAGAAACAAAAAGTGCTCGTGGATGCGGTCACGGAATATGTCGCGGCCAAGGAACATGAATCGGAGCAGGATCATATCTCGATCCCACAAAGTTCCTCATCAGCGCATTCGTCGTCGGCGCGGAATGGCAAAAACCTCACGGCGACACAAGCCGCCGAACTGATGGAATTTTTCGAGAGGTTCGAGGACGGTCGGTGGGGGCCCATTTCGCTCGCTGCCTCTTCGCTGGCATCCGGCCGGGTGGCCCGATGGAGAAATCACCAAGCTCAAGCCGGAAGCCGAAGCGGCGGCATTGGCGGTGCTGCCAGCAGCAGAAATAGCGGCAGCGCTTATTTTCATTTTTGGCTTTAATGGAAATAAGCCACCTTCTTGTTGCCACCCATGAAAACGAGCAAGCAGGCCGATCCGGCAGGCCGCTAGATCAAAACCTTGGAAGGATACAAAGCCTTCCGACCCAATCCCCTCCCGCCCGAGCTCGTCTGGACACCGCGGTTGGTCCGCATTCTTTCGCAAGCAGATCGCCTGTTGGGGCGCCTGGCCAGTGAAGGGCGGCAACTGCCCAACCCCCATGTACTCATCCGTCCCTTCATCCGTCGCGAAGCCGTTTACTCCAGCCGGATCGAGGGCACACAGGCGACTTTGGGTGAACTGTTGGCCGCCGAAGCTGGCGCAATCTCCGAACGCAGTTCCGAGGATTTGCGTGAGGTCGGCAACTACGTTGCCGCCTTGGAGCACGGCATGAAACGCCTGAAGACGGCTACCGCTTTCGCTCCGTCTGGTCCGTGAGCTTCACCAGAAGCTGATGACCGGGGTCCGGAGTGACCATGCCACGCCCGGAGAATTCCGTCGGACGCAGAACTGGATTGGCCGGCCGGGCTGCACGCTGGCCGATGCTTCGTATGTGCCGCCCCCGCCGGACACTCTTCTGGCCCACCTTGGCCAATGGGAGGATTTCTTGCATGATGAGACCATCCCGCCACTCGTACATGCCGCGCTGATGCACTACCAATTCGAGGCCATCCATCCGTTCCTCGATAGCAATGGTCGGGTCGGACGATTGCTCATCACGCTTTGTTTGTGTGCCCGCCGCGTGCTGCCCGAGCCACTCTTGTATTTGTCGGCGTTTTTTGAGGCAACCCGAACCGACTACTATGGAAGTCTGCGCGCTGTGACCGTGCAGGGAGACTGGGCGGGCTGGATCGAGTATTTTCTCAACGGAGTGGCCCGCCAATCCGAAGACGCCTTAAGTCGCGCCGAGCGGATCAACCGGCAACTCGCCGATTGGCGCAACGATTTCTCCGGCGGCGGCTCAAAGGTCCCGCTTCAACTCATTGATCTCCTCGGAGCCAATCCCTTCCTTAGTCCGCGCGAGACCGAACGCCGGTTGGGGGTTGCTTACAACACCGTGATGCGCGCCATCGCGGTGCCGGAAGCCGGTGGCGTCGTGGAAAAAGTAGGCGACAGCAAGCGCGACCGGGTCTTTTGCGCCCGCGTCATTCTCGATATTCTGGAAGAGCCGGCCCGCTTGGTGCCGGAAAAGACCGCATCCCATTCTCGAACAACCATCCAGGCCAGATAAAGGGGTCACATTTTGTGGTTTGATTCTGTTGAAAAAGTCTGCGTCCGGGAAAAATCGGGGTATACCGCGCTATGGTCCATCATGAGATCGTCGCTTCTAGTGCTTAATTGCGAAGCTTAACGATAGTATTTTTTAGTTGGGCGCCTTTGAGCTCGCGCTTGCGCCACTTGAAGGGTTTGGCGTTCGGGTTATAGGCGGCGATGAACGCGTCGATGGCCAAACTGAGTTCGGCCACGTTTTTGAAGCTG
>JBEPTW010000119.1:0-11732 GCA_041691855.1 Verrucomicrobiota bacterium | reverse complement strand
TTGCTGTAATACTCGATGCGTCGCTCCGAGAGGCCGTTAAGGACGACGCCGAGCAACTCAACTTTATTGTCCCGGAGTTGTTTAATGTAGAGTCGGATGTGTTTGCGATAAGCGCGATTGAAACGGCAGACGTAAACGACTTCATCGGTGCTTTCGGAAAGCAAGAGCGCATCGGTGACCGCGCCCATCGGCGGAGAGTCCACCACGATCAAGTCGAAGTGTTTTTTCATGCTCTCCAAAAACTGTCCGAAAACAGGGCGTTCGAGCAATTCCGTCGGGCCTTTGGAGCGTCCGCCCGAGCGCAAGAGATGAAGATTGTCGTCCACTTTGATCAAGCCGAGCAGCGGATCCGTAAAAGGGTCGGGCGTGATTTTGGCACCCGCTTCAAACCAGTTGATGAGGCCGGTTTCGTTGGTGTGTTTGAAATGGCGATGCAGCATCGGGCGGCGGAGATCGCAATCGATCATCAAGACCCGTTTGCCGTGCCGGGCAAAGGCTGCGGCGAGGTTACAACTGATCATCGTTTTGCCTTCACCCGGAATCGTGCTGGTAACGAGGATACTCTTCGGGAAATCGAGTTTGGACTGGATTTTGACTGCGCTATAAACGCTGAGAAACGCCTCGGACGCAGGCGATGTTTTGGCGGTGCTGACCAACGAATGTTTTTCAGCATCGGGAATTCCGTTTAACTCGGGAATGATTCCCAAAAGATGGGTGCCGATAAAACTTTCGATGTCCCACGCGCTCTTTACGCGATCGTCGATGAAGCTGAGGCCGACGGCGACGCCGACGAAGATCAACACACCGAGGCCGATGCAGGTTTTGATGATGTTGCGCAGATTCGGCGTGTAGGGTGCGCCGGCGGGAACCGCACGGTCGAGCGGTTTGACGGGAATATTTTCCAGGTTTTTCGAAGTGGTAGTCTGGTTGAGCCGGTCGAGAATCTGGATGTAGTTGCTCTTGGCCACCTGGGCTTGGTTCTCGAGGCTTTTAAAATCCACCGAGAGTTCGCCGAGTCGTAGTTGGTCTTTTTCGGCTTCCTGATATTCCTTCGTGTAGGAGGCCTCGGTCTCCTGAAGTTTGACGTATTGGGTCCGCAGATCGGCGATAGATTGGTCGATGTTGTGGCTGAGCTGCGACTTCACTACTTCGATGGCGTTCGCGAGATCGATCATCTTCGGATGCTTTTCCAAATAGCGTTCACTCAGGATCGACTGCTGCTTGGTCAGGTCGGCCAATTGCGCTTTTAACGAGGAAATCGTTCCGTAGCTGGAGATGTAGCCGATTTCGAGGAGAGTTTGCTTGTCGCCTTTCATGCGCTCGATCTGGCCGAGCAAATTCTCGATATCCAGCCGGGCCAGCCGGGCGGTGGTCAAGGTGGCGTTGATCGCGCGGAGGCGTTCGCCAATGATATTTATGCTGTTGTCGAGGGACACGAGGTTGTTTTTGCGCCGATATTCCTGGAGGCGGCCTTCCGCGGCCTCGGATTCTTTGCGGAGTTCTTCGCTGCGGCTGCGCAGATAATCCACGGCGAACTCGTTTTTCCCCCCGACGTTTTCGATGAGGTAACGCATGAACTGGTCAACGTAGCGATTCGCGAGTAAAGCTGCGGCCTCGGGATCGCGATGCGTGACCGAAAGCGTAATCAGATAGCTGTTGCGAATCGATTGCGGGGTCATGCTGCCGAGGATCGAGGCGGCGGCGGGGGGCGGCGTGCCCGGCGAAAGCTCTTTGAGATAGGGCCGTTGGAGGAGCTTAACTTCATCCGGCGTCAGTGACTGGGCAACGAGCGATCGCAACCGGGCGCTTTTAAGAAATTCCAACTGACTGTTGAGGTCGGCCTCGGAGCGAACGGAAGAGTCCACCACCTGTTCGTTGAGCACGACGCGTTCCGGGCGCTCGAATTGCAGCGTCGCGGTGCTGGAATACATCGGCGTTTCCCGGGCCTGATAGTAACCGAGGGAAATCGCGACGAGCAACGCGATCGGCAGCGCGATCCACAGTCGCTCCCGCAAGATCACATAATAATCCCGCAGCGAACGCCGTTCAGAGATCTGCTGGTCATTTCCGTGAAGGGAAGAACCGGATCCTCGATTGGCGCCAGAATGGGGTGGAAGATCGAACGCAGGCATTGGCGGCGGTCAGATCAAGCGCTCGGGCACGTAGACGACATCGCCGGGTTGGAGGAGGAGGGTGTTGTCATCGTTCTTCTGGTCCTTCCTGCCTTTGATGACGTTATCCACGTCGATGACGAAGACTTTTTTCGAGCCGTCGGGAAGAACGCGGGTGACGCTGACCGCGGAGCCCTTCCCGATATCGGTGATTCCGCCCGCCTTGGTGACAAGTTCGACGACGGTGAAGGTGGATTCGATGGGAAGCGTGTAGCGGCCCGGGTTTCGAATCTGTCCCTGAATGGAAACTTCGCGCGGGGCGTACTCCTCAACGTTAACCGTCACCTGCGGATTGCGGAGAAAGCGGCCTTGTTGGTAAGCTTTTTGGATCGCGTTTTGCGCTTCGACCACCGTCATTCCGCCCACATTGACTTCGCCCAACAGAGGTAAATTTATCCGGCCGCGCGCGTCGATCCGGGTGATACTGGCGAGGTCTTCCTCCTGAAAAACCGTCACGCGAATCCGATCAGCGAGCGAAAGGGTGTAGATATAATTTTTCTTGCCGTTCGGCTCCTGATTTTCCGCTCGTAACACGGTGCTGGCGCAAAGGAGCAACCCGGCGATCAGCCAAATGAAATGGGAGACGAACTTCATGATCGGACTTCAAAACCGGCTCGAAAGACTGACGGAGAATCCGTTGCGATCGAAGTCGGAAAAGCTGAGGGTGGACCAATTTTGCAGATACGTGTAGCTGACTGCCAGCCGGAAGTGCTCGTTCAACTTGTAGTGAACGCCGACGTCGGCACTGAAGAAATCATCCCGCCGGGATTGCGTGCTTCCCGTCAGGAATAAGTTGCGACCGTAGGCGACGCCGGCTTCGGCTTCCCATTTGCGAGTAAAGGCGTAGTTAGCGCGCAGCGCGGCGACGGTTGAGTCAACCGACGCGCCGGTGGCGATCGTGTTGAAATCGCGGCTGATCTGGCTGCTCAGGGTGAGTTTGCGCGTAACCGCCCAGTTGAGCGCGGCGAGGACATTGAAATGGTCGAAGCTTTCGCCGTGGTCGATGTCGCGGATTTCGTAACCGAATCGCACGGTGCCGTTCAGTTTAGCGAGGATTGCGCCCGTGGCTCCGACGTTAAACCAATGATCGTAGGTGTCGGGGCCGCCCGTGGCCTGCGAGTAACGGATGCGATAACCGGCCACCAAATCGAGTTTCGAGGTGTAGATATAGAAAAGATCCAAGGCTTCGTCGTAATCGTGATAGTTGTGCAGGGCCGGATCGTCGCCGCTGTAGGTGCGCTTGAGATAACCCGTATCCGATGTGCCATAAAAACGTTCGCTGACCGGGTAGCGCAGTTTCAAATCGAGCGGGATATTCCACGAATTGGTGCGGAGATTGACCGCGCTATCCGAGCGGCTTTCGCGGAAAGCGGACGCTGAAAAAGAGCCGGTCAATCGGCCGGTTCCCTTGACCAATGCGATGGAGAAATTCGGATCGAGCGCGCTTTGGTCGGTATACGTGGCGAAGCGCTGGTAGGAGACTTTCGCAGTACCGTTCACGGCGATCAGACCCGCGTCCCGGTTGAAGTCCAGGCCTACTTCGCCGGTGACGCTCGAGTCGCCGCGCTGCGTGGAATCAGAAAAAATATTCGAATTATACGCGAACGAGACGTTGCCGAAAACGAACAGCTGCGTGTGCGAACTTTCGAAGTTCAGCAAGGCCTCGGCGCGATGGAACGGAAAAACCGCCAGCAACCCGACCAGAAGAAAGCGTTTGATTGAGCGAGGGAACATCACGGCATCACTCGGATTAGGGTGTGCCCGGCAGTCGATCAGGACTGACCGTGATATTTTTGGGAAGTTGGGCCGGCACCGTGGGATTCGGCGTTATTTCCTGGTCGGCCGCATCATTCGCGTCGAAGAAAACTGTTTTCTTGGCATTGCAGGCAATCGTGGTCCGTTCGTCCAGTGCTTGAAGCGATTCCTTCGGCGTTTGGGAAATCGTCATCGAGACGGGTTGTCCGTCTTTGGCCGCGTGGATGATGGCGCGATCTCCGGGTTGGAGTACCTGGGCCTGCTTTGGTAGTGCGCCGATGCTTACGGTCACATCACCTTCGAGTAGATCGACGATGGTTTCGTCGGTGGACGTGTCGATGGAAAGACGTCCATGGCGAATGCGAACCTCGGCCAGCGAAGTCGAATAAACCATCGTCGTGCCGGCGGCGAGTTGGTTGGTGCAGATGCCGATTGCACCCTGCGTGACGCGGACGTCGCTGTGCGAAACCGAGGGTTCGATTTCCGGATTGGTGCGCGTTGGGGAATTCGATTGAAACCGTTCCTGAGTGAAATGGTCGACCTGGAGCCGGGTGTTTTGCTCCACGACGATTCCGGTGCCATTGGAATAAACGAACGCGTCGCGCGCTTTCTCCTTCGTTTCGATCACGGTTCCGGGGGCCTCAAACGATTTCGCCTGTTGCGCGGTGTACGTCACGCCATGACTGATGATCGCGGATTCACCTTGGGCCTCGGAAAAATAAATCTTACTCGTCGGAGCCTTGTTGCCCGGCGGGAGATTTTGCTGACCGTTCACGCTGCCCACCAGTACAGCGATTAGAAGAGCGGTGACGAAAGAAGTAGATAGCTTCGAATTCATGGCAAGCGAGGCGGTTAGCGAGGAAGCGGGGCGGGGTTGGCGTTTGATCGATTTTATAGGGGTTACACCCCATCTCAAGGTGAATTCCGCCCCTGCTGCTACCGATCAAACCTTTTACACTAATATATTAATCAGGCGTCCTTTGATGTAAATTGCCTTCTTGATGACCTTGCCGGCGAGGTGCGGTGCGGCTTTCGGATTTTCGACGGCTAACGCGATCAATTGCGCCTCCGTGACATCCACGGGGACGGTGACGTCGCCGCGGTGTTTTCCATTCACTTGGATTACGATGGTGACGCTGCTCGCCACGAGTTTGGCCGGATCGAATGCGGGCCAGCCGGCTGACATAATCGAGCCCGAGCCGCCCAAGCGCGACCAGAGTTCTTCCGTCAAATGCGGAGCGAACGGTGCGAGCAAGCGCAGGAAATCCGTCATCGCGGAGCGGGGGAGCGCCGGTTCTTTTTGGAACGCATTTAGAAGAATCATCATTTGCGAAATCGCCGTGTTGAAACGCATGCTTTCAACGTCGTCGCCAACTTTCTTGATCGTTTCGTGCAACAACTTTTCTGTTTCCTCTGGCAACTTTGCACTGTCGGACAGACGCGGATTGAGCGCGCCTTCCTCGTTGAGGCATTCCCGCCAGACTTTGCGCAGGAAACGGTGGACGCCTTCGATGCCCTTGGGATTCCACGGTTTCATCGCGTCGAGCGGCCCGAGGAACATCAGGTACATTCGCAGCGAGTCGGCACCGTAAGCGCGGACGATGTCGTCAGGACTGACGACGTTGCCGCGACTCTTGGACATCTTAACGCCGTCCTCGCCCAGAATGATTCCTTGATGGAAAAGTTTTTTGAACGGCTCGCTTTGTGGAACGATGCCGAGATCGAAAAGCACCTTGTGCCAGAAACGCGCGTAGAGCAGATGCAGCACGGCGTGTTCGGCGCCGCCGACGTAGAGATCGGGCACGTCCCAGTATTTCAACGCTTCGTCGCTCGCGATCGTGTTGGGATTTTGCGGATCGAGATAACGCAGATAATACCAGCACGAGCCCGCCCATTGCGGCATGGTGTTCGTCTCGCGCCGCGCACGAACCCAGGCGTTGCCGGGCGGTTGTGGTTGCGTGGCGGGAACGGCGGAACCGGTCTCGACGTTGAACCAAATTTCCAGCCACGAGGTTTCGTTGGCCAGCGCGCTCTCGCCGTTACCACTGGGCAAATACGATTGCACATCGGGCAATACGAGCGGCAGGGCGGCGTCGGGCAGCGGTAGCGCAAAGTGCGTCACGCCGTTTTCGGCAAACGTGACGGGGTTTGTCGGCAGGTCTTTCCTCAACGCGGCGGCGCGCCGGTAGTCGGCTTCGTTCACCCAGACGATGGGAAAGGGCTCGCCCCAGTAGCGTTGGCGCGAGAACAGCCAGTCGCGGAGTTTATAGTTGATCGTCGCCTTGCCGATACTACGCGTGGCGAGATCAGCGCTGATTTTCTTCTTTGCCTCGGGCCAGCTGAGTCCGTTGTAGCCCGGAGAATTGATCAATTTGCCGTCGCCGCTGTACGGAAGTTTATCGGAATTGTCCGGCGCCTCGATGACGCGGATGATCGGTAATTTATATTGCTGCGCGAATTCATAGTCGCGTTCGTCGTGCGCGGGCACGGCCATGATCGCGCCGGTGCCGTAGCCCATCAAAACGTAGTCGGCGATCCAGATGGGCACGCGCTCGTTGTTCACCGGATTGATCGCGTAGCTGCCGCTGAAGACACCGCTCTTGTCTTTGGCGAGATCGGTGCGCTCGAGGTCGCTCTTGCTGGCGGCTTTGAAGCGATACGCCTTCACCGCTTCGCGCTGTTCTGGCACGGTCAACGCATCCACGAGCGGATGTTCTGGCGCGATGACCATGTACGTGCATCCGAACAACGTGTCGGGACGCGTGGTGAAAATCTTTAGGTCGCCGAGGCCGGAATTTTCCAGCTTGAACAAAACTTCGGCGCCTTCGCTGCGACCGATCCACGCTTCTTGCATGCGCTTGGTCGAGTCCGGCCAGTCCACGCCCTTGAGTCCTTCGAGTAATTGCTCGGCGTAGGCGGTGATACGCAGCACCCATTGACGGAGATTCCGGCGTTCAACCGGAAAGCCGCCCACCTCGGATTTGCCATCGATCACTTCCTCATTGGCGAGGACGGTGCGCAATTCGGGACACCACCACACGGGGCGCTCGTCGACGTAGGCCAGACCTTTTTTAAAGAGCTGGAGAAAAATCCACTGCGTCCAACGGAAATATTTTGGATCGGTGGTGTCGACCTCGCGGTCCCAGTCATACGAAAAACCCAGCGATTTGATTTGGCGGCGGAAATTGACGATGTTGTTCTGGGTATTCGACGCCGGATGTGTGCCGGTTTTGACCGCGTGTTGTTCCGCCGGCAGACCGAAAGCGTCCCAACCAATGGGATGAAGGACGTTGAAGCCGCGCGCCCGTTTATAGCGGGCCAAAATATCGGTTCCCGTGTAACCTTCAGGATGACCGATGTGCAAACCGGCCCCGGAAGGATAGGGGAACATGTCGAGAATGTAATATTTCTGGAGCGACGATTTATTGTCGGCGCGAAAAGCTTTGGTTTGCTCCCAGAAAGATTGCCAATGCGGCTCGATTTCGAGAAAGTCGTAGTCTTTGCAATTAGTAGCCATCAGAGTGAAACCCACCACATTGAGAGATTCCATAGCACCGTCAATCATCCGCAACCTTCTCCTTGCCGGATTGGTTCTGGCCGCCACCGCTTCCACCGCCGTTGCTGGCATGAGTCGCGGTTTTAACCGGTTGCTCGACGCCGTGGTCCGCATCGACGTGCGGGAAATTACGTTCGAGGACGGCGCGCAGCGATTCACGGGTGGAATCGGATCGGGCGTGATCATCTCTGCTGACGGTTTGATTCTCACCAACGCGCACGTCGCCAGTCCTCAGGCCGTGGAAATTTCGGTCACGCTGTCGAGTTTGGAGCGCGTCGGAGCAAAGCTGATCGGTTGGGATCATTGGACCGATCTGGCGGTGATTCGCCTCGATCTGGACGAGGTGCACCGGAGAAAACTTACGTTCACTGCCGCAGAGTTTGGCGATTCGGGTGACCTTTCACCGGGGCAAACAGTGTACGCCGTCGGCACGCCTTATGGGCTGGCTCGTACGGTGACGCGCGGAATTATTTCCAATAATAATCGTCCCTTCGAGGACGATCATGGCGTCAACGGTTATGAAACGGGCTCATTTAATACCTGGCTTCAAACCGATGCCGCGATCAATCCCGGCAACAGCGGCGGTCCGTTGGTGACGGAAGACGGCAAAGTCATCGGGATCAATTCGCGCGCATATATTGGCGCGGAAAATCTCGGCTTCGCGATTCCCTCGAACATTGCGAAACGCATCTCGGCGGAACTGGTGCGAGATGGAACGATTACGCGCAGCTACCTCGGGCTCGTTCCCGGAGTGCTGCAGGATCTCGAACGATTTTACGCGTTGGCGGTCAATACCGGGCTGTTGGTGAACAGCGTTGATACGGATTCGCCCGCAGCGAAAGCGGGATTGCGCGCGGGCGACGTGGTGCTGACGCTGAACGGCCAAAAACTTGACGGCCGGTTTCCCGAACAACTGCCGCCGATTCAAAACGCCATTGCGACGCTGCCGATCGGTTCGACCGTTCGTCTTGGAGTCAAGCGAGGCGGACAACTGCTGACTCTGAGCGCTGTGACGGAAAAATTGGAGAGTCAGGTCGGCGACGAATGGGCTTTTGAAAAATGGGGCCTGAGCGTGCGAAAGGTTTCGCGAACTTTTGCGCGGGAAAATCGCCTGCCCGATTCGACGGGCGTGATCGTGCTCGGCGTTCAAGCGGGTTATCCCGCGGGAGAAGCGGGACTGGCGCGCGGTGATATCATCACGAAAGTTGGCCCGACGCCGTTGGTGGATTTAGCGACGCTGAAAAAAATCTATGAAGCCTACGAAGCCAAGCCGGAGGCGGAATTGGTTGAAGCGCAGCGCGACCGTCGCATTTCCCTTTACGTCATCAAACCATGATTTTTCTTCGCCGTTTCCTCCCACTGATCGCGGTTCTTTTGGCCACGAGCGTCCACGCGAATTCTCTCTCGGATCTATTTAACGAGCGACTGAAGGCGGTGGTCGCGGTCGAGTTTTTCGTGCAAGACGAAATCGAGCGGCACCCGGTGAGCGTGCAGGGCACCGTCATCGACTCGAATGGCACCATTATTATTCCCGGTGCATCGATCCTGCCGGGAGTTCCGCCGAGCCAGCTCAAGGATTTTAAGGTCTATCGTCCGAATAACCTCGAGCCGTTCAACGCCACCTACCTCGGGCAGGACGCTTTGACCGGCTGGCACTTTATCCGGGTGGAGGAAAAACTTCGGAACCAATTGGTCCCGATCACGCACTATGATGCAGTCGCGGCCGATCCCGACTTGGGTGAAGAACTCTGGGGCATCGGCCTGCGCAACAAGGACGAGGATTTCATGCCTTATTTTCTCAGTTCACGTGTGGCCATGGTCACAAAATTACCGCAGAAAACCGCCATCCTCGCCACCGAAGTGGCGGGGCCGGGATTGCCTGTGTTTAATTCCGCCGGTCGCCTCGCCGGCCTCGCGCAAACCTCCTTCGGCCAGAATTTCCTGCTCTTCTCCCGCAACCAAAACGGTGCGCCCATTCTGCTGGTGAATGTGGAAGAGAGTAGTGTGGTTTTGCTCGCCGATGAAGTGTTGCCGAACCTTGGCCGCATCCCGCAAACGGTCACCGGCCGGCCGATCGCGTGGTTTGGGGTCTACGGAATGCAGCCGGTCGACCCCGAGGTGGCGAAATTGTTGAAACTCGAAAATCAACCCGGCGTCGTGCTCAGCGACTTAATGGAAGGAAGTCCAGCGGTCGAAGCGGGACTCAAGGAACGCGACATCGTTCTCGCCCTCGACGGTCAACCGTTGCCGCGGTTAAAACCAGACCACGTCGTGGGGAGCTACTTTAGCCAAGAACTGTTGCGTCATCATCCCGGCGATAGTGTGACGCTGACGATTTTCCGCGACGGCGCCCGGCAGGACGTGAAGGTCAAATTGGGCAACGAACCCAAACTCGTGCGCGAGGCGGACCGGCATTACTTTGAGCGACTCGGCTTCACCGCGCGTGAATTTCTGGCCACCGATGAAATTGCGAATCGCATCAAGCCTTCCGAGCGTGGAGGGATTGTGGCGCAATTCGTCAAACCCGGCGGCCCGGCGGGCACTGCGGGGTTGCGGCCCGATGACTGGGTGCGTGAAATTGACGGTGAGGAAATTAAAACCTATGGACAGGCCGTGAAAAAAATGAACCAGATCGAATCGGACAAAACCCGGGCGGAGTTTGTTCTGCTGGTCAGTCGCGGCGGTGAAACCTCGGTGCTCCGCATTAAACTCAACTGACGGGGCCACGCTTCGCACGATTATCATGTTCACCGGAATCATCGAAGAAGTCGGCCGGGTTGTTTCGTTTTCGCAGGCGGCGGATGCATGGAAGCTTCATCTCAAAGCCGAAAAGGCGCCGCGCGGTGTAGCGATTGGAGACAGCGTGGCAGTGAACGGCTGCTGCCTGACCGTGACGGATTTTGATTCATCGAGCCTGCACTTCGACGTGCTTGAGGAAACCCGGCGGTTGACCAATTTCGACCAGTTGAACGCGGGATCGTTGGTGAATTTGGAATTGAGCTTGCGACACGACGGACGGATCGGCGGACATTTCGTGACCGGTCACATCGACAGTCCGGGACATATTGATCGATTTGAGGCGCGGGGGAACGACCACTATTTGCGGGTTCACGCGCCCAATGGTTTTGCGCGCTACCTCGTGTATAAAGGCAGCATCGCGATTGACGGAATTTCGCTGACAGTCGCGGAGGTTGACGGAGATTTTTTCGCTGTCTGGCTGATTCCACATACGCTGGCGGCCACGAATTTGAGCGGGAAGAAAAGCGGGGATCGCGTTAATTTGGAATTCGATTTGCTGGCCAAATATGTGGAGAAACTCGCTCCGTTTCGTTCACCCTGAAAGCCGTGCCGACTCGAACCCAACTCTCCGCGCTCGCCGATGAACTCCGCCGCCTGAAAGCCGGCGGACAACGGAATGTTAGTGTCTCCGCTGAAACGCTCGAGCAGTTGCGGGTTGCGGTAAAGAGCAGCCTCGCGCAGCCGATTGATTCGGTGGCTGAGCCAATTTTTCCCCCGACGAGGCCACCAGCTGCGCCACCGACCGCTGCTACGGCGGCACCTCAACCCGCGCCAAAAATCGGCGTGTCGTCGCCGCCTGCCGCGACTGCGCATTCGCCTTCCATTCCCTTGGCCGGTCCGATCATTCACTTGCCGGATGGCGACAAGTCCACGCGCTGGAATGCGCTGCGGGAATTGGTGCTGAACGATTCGGTCTGTCGCGCGCACGTACATTCCGGGAAAAAGATCGTTTTCGGTGTTGGCAGCTTGGACGCCCGTATTTTTTTCTGCGGTGAAGCGCCCGGAGCGGAGGAAGAGACCGAGGGCGAACCGTTCGTCGGACCAGCGGGACAATTATTGACCCGCATGATTCAGGCGATGGGCTTGAAGCGGGAGCAGGTTTACATTGGCAACATCATGAACTGGCGTCCGGAAATCCCGGGCAGTCCCGGCGGAATTCAGGTGGGCAATCGTGCCCCATCGGCGCAGGAAATGAATTACTGTCTGCCTTATTTGAAGGCGCAGATTTCCATTGTCCAACCGGATGTCATTGTTGCGCTCGGAGCGACTGCGGCGGGCGGTTTGCTCGGAGCGGGCACGTTTAAGACCTTGGGTGAAATCAAAGGCCGTTGGCACGAGTTCGCCGAAAAGCCGGTGATGGTAACTTATCATCCCTCTTACATTTTGCGGAATAACAGCAACCGTTCGAAGCGCGGCACGTGGGAGGATCTCCTGAAAGTCATGGAGCGCGT
>JBEPTW010000118.1:0-12050 GCA_041691855.1 Verrucomicrobiota bacterium | reverse complement strand
TGGATCCTGTTGGACAAAATTATTAGACCCCAAACTAATCACAGGCGCGTGATTTCCGTTTAGGGGCGCCTTCCCAATTATTCCCGAAGCGTAAGCAGCCTGTACCTCGGCAAAGCTCAGCGGCCTAGTATAGAGGGAGAGTTCGTCGATGCCGCCCTTGAAGCTGCCATAATTATTCGGACTGCTACCCACCCACAGCCGGTAGTCCGGGGCAGTTTTCGCCGTCAATCCGGCAGGCAAAATAGATTCCCACTTCATCGACCCGTTCTTGTACACCCGCGCCACTCCGCTCACCTTGTCATAGGTATACGCAAGGTGCACCCAGTTGCCAATTTCCCCCGTCAACAATCCAGTACCGCTCAAGACGTGCCCGTTACCAACCGCATCGTATAGCAGCAGGTTAACATCACGCCCAGCACCGACGGCGTTAATATAAGATCCAGTCCCGCGGCTCAGGCTGTCCCACCAGATCAACGGGTAATCCTTTTGTCCCACGCGGTCCGCTTTCACCCAAAACTCCACCGTGAACCCCGCCGCCGAAGCGCCTATGTCAGTTTTGGGAGCGCCCTTCGCGTACGCAAAATTATTCACCCCATCAAAAGCAAAATCCTGCATCACTTCACCGACCCCGTAAGAAGTTCCGTGGAATCGTTCCATTTTAAGACCATGAACCACATCAAGGTCGTCTCCATTCGCCGGCCACCACGCGACCAGAGACGAATCAGTTTCGTAAGCGTACATTGAATCCACATGCACTTGCACCGTGGCATCCGAATAGAAAGCGCCATCGTCACCGCGCAATCGCAGATCATAATCGCCGGGAGCCGAAAACGTCGCCGTGGTTTGCGGTTGGGTTGGATCGGCAAAAGTCACCGTTCCCGGTCCGGCAATCACGCTCCATTGTGAGGTCAGGGTCCCATTGACCGGTTGACCGTCGTCCGTGACGGAACCCGCCAACGCCACGGCACTACCAGACGATTGACGATAGAGTTCCGGGCCCGCGCTAACAACGGGCGGAAGATTCGAGACCGGCGGACGTTTACCCTGAGTGACGATCGTCGTGATTTCGTCCGCATAGATGGCGCGGTTGTAGACGCTGATTTCATCGAGCAAGCCCTTATACGGTTCGGCGTTATCCGCGCGTTCGCCCATGAAAATATCAAAGTTGGTGCCCAATGTGATAGTTCCCAGATTTTGCACTGTCTGAAGCAGGCCATTGCTGAAAATCCGAGCCTCGCCCGTGACGCGGTTGTAAGAAGCCGTCAGGTGCGTCCATGTCCCAGCGGTCAAAACCGTACCGGTTGAAAGCAAATGGTTCGTCCCATTTACCTCACGGAAATTCACCTCGATGGCACTGGCAATCTGCCGAATCTGGAACCCACCCGAAGTCGCCTGCCCATATTGGAACAGCGTCGCGGTCCGGCTATCTGAAGGATTAATCCAAAACTCCACGGTGAGGCCGTCTTGGGTGCCGACATCCAACCCGGGAGCGCCGAAAACTCTCACGCGGTTGTTCACACCATTGAAACGAAATGCTCCGCCCAGCTTGCCGTCAGTGTAGTCGGTCGAATTTTCAAGAAAGGCCTGATTGCCCGAAATATGATCGTCCCCATTGCCTGAGGCCTCCCACCATGAGACCAGACCCAAGGGCGGCGGAGGTGGAGGCGGCACACCGATCCAAACATCAGTCGTGTCTGCACCGGTCAGCTTGGTGTCGGTGGCCTGGAGTTGGAGAGTATAAACGCCCGGCACCGAAAAATTCGCGGTGGTTGAAGGCACGCTCGGATCAGCGAACGTCACCGTACCAGGTCCGAACAGTTTTCCCCAAGTAGAGGTTACTGGGGCCGGGACCGGCAAGCCATCTGGACCTGGGGCCGCGAGAGGCAAGCCATCGTCGCGGACCGAGCCCCCTAGCCAAATTTGCGGCGGGAAGCTGGAAATAAAACTTGTATACCCTGCGTTTACGTAAGGCGCCCGGTTGTAAGGAGTGAGAACGACATTCAAATTCGCGGTTGAAACTTGTGTGCCGAGCGTAGCGGTGAGTTGCAGTACATAGGTTCCCTGTAGACTGAATTTTGCGGTGGGACGGATTGCCGCCGGATCGCTGAAGGTCGCGATACCGGGACCGCTCACCACTGACCACGCGTAGGTCGGGGCGGTCGGGAAAGAGTCCACCGAATGACAGAATGCGCCTTGGAGTTGGATAATGTCCGGCCAATTGCCCGCAATGTTGCTGCCGGCAGAAACATACCATGACGGAGTACTGGAAGGCGGAGTATAGCCCGCAGTGCCAACTGTGAGGTCATAGAGAATCGGCCTTTCGCCAGTGTCCGCCGCCACGAGCCGCACCCTTGTTTTCAGAAAACGTCCGACGCCAACCGGGACCGGACTTGAGGGGGACAGAGTCTGATACGGACCGTAGGCGACTCCATCCGAACTCACGGCCGCCTCGACAATGATTTGAGCGTCATTGCAAATTAGACCGCTCCAATGGAGCGGACCCCACGTGGTGCCAGTCAGAATCCCGTCGTAGACATTGGTCCATGTGCCATCGGGGGTAAGCATACCAAAAGCGCTGCCCGTAAATGAACCGTAGGTCCACAAAGCGCCGCCGAGATTGCCGCTCTTGACGTCAACCTCGCCAATGGGCGTTACCCCGTCGGAACCGATCGCACCGCCGAGCGGATTGATACGCTCGACGACCCCGGTCGAACTCGCAACCCAGACGCGGCCATGCCGGTCAATTGAAACCTCCACTGGTCCGTGGTTGGCCACCGCGACATTGCCGAGGAAGGTTCCGTCTGACAATAAATGGCCGACCGTATGACCGCAGTGCGAGTGAGCGATCCAGACATTATCATTTGCGTCGATCGCAATCCCCATGCCCCACGGTTCACCGTGATAAAATTCGCCAAGCAATTCACCCGTGGGTGAATATTTTGCCACGGTCGACGTGCCATCACGGGTGCACCAGAGATTGCCCTTGCTATCGAGGGCCGAGGCCCACGTGTTTGCCCGAACACTGTCTGCCGGAGCCACACTGGCAATTGCGTTAGCGGTGTCCCAGACTAAAAAACTTTGGCCAGCGGAATAGATCTTGCCGCTGGGTGAAACATAGCCGCCATTCCCGCCGCGATTGAGCGACAGTTCGGTGCGAAGCAGCTGACCGGTTCGTCCATCGTATTTTTCCCATTTCCCATTCGGAGTGCTGACCCAAACATTGTCATCAGCATCAATGGAGAGCTGCCGAACACTGGAGGCACCGGTTCTAACAAAAAGAAGAATGGCTTCGTCTGCAGCCGAAGAAACATCGTCAGATCCGGTCCATGCCTTGACGTCGCCCAACGATCCCGAGGTGTCCACCAGTCCGTTGTTATTGCGATCCTTCCAAACCCCGCTTTCCGGAAGACCAATTTTGACGATGGAATTGTCGTTCAGGTTCGCCACCCACGCATTCCCCTCGGAGTCAACTGCAACGCGCGACGGATAAGGTGTAGACACGGTATTCGGAGCGGTCAGGTATTCGCCCAGTACACGCCCGGTCTCGGGATCGATCTTGACGACAGTACCCTTTGAAGAATTCGCGATCCAAACGACATCGAAGGACGCCAGAATGGTTTTGTTGGAAATCTGGTCAGCAACGTCATTGGAAATAGAAGTCAGAACTCCTCCCGTAAAATCTCCAGTGGTCGTATAAGTGCGGGAACGCGGCGGGAGTCCCGCGTTCAACTGCACCGTAGCGGCCGGCGAGGTCAATTGGCCGTCGTTGGCCGCAAAGGTGAAGGAATCGAAGCCTCCGAAATCCGGCGCTGAGGTATAGATCAGGTTCGGCGGGGTCCCTGTCAGCTGGCCATGGCTCGGCTGACTGAGCAGCGCAAAAGTCAGCGGAGTGTTGTCCACATCAGTGCCTGCGAGCGTAACGGCCAATGGTGCACCGCTGGAGACGGTGATTACTTGCGGCGTCGCCACTGGCGGAGTGTTCACTACGATCGCAACCTCGGCGGAAGTCGCGAAAGTCCCGAGTGAGTCAGTTGCCACCGCGTGAATCTGGTGCGGACCACTCGTCAGGCCAGACGCCAAGGCCACGGTAAACGTGGAGGGAGCAGTACTCGGAGTTGTCGCCTCTCCCACTTTGCTCGAACCATCAAAGTATTCCACCTTGGCAATTGTGCTGTTACTGCTGGTTGCGTTCGCGACCAAGGTGACCGGTGTAGCCGGCTGCAGGAAAGCCCCGTCGGCTGGAGCGGTCACTGTGACCGTCGGCGGTGTATTGACCACCACCGAAACCGGAGACGACACCGTTAATACTCCGAGATTGTCCGTCGCTTTGGCGGTCAGCGTATAAGTGCCGGCGGGTGCATTGGCCCAAACGATTTGGTAGGGGACGACGGCCGATTCGCCCAACTTGGTCGTACCGGCGAAAAATTCCACCTTGGCGACGCTGCCATCGGCATCAGCCGCCGTGGCCTGCAAGTTGACGCTCGCTGGTGCGACGAAAACGGCACCCGCGGTCGGCGCGGTCAGGGAAACCGTCGGCGGAGTGTCCGCAATCACCGTCACCGACGTCGAGGTCGTGGTTGCCCCGAGGTTGTCGACCGCGACCGCAGTCAAAGAGTAAGTACCCGAAGCGACATTCGTCCAAGAGAACACGTGTGGTGCCGTGGTACTCTGGCCCAGTTTTGTCGCGCCATTGTAGAAATCGACGTGGGCAATCGTGCCGTCGCTATCGCTTGCCGTCGCCTGTAAGGAAATCGTGGCTGGAGCCACGAACACCGAATTTCCGGCTGGTGCCGTGAGCAACACGATCGGCGGAGCGTCGACCACAATCGCCACCGGCGCTGACACCGTCGTCGCCCCAAGATTATCCGTGGCCACGGCGGTCAGCGTATAGGTTCCGGCTGGCGCCGCGGACCACGCAAATTGGTACGGAGCCACGGTCGCTTCTCCCAGCTTGGTCGCACCCGAGAAAAACTCCACCTTGGCAATACCACCGTCGGAATCGGACGCGGTCGCCTGCAGCGTGATGGACGCCGGGGCGAAAAACAGCGCGTTTGCTGCCGGGGCGGTCAGCGAAACTGTCGGCGGATTGTTGGCGATCACTGTGACCGGGGCCGATGTCGTGGCCGCACCGCGGTCGTCGTAGGCGATCGCGGTCAGGGTGTAGGTTCCAGATGTCACATTCGTCCAAGAGAACGCATAGGGTGCCACCGTACTCTGCCCCAATAGCGCCGCTCCGTTGTAGAATTCGACCCGGGCAATGGTGCCGTCGCTATCGCTCGCGGTTGCCGCGAGATCGATGTTCCCCGGGGCCGTGAAGATACTGCCGGTGGCGGGAGCGGTCAGGGTGACTGAGGGCGGCGAATTCACGATCACAGAAACGGGGCTGCTGGTCGTCGCCAAGCCCTGGTCGTCCGTCGCACGGGCCGTAAAAGTGTAAGTGCCCGCCGCGAGCCCGGTCAGCGGAAGCTCATAAGGTGCTGTGGCGCTTTGTCCGAGATTCACGGCGCCTTGAAAAAATTCCACCTTGGTCACAGTGCCGTCGCTGTCGGAGGCCGTTGCTTGAAGAGTAAAGGCTGCCGGAGAGTTAAATAACGCGTTGGCGGCCGGAGCGGTGATACTGACCGTCGGTGCACGGTTCACGTGATTCACCGTGAAAGTGATCGTCGCCGGTGCGGAGAATAATTCGCCGTCATAGACTTTATAGACCAGACTATCCGAGCCACTGTAGTCGGCCGCGGGAGTGTAGATAATATTCGGCAGCGCTCCTGAAATCGTGCCGTGCGGCGGTCCGGAAATGATACTGAAAGTGAGCGCCGAACTATCGATGTCGGTCGCCGCCAGCGTTAAGGACGTTGACGTATTTTCATCTAATGCGATAGCGGCAGGATAGCTGATCGGCGCATCGTTCACTGGCGTCACGTTTAGCTGCACGGTGGCAGGGGCCGATTGCAACGAGCCATCACTGACATTGAAAGTGAACGAATCTGCGCCGTTAAAATCTTGAGCCGGCGTGTAGACGAAGGTGGTCGAGGTTCCGCCGGGAACCAACGATCCGTGCGAGGGTTGAGCAATGATCGCGTAGCTGAGCGCGTCGCCATCAGGATCGGAACCGGTGAGCGTCAGGGTAACCGGTGCATCTTCAAGCGTCGTCTGTGTCTGAGCATTCGCAACCGGCGCGTCGTTGATATGCGCGACGACAATTCGCACCGGAGCGGAATCGACGGAAGAATTCTGGTTGTCTGTCGCGCGCGCCACAAAATCGTAGGTACCCACAGGCAATCCGGAAATCGCAAAGGTGAACGGAGCGCTGAGACTTTCGCCCACCCGAGTTCCGTTTTGAAAGAGCTCTACCTTTGCGATAGACCCATCGGGATCGGACGCGGAGGCGTTGAGGGAAAAGTTGGCGGGATCGTCGTAACTCGCGCCTGAGGTCGGTGAGGTGATCGAAACGACGGGCGGTTGATTGGGCGTCAGAACGACAACAGTAATTTCGCTGGAAGTAGTGGTCGCCCCCGAATTGTCGTAAGCTTTTGCGGAAAAAACATAACTCCCGGTGGATAGCGCGCTGGTGGAAATACTATACGGCGCGTTCAGCCCCTGCCCGACCAACGTCGATCCTTGGTAGAAATCCACGTGCGTGATCGTTCCATCGGTGTCGGTCGCGGAAGCTGTAATCGTGATGGTCGCGGGAGCGAGAAAGGTCGTGCCATCGACGGGCGCAGTCAACGCTACGACGGGGGCACGGTTAACGTGATTGATCGTGAGGCTAATGGTGGCCGGTTCCGACGTAAGCAATCCGTCGGAAACAGTGTACACGAGAGTATCGGAACCACTGTAATCTGTTGCAGGCACGTAAGTGACATTCGGCAACGTGCCGGAATAAGTCCCATGGATGGGTGCGCCAGTAACGGCGAAAGTCAGCGCGCTGCTATCCACATCGGTGCCCGCAAGCGTGAATGAAGCTGACGTATTTTCATTCAACGTGATCGAGGATGGCGCGGAAACCGGAGCATCATTCACCGCAGTGACCGTTAGTTGAACTAAGGCGGCGGCGGACTGCAGCGCGCCATCACTCACTTTAAAAGTGAACGAATCATTGCCATTGAAGTTGGCCGCGGGCGTGTAGGTGAAAATATTGTGCTGAGATCCGGGAGCGAGAGACCCATGGGCGGGCTGCGTGCCAATCGCGTACGACAGTAAATCGCCGTCCGGATCCACACCGCTCAGCGTAATAGAAACAGGAGTATCCTCAGCGGTTATACGCGATTGCGGTTCGGCGATTGGAGCATCATTAATATGCACCACGGTCACGCGCACTGTAGCTGAAGTGGTGGATGCACCAGAGTTATCAGTGGCGCGAGCCACGAAATCGTAGGTTCCGATGGGAAGACCGCTCACTGGGAGTAGATAAGGCGCTTGCGTCAGCGTGGCTTGAAGCGCTCCGTTGCGGAAAAACTCCACCTTAGTGATGGAGCCGTCAGCATCACTCGCGCTTGCAGTAACCGTGAAGGCGGCAGGATTATCGAAAGTCGAATTGTTCGATGGTGAGGCGATAGAAACCGTCGGCGGCTGGTTTGGGCTCACGACGGTGACAGTAACATTTCCGGAAGTCGTCGCGGCGCCGGCGTTATCGTAGGCCTTCGCGGAGAACGTGTAGTTACCAGCCGGCAGTGCACCGGTGTTAATGGAATAGGGTGAATTCGTATCCGAGCCGAGCAAAACGACGCCTTGGTAGAAATCGACGTGAGCAATACTGCCATCTGAATCCGACGCAGTCGCACTCACGGTGATGGAGGCCGGAGCGTTGAAAGAGGCGCCGTTGGTGGGAGCCGTCATCATCACAACGGGAAATTTATTTGGACAAGTTACCGTGACGGCAGCCGGTGCGGAATCGGTGGTCGCTCCCAGGTTATCCGTCGCACGGGCAAAAAAATGATAGCTTCCCTCGGCGAGCGAATTGATCGCATACATGTAGGGCGCCGTGGTGCTTTGCCCGATTTTGGTGGAGCCCTGAAAAAATTCGACTTTAGCCACCGTGCCGTCGCTGTCCGCCGCGCTCGCCGTTAGAGAAACTGTCGCCGGAGCCTGAAAAATGCTACCGTTTGCAGGAGTCGTGAGCGAAACAGTTGGCGGCTGGTTTGGAGCCTGGGCGGATTGGAGTGTGAGCAGGCCGTTGCTGTTGACGGTGAGAGTGGCGCACGTGACGCCGCCCACCAACTGCGTGCCGGCGTTAATGATCACTTGTCCGCTTGGCGCCAAAAGATAGCCGTAGAAATTGCATCCACTATTCAGCGTGAAGCCGCCTGACTTGATGTTGAGCGTAAGCCACGCGGGATTAGTCGACGCGCCGACGGGGGCATTGGCGGAAAACCCGTTGGCGAGATTGATCACAACCGGACCGAGGATTTGCAGAGCGCTGTTGCCGTTGAGCGTGAGATTTTGGAAATTATACACCGAGGCGTGAGTTGCTCCGCCCACGCCGAGCTTGAATCCGCTTCCGCTCCCCGCGCTAAAACTGCCATAAGATCCGGCAGGAACCGTGTACTGGCCTGCGTTGCTATTGAGCGTGAGATTTTTGAGGGTTGTCCATGCGATCGATTGGCCCGCGCTGTTTACCGTGATGGAGGCCGTGCCAGTCGGAGTCGCAACGGTACCAACCGTTGGGAGCGCCACTGCATTGGTTCGGCGGATGATGTGCCGCAATGATACTCCGCTGTTGAGCGTGATCGTGTAGTTCGAAGGAGAGCTCGCGCCGCTTCCCTGTAGTGTTCCCGCATACGCAGGGGTTCCGTTCAACTGGACTGTTGGCGTTCCCGGGACTGAAAGGTCACCGGTGACGTTGGCTCCGCTATTGAAGTTCACGCCCTCGGCGGACATTTGCTGAAGCGAGCCGTCAACTTTGCCATTGATCGACGGCGCGTGTTGCACCTGCGCAATCTGAGCGGTGAGCGGGAGCGAAACCAATCCTAACAGGATGAATGAAACGCAAACGCGGGACGCGCGGAAGACTAATTGCGGTCGCAAAAAGAGGTTTTCAAACGGGAAGATTGGACCGAACGAAGATAAGCGAAATGTAATCTGCACTTTCGCAGAATGCCATCTCAGAGGAAATCACGGCAGAAAGGAAACCTCCTGAATTCAGGGGATCGATCCCATATATAAATCGGCCACGATTTTTCGTGCATCAGCCGAACCCTGTTTCCGTGGTGCATCACGAGAACCAATTCATGCACAAAAAAGCCGCGGAGTTTCGTCCGCGGCTTTGAAATATTTTGGCTAGGTTTAGCTGGCGACCTCAGCGGTCACTTTTGGAGCCTCGTCCATCGGAATGTCTCCACCCAATGGCAGCGTGACCTTGAGCTTCTTGTAGCCCGGCCAGCCAGTGCCGGCGGGAATCAAGTGACCCATGATGACGTTTTCCTTGAAGCCCTTCAGATGATCGACCTTGCCGAGAGTCGAGGCGTCGGTGAGGACGCGGGTCGTCTCTTGGAAGGAAGCGGCCGAAATAAAGCTCTCGGTTTCCAGCGATGCCTTCGTGATACCCAGCAGGATCGGTTCGGCCTCGGCGGGTTTGCCACCGGCGGCGTCGATACGCTTGTTCTCACGGAGGAAGGCCACGCGGTCAATCTGCTCGCCCCAGAACCACTCGGTGTCACCAGGATCGGAGATGCGGACCTTGCGGAGCATCTGACGGATGATGACCTCGATGTGCTTGTCGTTAATCGACACGCCTTGGAGACGATAGACTTCCTGCACCTGGCCGATGAGGAACTCATACAGCGCGGTTGGCCCGAGGATTTCGAGGATCTCGTGTGGATCAGCGGAACCTTCGGTCAAGTGCTGGCCCTTGTGAACGACGTCGCCGGGTTGCACGATGATGTGCTTGCCGTGAGGAATCAGATGTTCCTCTTCCGCGCCGGACTCTTCGTGGCGAACCACGAGCTTCCGTTTGCCGCGGATGGAGCCTTCAAACGAAACGACGCCTTCGATACGGGCCATTTCAGCGGCTTCCTTTGGACGACGGGCTTCGAAAAGCTCGGCGACGCGGGGGAGACCACCGGTGATGTCCTTGGTCACGGAAGCCTGACGCGGCGTCTTGGCGAGCAGCGCACCGGGAGTGATGATGTCACCTTCGGCCACTGCTACCTGCGCACCGGTCGGAATCGAATAGGCGGCGACAGGTTTGCCCTGCTCATCGCGGACTTCGATCTGCGGATTGAGATCTTCCTTGTGCTCGATAACCACGGTCGCGATGCGGCCGGTGGATTCGTCGAGTTCGCGCTTCACGGTCACACCGGGAATCATGTCCTTGAAGTGGAGCGTGCCCGCTTTTTCGGAGAGAACCGGAATGTTGTACGGGTCCCATTGTGCGATCGTCTGGCCCTTGGTGACCGTGGAAGCGTCCGTGACGGACAGGAACGTACCGACGACGATCGGGTAGGACTCGAGCTCGCGATCGTTTTCGTCAAGAATCTGGATCGAACCAGTCTTGTTGAGGACGATGTTGAAGCCTTCAGCCGTTTGCACGAGACGCAGGCCCTTGTATTTCACAATACCGGAATTACGGACCTTGATCTCAGGGTTCTTCGCACCGCCGGTGGCGACGCCACCGATGTGGAAGGTACGCATGGTGAGCTGCGTGCCGGGTTCGCCGATGGATTGGGCGGCAATGATACCGACGGAGTCACCGATCTTCGCAACCTTGTTGGTGGCGGGATTGATGCCGTAGGACTTGGCGTCGATGCCCTGTTCGCTCGTAGAAGTGAGCGGTGAGAGAACCTTCACGCGCTCGATGCCGGAATCCTCGATGCGCTTGGAAAGTTCCTCGGTGACGAGTTCGCCGGAGTTGACGAGCGTCTTGGTCGGATTGAGTGGATCGAAGATATCGTCCGCCGAGAAGCGGCCGACGATACGTTCCGCGAGGGAAACCAGCATGGTTTCACCTTCGAAGATAGCCTTCTTCCAGATACCGTCGCGCGTTCCGCAATCTTCCTCGGTGACAACCGCGTCCATGGCCACGTCGCAAAGTTTGCGGGTCATGTAACCGGCGTCTGCGGTCTTGAGGGCGGTATCGGCGAGACCCTTGCGGGCGCCGTGAGTCGAGATGAAGTATTCGAGAACGGTCAACCCTTCGCGGAACGAGGAGAGAATTGGACGCTCGATGATTTCGCCGGAGGGCTTGGCCATGAGGCCGCGGAGACCGCACAGCTGGCGAACCTGCTGTTTGTTACCGCGGGCGCCGGAATCCATCATGATGTAAACCGGATTCACGTCGACGCGACCGTCGTTGTTTTCAAGTTTCGCGAATACGGACTTCGCGATGCGATCAGTGGCACCGGTCCAGATATCGATGATCTTGTTGTACCGTTCGCCGGAGGTGATGATACCTTTTTTGTACTGGGTTTCGACCTCGTCGACTTTCTTGCGAGCGTCGGCCACGATTTCCTTTTTGTTTTCAGGAATGATCATGTCGTCGATACCGATCGAGATACCCGCCTGCATGGCGGTCTGGAAGCCGAGTTCCTTCAACTTATCGAGAGTCTCAACCGTCACGCGGTCGCCAGCGACCTTGTAGGTATTGAGAATCAAATCGCCCAGTTTCCCCTTTGGCACCGGGAAGTTGACGAAGCCGAGAGCCGGCGGCCAGATCTCGTTGAAGATCACGCGGCCAACGGTGGTGCGGAGAATCTTGCGCTCCTTGTTACCGTAGACGGTGTCCTTGCCGAAATCGGGATTCGGAACCTCGATCCAATCGTGCATCTTGAGCGCGCCGTCAGCTTTGACGTAGAGCACTTCTTGAAGACCGGAGAGGAGCGGCACGCGAACACCCTTGGCTGGTTTGGTGCGAGGCTCGATCGTGAGATAGTAGGCACCGAGAACGATGTCTTGGGAGGGCGTGAGGATCGGCTTGCCGGATGACGGCGAGAAGATGTTGTTCGTCGACATCATGAGGAGTTTGCACTCCAGAATGGCTTCGAGGGACAACGGCACGTGAACGGCCATCTGGTCACCGTCGAAGTCCGCGTTGTAAGCGGTACAGACGAGCGGGT
>JBEPTW010000117.1:0-12057 GCA_041691855.1 Verrucomicrobiota bacterium | reverse complement strand
GGATCGTTTCCATGAGGGTGAACAGGTGAAAACCCAAATTGTGCCGGAGTAATTTTCCCCGGACCTGTGCCTGTGTCGACGTCGACTAATCTCCGTATTGCCTGTCGTTTCCTCACGGCGCGAAAGCGCTCGATGCTGATGAGCCTCGCAGGAATTATTTTCGGCATCGGCTTTTTCATTGTCACGCAGGCGCAGACGAGCGGCTTTGAACAATTTTTCATCAAGACGATTCTGGGGACAAACGGGGCCATCCGGATTGAGGACAAATTTCAGGACACCATGTTCGCCATGGCCGCCGGAGGGCACAATCCGGATGCGAGTAAATTCCAAGTCGCGGGCGATCGTTCGGCGCGAAAGTACATCGAGGGGGTGGAGGATCCGAAACTACTCACCGACGCATTGCATCAATTCAAGAATGTCGCCGCAGTTTCAACCGTGCTGGAAGGATCAGTGATTGCCGACAGTTCATTCAAAAATGAATCGGCCAAAGTCTACGGCATTGTATTGGCTGACCAACTACTCGTATCGGACTTGGGCTCCCAGATTGTCCCGGGCGGCGGTTCTTTGGAGGAGTTCCGAAATGCGCCACAGGGTATGCTGATGGGCAAGGCCTTGGCCGAGCTTTTGCAGGTTGCCCCCGGCGATTCGCTTATTCTCCAAGCAGGCACGGAGCGTCGCCGCTACCGGGTATCCGCGTTGTACGAAACCGGGGTGCGTGACATCGACAAGGTCCGGATTTATATTCACCTGACTGAAGCCCGTTCGTTGCTGAAGAAAAGCAGTGGCGCTTCCTTTCTGCAGGTTTCGCTCCTCGACAAGGACCGGGCGCCACAGGATGCCATCCAGATGTCCGAGGTGCTCCGCCACGGCGCGAAAAGCTGGCAGGAACGCGAGAAGAGTTGGTTGAACGCATTTCAAGCGCTGCAAATTTCCGCCGCGCTCACGGTTTCCACGATCATTCTCATTTCCGGTCTGGGCATGTTCAACACGCTGGCGATGCTCGTGATCGAGAAAACCAAGGAGATCGCGATTCTGCGGTCGATGGGATATACGCGGGTCGATATCTCGCGGATTTTTCTATGGCTTGGCGCGATCGTGTTGGCTCTGGGTACGGTGGGTGGCTGGATCTTGGGCGCTGGCGTCACCTATGGGGTCTCAAAGGTTCCAATCCATTTAACGGGAATTTTCACGACTGAAACCTTTCAAGTGCACTGGGCGCTTTCGCACTATGTCGTCGCGACGATTTGTGCCACTGTCGTGGTGATGACCGCCGCACTCATTCCGGCGCGACGCGCTGCGCGCCTAGAGCCGGGCGATATCATCCGGGGCACTTCGCAGTAATCGCCATGGAGAAGAATAATCAAAAGCCCGCGCTTCGTTGCGAAAATCTTCATCGGTATCTCGGTGAGGACGAGGGGAGGGTTCACGTCTTGCGCGGGGTTTCATTCCAAGCGCTGCCCGGACACGTGACGGCCATCGTTGGTCCCTCCGGTTGCGGGAAAAGCACATTGCTTTACCTGCTCGGCTTGCTTGATCAGCCGAATGATGGATCCATTTGGATCGGGGACGAACTGATGTCCAATAGCAGCGATCTCGATCGCACCGCAGCGCGCGGCGAACACATCGGCTTCGTATTTCAATTTCACTTTTTGATGCAGGAATTTTCGGCCCTCGATAACGTGATGATGCCGATGCGGAAACTTGGCCGGCTCACCCCGGAGCAAATGGAGGCGCGGGCCCGGACGCTGCTGGCGGACGTCGGGTTGGGAGACAAAACGCATCGTCTCGCTACGCAGCTCTCCGGTGGCGAGCAACAGCGCGTGGCGGTGGCGCGGGCGCTCGCCAATCAACCGACGATCATTTTGGCGGACGAGCCCACCGGTAATCTCGACGTCAAGAATTCCACCTTGGTGTTCGATCTTCTCACCCGTTTGGCCAAGGAAAACGGACAGGCGGTCGTGATTGTAACGCACAATCCGGACATCGCCACCCGCTGTGATGAAACGAAACCGATGCGCGACGGTTTGTTCGTGAACTGAGAGTCGGATTTATTTCCGATCAGTTCAATCGTCCAAGAATTCCGGGTTGGATTGGAATTTTTTGGAGCGAGCTTCATCTTTCGCCAACGTCACGGAGGATAGGTATTCGCGACACCGCAGCTCCTGAGTCGCGGGCAAGCTCGCTCCCACCAGGCGACTTGCCTACCGCACGGTGACATGGCTCGAAGACGATCATTTTTCCACTGCGATTAGCAGCTTTGGGTGGGAAGCTATTTCTGCTTATATGCGTGGTGAGTGCGTTGGATGAGGAAATTTTGTTTTACATTTGTTGAACGCCTTCTTTGCTCTGAACTGAATTTGAACCGTACACCCACCGTCTCCGTGAGTCCGCATTGTTCGCGCAAATCATTTCTCGCCAAACTTGGCGGCTTGTTTGTGGGCATGGGCGTGGTCCCGTCGCTGCTGGCGAAAAAGGGCGCGTCTGTTGCACGTAATAAAACGAGTGAGCCGCTTACGGTCCGCTCCGAGCAGCGCGCGATATCACGCAAGGAAGGAAGTTACTGAGTGCAGCTGCTGCGCGTAACCCCAATTTAGCCGGCCACCATGTCGAAGATCTTTCCGAAATCAATCAACGCACTGCCGGTGCAGCTGCTCATTTTTTACTGTGTTCTCGGCGGTGTGGCGGCAGCTGGCATCGATTATTACGCGACGCCGAAGTATCTTAATGTGGGTTACCAGCCGGTGCAGCCGGTCCCATTTGAACACAGCCTGCATGCCGGTCAGTTGGGGATCGATTGCCGGTATTGTCACGCTTCAGTAGAGAAATCCGCCACGTCGAGCATTCCTGCGGCGCAGACCTGCATGAATTGCCACAGTCAAATCAAGACGACCAGTCCGGTGCTTGAAGTGGTGCGAGAAAGTTACAAAACGGGTAACGCCGTTCCGTGGCTCAAAATCCACGTGAATCCCGACTACGTGTATTTCAATCATTCGGCGCATGTGGATCGCGGCGTGAGTTGCGTGGAATGTCACGGCAAGGTGAATGAGATGACCACCGTTTATCAAGCCAAGGCCCACAGCATGAGCTTCTGCATCGACTGCCATCGCGACCCTGCGCCGCATCTCCGCAATCCGTCGGACGTTTTCAATCTCGATTCCAAAACCCTCGCGGACCAAGGCAAGCTCGATGAGGCGAAACAATTTGTTCATGACTGGAAGGTCAAACCGCCGACAAGCTGCTCCGGCTGCCATCGCTGATGAAACGCAAATTTGATCACTCCGTACCGTCCCAGCGCGAGCTCTCCGGCCCGAAATACTGGCGCAGCCTCGACGAACTGGCGGACACTCCCGGTTTCCGCGAGCATCTGGCCCGCGAGTTCCCCGAAGGCGCATCGAGCATGGAAGGCGTCGACCGCCGCCACTTCATGAAGTTGATGGCGGCTTCGTTTGCCCTTGGTGGGCTTGGCCTCGCCGGTTGCCGCCGTCCTGAGTCGCACATTTTGCCTTACGGTCAGTCCGTTGAATATACGGTGCCGGGTCTCCCTCTCTATTTTGCAACAGCGATGCCGCTCCGCAAATCGGCGATCCCGCTGCTGGCCGAGACCCATCAGGGGCGTCCGACCAAGCTCGAAGGGAATCCGAGCTATTTGCCCCACGGCGGAGCTTCCACTACGCTGGCCCAGGCTTCCGTGCTGGATTTGTACGATCCCGAGCGTGCTACCGCGCATACCAAGGGGAACGACATTCTGACGGTTGCTCAGGTTAATGATCTTTTGACGTCCATCACCAAGACCTACGCTGGCAACGGCGAGGGATTGGCTTTTCTGGCGGATGAATCCGCGTCGCCGACCCGAACCCGTTTAATCGGGCAGTTGAAGAAGAAATTTCCCCGTGCGATTTGGGCGGAATATGAGGCGATTCAGGACGAGCCGCCGGTCGCGGCCGCTCAGGCTGCTTTCGGCCAGAGCGTAAAACCGATTTATCGTTTTTCGAAAGCGAAGCGCATTGTCAGCATCGATGCTGATTTTTTCCACGCGGAGGCGGGTTCGCTTTATTACGCCCGTGATTTTGCGAAGGGCAGGAGAGTGACGAAGCCGAGCGATCCGATGAACCGGCTCTACGTAGTGGAAAGCGCGTTCACTCTTACTGGCAGCATGGCGGATCATCGGCTGCGTCTCGCGAGCAGCCATATGTTGGCTTTTGCGGCCGCATTGGCGGGCAAGATTCTTGGGACGTCCGATTACGACTCCCTGACGAAGGGCATTGGCCTCAACACGGAATGGGCTGATAAATGCGCCGATGATTTGCTCGCCAATCGTGGCGAATCGCTGGTGGTCGCGGGTGCTGACCAACCGGCTCAGGTGCACGCGTTGGTTTACGCGATCAACGCGAAGCTCGGCAATATTGGCAAAACTATTGATTTTGTGGAAGTGGATGCGCCTTCGGCGTCTTCGATTTCCGCACTGGCGACCGCGATTAAAGCTGGATCGGTCAAGACCCTATTCGTGCTCAACGGCAATCCGGTCTACAATGCGCCGGTCGAGTTGGAGTTTGCGACCCTGTTAAAATCCGTTCCGGACGTGATCCGCTACGGTTATTATTATGATGAGACGTCGGCGCTGGCGGGTACTCATCTCGCGGCGACTCATTATCTCGAATCATGGGCTGATGCCCGCACGGTTGATGGCACGATAGTGCCGGTGCAACCGATGATCATGCCGTTGTTTAACGGCCTGATGGAAGTTGAATTGCTGGCGATTCTTGCCGGGGAAGAAAAACCAGAGGCTTACGGTCAAGTTTACGCGACGATGGGTCGTGACCAGAAAGGTTTCGAGAAATTCCTTCATGATGGGTTGCTAGAGAATTCCACCTACAAGACCTCGAACGTGACGTTCGACGCCGCGCGCATCAGCCCCTTGTTGGCTTCGGTGGCTGCGGCCACCGTTCTTTCCGCCGACAACTTAGAGGTTCGATTCATTACCGATAAGGTCGACGACGGGCGCTTTGCCAACAACGGCTGGTTGCAGGAATGTCCGGATCCGATGACCAAAATTTCCTGGGACAACACCATCATGGTCAGTCCCCGCTTGGGTAAGGAACTCGGGATTGCGCCTACGAGCACCAAGATTCTCAACTTGATTTCTACGCCCCAAGTTGCGCGCATCGGTGAGGCGGAATTTCCTCAAGGCAAGGAGAACGCCTACATCGGCGAAGTTACCGTGAATGGCCGGACGTTGCGGGGACCGATGCATATTCAGCCCGGTCTCGCGAATTACACGATCGTATTGCCCCTCGGACATGGCCGCACAAAATCCGGTCACGTCGGTACGGATGCGGGTTATAATGCCTATGTGATCCGGACCGCTGACGGCGCTGCCTTTGCGACGGGTGCGAAGCTCCGCAAGACGGGTGAGCGCATGAAACTTGCCAACACCCAGGAACATTGGTCGATGGAAGGTCGTGCCATTATTCGCGAAGCCAATTACGAAGGCGGGGAAAAGAGTTATCAGGACGAGCCAAATTTTGTCGCTGGAATCGGCATGGAGGATGAAACTCCGGGCGTATACGGCGCGATGAAGCCGGAAGAGTTCGCCAAGTTGCCCGAAGCTGAGCGCATTCATCTCACCTCGCTCCGTGCGCAGACCACGCCCCGTGGCAATTCGCTTTATGAAACGCCAGATCTTGGTGGCGATAAAGCCAAGTTCGAAGGCACGCATCAGTGGGGCATGTCGATCGATCTCAATACCTGCATCGGATGCACCGCTTGCGTGATCGCTTGTCAGGCGGAAAACAATATTCCGATCGTTGGCAAAGAGCAGGTCGCCCGCGGTCGCGAAATGCACTGGATTCGTTTGGATCGCTATTATTCGGACGGTAAAGCCGACGCGGCGGCCTTCGGTGCGGAAGGTAACAAAATCCTCCCCGAAGATCCCCAGGTCTCACTTCAACCGATGACCTGTCAGCAGTGCGAGCTCGCGCCGTGCGAGACCGTCTGTCCGGTCAACGCCACGGTTCACGACGAGGAAGGCATCAATGTGATGGCCTACAATCGCTGTATCGGTACGCGTTATTGTGCGAACAACTGTCCGTACAAAGTCCGTCGGTTTAATTTCTTCGACTTCAACAAGCGTGCGTACGACGCCCTCTACATGGGACCTTTGGGCCACCAGAAAGAGATGCCCGAGCTCGTCAAGATGGTGAAGAATCCCGATGTCACGGTGCGTATGCGCGGTGTCATGGAGAAATGCACTTATTGCGTTCAGCGCATCCAGCAGGCAAAGATCGGCCAGATTCGCAAAGCTGGTGCCAGCGGCAATGTCGAGGTCCCCGACGGAACCATCAAGACCGCATGCCAACAGGTATGTCCCGTCGAAGCCATTGTCTTTGGTAATATCAAGGATGAGAAGAGCGCCATTTCCCTGGCCAAGGCGCAGGACCGGACTTACTCCGTCCTCGGCTACCTTAACACCCGCCCGCGCACGTCCTATCTCGCCAAGTTGCGCAACCCGAATCCTCTCATGCCAGATTACGCCGCGCTTCCGCTCAGTCGCGTCGAATATAACAACAAGAGTCACGCCGGAAATGGTGGCGCACATGGTGCCTCCCAGGCCGAGCCCGCCCATGGAGGGGAAAGTTAATGAGTTCGCATTCTGTTGAACATGAAACCCCCGCGATTCTTGCGGAGGTTCGCCCGGCGAATTTGTCGCGCGCGGCCTTGGTGGAACACCACCACGATTTCCACTGGATCACGGAAAAGATCTGCGGAATTGTCGAAGGCAAAACCCCACCCTGGTGGTGGTGGTGCTTTGGCGTCGCCGCCTTTGTCGCCTCGTTCACCGTTGCCGGTTTAATTTACTTGGTAGCGACGGGCGTCGGCGTTTGGGGCCACGCGAATCCGGTTAACTGGGCGTGGGACATTGTGAATTTCGTTTTCTGGATCGGTATTGGCCACGCGGGTACTCTCATCTCCGCGATCCTATGCTTGCTCCGACAGAAGTGGCGCACATCGATTAATCGTCCTGCTGAGGCGATGACCATCTTCGCGGTCGTTTGCGCGGCGATTTTCCCGGTTTTCCACGTCGGTCGTATCTGGTTCGCTGTTTTGCCCGGCTTCCTCTTTCCTTTCCCGAACGCCAACGGTATCTGGCAAAATTTTCGTTCTCCGCTGGAATGGGACGTCTTCGCCGTCTCGACCTACGGCACGGTATCGGTGCTGTTTTGGTATATCGGCCTCTTGCCGGATTTGGGCACTTTGCGCGATCGCTTCACCTCGACCGGCAATATCCTGAAAGCCCGTATTTATGGTTTCTTTGCCATGGGCTGGCGCGGTTCCAACCGGCAATGGAGCAATTACGAAATGGCCTACTTGATTTTGGCAGGTATCGCGACTCCTCTCGTGCTTTCCGTGCACACGGTCGTTTCGTTCGACTTTGCGGTTGCTCTGATCCCAGGCTGGCACACGACGATTTTCCCTCCGTATTTCGTGGCGGGCGCTATTTTCTCCGGGTTCGGCATGGTGCTAACCTTGATGCTTCCACTCCGGGCGATCTATCGTCTCGAGGATCTCATCACGCAGTATCACATCGATTGTATGTGTAAGATCATTTTGGCCACTGGCACAATGGTCGGGTACGCTTATTCCATGGAGTTCTTCATCGCGTGGTATGGTGCGAACCCATACGAAGGTTTCGCGTTCATCAACCGTGCATTCGGTCACTATGCTTGGGCTTACTGGATCATGGTCAGCTGCAACGTCATTACGCCGCAGTTCTTCTGGTTTAAGGCGGTCCGCCAAAATACGACGCTCGTTTGGATTCTCTGCATTTTTGTGAACGTGGGTATGTGGTTCGAGCGCTTCGTGATTATCGTCACCTCGCTTGCTCGTGATTTCCTTCCGTCGAGTTGGGGCTATTATTCTCCTTCCATCGTGGAAATTTTCACCTTCTTCGGTACCTTTGGGGTCTTTTCAGTGCTGTTTCTCTTGTTCATCCGATTCCTTCCCATCATGCCGATGTCGGAGATCAAGTCGGTCATCCCTGCCGCCGATCCCCATGGCGCGCGCAAGCACTAAGGAGGCACGACCATGAAAAAAGCATACGGATTAGTTGCCGCCTTCGATACCACGCCGGATTTTTATCATGCCTGCGAGCAGGTGAGGGATGCTGGCTTCTCCCAATGGGATGCCCTGACTTCCTTTCCCATTCACGGACTTGATGCGGCGATGGGAATTCGTCGCTCCAAAGTACCGCGTTTTTCGCTGGCCGGCGGTCTCACCGGATTCTGTACGGGCATGTCGCTCATTTGGTGGACGGGCGCCTACGAATATCCGCTGATTGTTGGCGGAAAGCCTTATTTCAGTCCGATGTTTGCGTTCCCGATTTCGTACGAACTGACGATTCTCTTCACGGCGTTCGCCACGATTTCCGGCATGTTTTTTCTGAACAAACTTCCGATGCATTATCATCCGGTGATGAAAGCGCCCCAGTTTGTCCGCGCCATGGATGACCGATTTTATATTGTGATCGAGGCGAACGACCCGAAATTCAACCCGGCCCAAACCCGCAGTCTGCTTGAGCAGATCGGGGGCAAGGACATCGCCGAAATCGAAGAATAAGATGCGTTACGCCTACTTCTCGCTCGCTTTTATTGTCGTGCTCTTGATCTCCGTCATGGGGTTCCGCGGCATGAAATCCACGCGCCCTCCCATTGAAGTTTTCCCTGACATGGATCGTCAGGCGAAATACAAACCCCAGGCAGAGTCCAAATTTTTCGCCGATGGCCGCACTGATCGCCCGATTCCTGTCGGAACGGTTCCGCGTGGGCGGTCGGTTGAGGCCGATCCGGCATTTCTTCGGGCTGACGATTTTCGTTATGCGGGCAAGAATGCCGAGGGATCTTTTGCCAAGGGTTTCCCGATGGAAGTGACCGAGGTTATGATCCACCGTGGGCAAAATCGCTTTATGATTTATTGCTACCCGTGCCATGGCGCACTCGGTGACGGCAATGGCATCACGAAATCCTATGGCATGGTCGCGACGCCGAGCTACCACGACGACCGGATTCGCAACATGCCCGAAGGCGAAATTTTCAACACGATCACCCACGGAAAGAATACGATGTTCCCTTATGCGGATAAACTTTCTCCGGACGAACGCTGGGCGGTGATCGCTTATGTTCGCGCCCTGCAGCGTGCTCACAACGCGAGAATCGATGATGTTCCTCTTGAGGCACGGGGAGGGTTAAAGTAACCATGAGCACCTCTTCTTCATCCTCGGTCGGCGGATCCTTTGCCCCACTGGCAAATAAATTTCTCTTCGCCGGTATCGGTGGTCTTGCCCTTACGGCGGTTGGATTTCTCGTTGCGCAGCCCAATGCGATCGCGACGTGCTACTTGGTGGCCGTCTGTTATTGGACGGCAGTGGTAATCGGCATGCTCCTGTTGACGATCATTCACCATCTCACGGACGCAGGTTGGTCGGTGGTCATCCGTCGCCAGTACGAGCACGGTATGTCGGCCTTCAAATGGCTGTTCGTCCTGTTCATTCCGCTTTTGATTTCCGTCTGGCTGAAACCCGGGCTGGTTTGGCCTTGGATGGATCTCAGCCATTCGATTGGCGAAGGGCACACGGTAGGCACGGACATGCTGTATCAAAAGAAGTCGGGCTTTCTCAATCGCGGCATGTTCACTGGCATGACGGTGGTCCTCTTCGGAATCTGGTCGTGGCTGGCCTGGCGTTTTAGAAAGGCTTCATTCACGCAGGACAGCGATGGCTCGCCCCAATGGACTTTCATGAACCGCAAGACGGCGGCCTTCGGAATTGTGCTGACGGCCCTCTCTCTTACGGCTGCCGCAATTCTGTGGATGAAGAGCCTCGAGTATCACTGGTTTTCCACCATGTATGGCGTGTGGTTCTTCGCCAACTGCCTTCGCGCCGGCATGGCCTTCGCGGTCATGATAACCTACTGGCTGTACGTGCGCGGCGACTTGAAAGGCATCTATAATACGAACCAGTTCCACTGCCTGACGTCGCTGGCGTTCGCCTTTGTGATTTTCTGGGCCTACGTGACCTTCTCCCAATATTTCCTGATTTGGAATGCCAACGTCCCCGAGGAGACTTTCTGGTACAATATCCGTGAACACGGCGACTGGTTCTGGATCGGCATGGTGCTTTTGTTCGGGCACTTCCTCGCGCCATTTATTGCCTGGCTGCGTTACCGCAATAAGGCGGAACTGAAGCCGGCGCTGCTGGTTAGCATCGGGATCGCCGTGACCATCCTCATCGACATTTGCTACAATACGCTGCCCGCCTTGAAGGATGCACAGGGCGAGCCGCTGCCGTTTTTCTCGTTCAATTTGTTCTGGGTGCTCACGTCCGTCGTCGGAGTTGGCGGCATTTGTGTCTGGGCCTATCTGCGAAGTCTCGGCACGACAAAAATCATTCCAATTCGCGACCCGCGAATCCTTGAGTCACTCACGCACCACGAAGCCACCGCGCCATGAGCGATTCCTCTGCCAATTTCTCCTTCCCCCACCGCACGCCGGTTTTCACCGCGGTCATCGTGCTGATCTCGTTCGCGCTCTTTGCGTGGCTGGCGAACAAGATCTATCGTCCGCATGCTTTCACCGTCGATAAGGTTGAAGGAGTGAAGACCCCGGCGGAGCGCAAGGCCTTGCTGGCTGAACACCGCGTCAAGGAACAGGCCGAGTCCACCAGCTACGGTTGGATCGACCAAAAGGCGGGGATCGTCCGTATTCCCATCGACCGGGCCATGGAGCTCGTCGTTCGTGAGCAGGCCAAGAAGTAATTTTTGCTGATGAATTCCACTGATAAGAACGCGCGCGCGGAGCAGGCAGAGATCGATGCATCGGCCAAATGGCCGGTCCTCGTCTTTTTTGGCTCGGCAATCTGGTGGCTGCTGGCCGGCGGAGTATTGCAACTCGTCGCCGCCATTCAGCTGCACTCGCCTGACTTTCTCGCGGACTGCGCGTGGACCACGCATGGTAGGATTGTTCCTGCCGCGCAGAATGCACTGGTTTACGGATGGGGTATGAACGTCGCTTTCGCCTTTGGGCTCTGGCTGATGGCCCGTCTTTCTGCCACGACGCTCAGGCACGGCGGCTGGTTGTTTGTCGCGGCAAAATTCTGGAATGTCGGTGTGACCCTTGGCATTCTTGCTATTCTTGGCGGCTACTCGACTTCCTTTGAACTTTTGGAAATGCCGCGGTTCGTTCCCTTGATTTTGCTCATCGCGTACGCGATGGTCGGCGTTTGGGGAATCACCACGTTCAGTATTCGCAACACGGAGAATGTGTACGCGTCGCAATGGTACCTGTTCGGCGCAGCATTTTGGTTTCCCTGGATCTACTCCATCGCGCAAATCATGTTGCTGAAGGCGCCGGTACGCGGGGTCTTGCAGCCGATCGTCAACGCTTGGTATGTGCAGGGTTTGTACGGGCTTTGGTTTGTTCCGATCGCCTTGGCTGCGGCTTATTATTTTCTGCCCAAGATTATCGGCAAACCGGTGGCTAATTATTATCTCGCGCCGCTGGCGTTCTGGTGGCTCGCGGCGGCCACAGTGCTCGCGGGCGGCAGCCGGCTCGTCGGGGGCCCGGTTCCTGTCTGGATTTCGACCTTGGGCGGCGCAGCCAACTTCCTGCTGGTCGTGCCAGTCGTGGTAATTTCCCTGAATCTTTTCGGTACGCTCGCGGGAAATTATCGCGCCTTGGGTAACAGCGTTACCCTTCGGTTTATTTTCCTGAGCATGGTAAGTTTTGTTCTGGCCTCGGTTTTGAATTTTGCCCTTTCCCTTCATGGATTTGCGGCGATCGCCCAGCTTACGCTCATCTCCGATCTTCGGGATTGGCTTATCCTTTACGCCTGCTTCTCGACGGCCATGTTTGGCGCTGCCTACTTTATTATTCCCCGTCTTACGGGCCGGGAGTGGCAATCCTCCGCTTTGGTGAAGGCCCATTTCGGCACTACCGTTCTTGGTATTGTACTGTTGGTGGTGGGACTCGGTGCCGGTGGTTGGAGTCAGGGGCACCTATTGAACAATG
>JBEPTW010000116.1:0-12122 GCA_041691855.1 Verrucomicrobiota bacterium | reverse complement strand
CGATGAGGTAATGCATGAGCGCCAAAATTGAACCGGTGCCACAAAAGCCGTTTCCGAGCGTGAGAAAGTCCGCCAGTACAAACGAGCGAATCATCGAAAATCGCTTCGCCTTGGGGGTTGTCGCCGGAGGAATGGTCATCGGTGCGCGAAGTTGCGTTCAACTAACTGACAGTAAATGTCGGAGCTGGTTGTGCAAAATTGTGACAAGTCGACAAGGTTTTCGGTTAGTCTGATCGTCACTTTCGTGAGTGACAGGAATATGCGTGAGTTGAAACCAGCGGCGCCGGCGTTGACAAAATAAATTCCGCATTGAATCGGCTCTCAACCGCGCCAGGTCAACGCGTGGCACAAGGCCACTCCCGCCGCGTCCGCTTCGTCAAATGCGAGTGTTCGTCCGTGACCCAACATCGACATGACGGTGCGCGCCATTTGATCCTTGCTCGCCCGTCCCGCGCCCACCACCGCCTGTTTCACGCGTAGCGGCGCATACTCGAAAATTTCTTTCTGCTGCAAAGCCGCCGCTGCGATCGCTGCGCCACGCGCCGCGCCGAGAATTTGCGCCGTTTGAAAATTCTGCACGTAAATCGTCTGCTCCAGCGCGACGTGGCCGGGATCGAAATCGGCGACGAACGTCGCAACTGCGCGATGAATTTCTCCAAGGCAGTACGGCATCGGATGCTTGGGCAAAATGCGGACTGTCTGGCAGCGCAATAAAACCGGTTGTCGCCCGGCGATAAATTCGATGAGCGCCAAGCCCGTGCCGCGCAAACTGGGATCGATGCCAAGTACGCGTCCCTGAAACGCCGGGCGCTGGAGCGTCGGCGCATCCGGCCACGTCTTCGCCTGGAGTTTTCCCTCCAGTTTTGCCTTCCACATCTCCCTGATCGACGAGCGCGCCATAAAGCGGTTCACCGCATACACTGAAGCACACGAAAGAAGAAGCGGAATGTTTGCCTCGTGAAACGACAGGGGCGGAAGGAATTTTGCCGTTTTCCAATATCATGGTTTCCAAGCGGATTTTCCTAGGTTATCTATTTGAAAAATGAAACCGCCCCGGCGCGAACCTCCGCCTCCCTCCGACGAACGGACTCAAGCGCCTTTCCCTAATTGGTGGCAGCGTACGTCTCGACGACTTGACGCCTTCCGGCTTCGCAATGTCTGGTGGCGTCTGCTCGATCGCTGGGAAACGACACGGTCGTTCCGCTGGTTGTCGACCGGGGTTCTTGCGATTGCGCTGCTCGCGATCGCGGTCGCGCTCTGGGCTTATCCGTGGTGGATGCGCAGGAATTCCGTGAAAATGGCGCGCGAGTGGCTCGCAGCCGGACGGATCAATTACGCGGTCGAGGCGATTCAACAGGCGATCCAGCTCGATCCAAAAAATCCCGCGCCGTGGCAAATTGCGGCGGAAATCGCGCGGATTCGCGGACAAAAAAGTAAAGCGGTGGACTACGCCCATCACGCTGCGAGCTTGGAACCGGGCAACGCTGATCTCGCGATTGCATGGGCGGCGGAAGCACTGCGCGCGGAGTCGACGAAGGAGGCAAATGCAGCGCTGGCCGCAGTTCCAGCGGATGTTCTCGAGAAATCGCCCGACGCCCAGCGGCTGCTCGGGGAGATGGCTCGCCGGAATCTTCAGTTGGACGATGCCCAAAAACATTTCGAAAACGCGCTGCGCCTGGACGGTCCCGTGGCGGTCGACGAAGTTCCGCTTGGGCTAATTTTGCTCAATGCGAAAGATCCCGCGCAGCGCCAGCGCGGCGTGCAACTGCTCGACCACTGGGCCGGCGATCGCGACTGGGGCGTCGTCACTTTGCGGACTTTGTTGGCCGATGCCCAAGCCCGCGACGATCACACGAATATGCTAAAGTGGGCCGAGGCGCTAAGGGCGCTGCCCGGTTTCACCAACGGCGATATGCCGACATACCTCAACGCACTGGCGAAGACGAACCCGTCACGGTTTGCGGAAGTGCTCGCGGTTCTGGAAAAAGATCACGCCGCGTCGCCTGAAAGTGCCACACGACTCTTGACGTGGTTGAACCAAATCCGGCGCGGCGACGAAGCGGTTCGCTGGATGAAGACACTGCCCGTCGACGCCATGCAGCAACCGCCACTAGTCGTCGCCGGCGCGGAAGCGTTGCGACAAGCCGCCGACTGGCCCGCGTTGCAGACGTGGACCCAAAGTGGAAATTGGGGAAGCGACGGCGAATTCCTGCGCTGGATGTACGGCATGCAGGCTGCAAAAATGACCGGCGATCAAAACCGCGCCGAGGAACTTTGGCGCACGCTGTACAGTCATGCGCAGATCAACAGCGTCCACGCGCTTTTCGCCGCATCGGCACTTTACAGCTGGGGCCGGGAAACCGAGGCGGAGGCACTTTGGTGGCGAGTCGCCGGACAAAGCGGTTCAAACGCGATCGACGCTTTGGGTTCTCTGGCGCGAAATTACCAAGTTCATCGCGATGCCGAGGGACAATATCGGGTGTTTCGCCGCCTCCATCTGCTGCATCCCCAGGATGCCGCGGTGGGCAATAATTTCTCGTATTTCGCCGCGCTCACCGGGCGCGATCAACGTCTGGCGGAACAGGTCGCCCGCGAGAATTTGCAGCGCGAACCGACGAATCCGCTCTTCACTGCGACCCTTGCATTCAATCTTTTCATGCAAGGCCATCCGCACGAATCGTTCACCTTGATCGAATCGTTTGCGAAAAAATCAGGTGACTCGCCGGTCGTGTCGTTTGTCTACGGATTGGCGCTGGCGGGCACTGGAATGAAAACCGAGGCACACGCGCTACTGGACAAAATTCCTGCCGATACGATGACTCACCGCGAGGCGGAAGTGATCAAAGCTGCGCTGGAAAATTAAGCAGCCACTTCGGATTTCGAACGGCGTCGACCCCGACGCCAACCGAACACGCCGAGTGCAGCGACAACCGGCAGCCAAGTTCCGACCTCGGGAACAGGTTTGCCATCGATCAGGGTGGCTTGGCCGACCTGATAGACTAACAGACCGCTGGGGTTGAGTGAGCTTGAGGTACTTGTTCCCCCCTGACTATTCGTGTTGTCCACCACCACGTAGATGTAGTTCGTGCCGATCACGAAAGCCGCGTTGTTGGCACCGCCGTTATGAGAGTAATTTTGCAGGTAAAGCGCAGAGGTGTTGTTCCAAGCGCCGCTGCGCGAACCGGCAAGTGTGCTGCTGCCCGTTTTGACACTCCCGTTGGTGCGCGTACTTGGATTAACGTAAACGGAGTATTGATCGTCCGCCGCCAAGGTAAGGGAAATTGAAATGTCGTTCGTAACAGTACCGCTACCCGTCCCCGTGATCGTGAACGCCAATCGGTACACATATTGGGCGCTGTTTGTTCCGCTGGTGCCATTGCCGGGCAAAGAATCTCCGCCGATATTAACCGTGCCGCCTGAATTTGCCGAACTCGCGCCGGGGGCAGTGATCCATTTGGACGTCGAACTGTTCGCGACATAGTTACCGTCAATATAGCTCGGGCTCAATACATAGGCGTCGCCCGTGTAGGTGCTGTTTCCAGTGTAATCGTTTCCACCAACGCTCGCGTACACCACGTCCCAGTGCGAATCTCTGGCCGCGCCCGCCAACACCGCCCCACTATCGTCGACTCCGGTGTAGTAGAGGCCCGTGATGTCAGTCGCCGTACCCGTGGCGTGAGCGAGCGCACCGAACCACAGCGCAAACGCGGCGAGCGCTAAAGTGTTCAAAATGTGCCGGGGCGATTTCACTGGGAAATTCCTAGGGTATATCCTCTATTTTTCAATAGAATTTTCGGGAAGGCGTTGTCTTCAAATGAATTGAAAATATAGTTATGGCTGGCCGGTGAAAAGCGAGCCCGAGAAGCCGCTGAAATAGATCGTCTTGCAATGTAGCCGATCTTTTACGGATGCGCAAATCGAAGGCCAGTTAATGCAAATAAATGTCGTTTAAATCCCCCGCACCTCCTCTCTCCGTATGCCTAAAAGAAGAGCATCTTTGCAACCGCGATTGCGGTCAGGAAAAGAACCCCATTTTCAAATCGTCGCTGGTCAATTCGTTCAATCACCGGGCGCCCGATCAAAGCCCCAACCGCAACCGCCGGGAAAAGACAGAGATCCAATTTCAAGCTCTCGGGAGTGATTAATCCGAGCTGAACCACGAACGGCACCTTGATCCAGTTGACTAGCAGAAAAAACGCCGCGCCCGTCCCCATAAACGCAAGTTTCGGCAAACGCATCGCGAGCAAATAAAGCGACATCACAGGACCACCGGCATTCGCAACCGTTGTCGTGAACCCGGCAAAAGTTCCCATCAGCGGCCCGAACCAAACCGGCATATCCGCCACCGCCTCATCAACGATTCCGCGTCTCCGCCAGAAATTCATGAGCAACATCACCGCCAAAATCCCGCCGACGATTTTTGTCATCTGCCGGTCGTTGCTGTGTCCGAGCACCAGCCAGCCGAGCACAATGCCCGCCAACGTCCACGGCAGAAGCAGACCCACTCGCTTCCACTCCAGATTTTTCCGATAGATCACATACGCAAAAAGGTCCGCGAAAACCAGCATCGGCAGAACGACGCCCGTCGCCTGCTTGGCGGGGATCAGGTTTGGAAAAATCGCGACAAACAAAATCGATGAACCGGGAATTCCTGTTTTCGAAAACCCCGCCATCACCGCGCCGGCTACCAGCAACACCCATTGCCACGGCTCGAAGCTCATGACGCCGCTCCTCCACGCTCAACTGGAAATTCCGCAACACACGCGTTAAACAAGCTCACGAGGTCGCTCCGGATTGAATGACGTTTCCCCGCTCAACAGTGAAAACCTGCCAGACCGTGCCCTCCGCCAGTGGCAAACTCGTGCCCGTCGCGATCGTCTGCGGTGCTCCTTCCAGCGACGCCCAAAATCGTTTCCGTCGTTCGGGATCAAGTTCACCCAGCACATCGTCGCACAGCAGCACCGGGGTGATCCCGCTCTTCTGCTTGAAGTACGCCGCTTGCGCCAACCGCAGCGCGATAACGAGACACCGTTGCTGTCCTTCCGAGGCAAATTGCTTCGCTGGTTTTCCATCGAGCAACAACTCAAGTTCGTCCCGGTGCGGCCCACGTTCGGTCGATTTCAGAATCGTGTCCCGCGGCCGGCTTTTCAGGAGCGCACTCATAATTTCCCCGCTCGTCGCAGCCGGTGAATCCGGCGCATACGTCAGCCCCGCCTTTTCCCGCATCTCCGACTCCGGCACGAGGCGTGCGTGCGCCGTTTGAAACAACGCACTCAACTCCATCACGCCGGCAGCGCGCTTCCCCATTACGGCCACCGCGTGCGTCGCCAACTCCTGCTCAAACGCCGTCAGCGCCCCACCGTCACGGCCGCCTTGTTTCAACAACATGTTTCTTTCCGCGACCGCCCGAGTGTATGATTGCAGCGACCCCAAATAAGCCGGGTCCATCGCGGCCAGCGTCAGATCAAGCCAACGTCGTCGCAGCGACGGTGAGCCGCGCAACAACTGATTATCGTGCGATGAGAAAGCGACCGTGGGAAATTTCCCGATAAAATCCGCGAGCCGCGTAACTCGTCCCTGTTCCCAAGTCACCTCGCGGCCTTGCGGCGTAAAGGCGATCGTGATCCGGCTTTCGCCGAACTGCTCGTGCTCCACCACAAACGCCAACCCCGTTTGCGGCTGTCCGACTCCGAGCAAGGCACGCGATTCGGCGCCACGAAAGGAACGCAGCGCAGTAACATAACCCAAAGCCTCGAGAAAATTCGTTTTCCCCTGCGCGTTTGCCCCGCAAAGAAACGTCCGGGTTCCGGTCAGCTCGACCGAAACCAGCGGCAGATTACGAAAACCCTGCAAAGTGACCTGGCGAAAACGCATGAAGCCGCGACTATGGCTGCTTTGCGCCGGGCGGTTCCATCTTAAATTTATCCCAGCCGCCAAGGATTGGCTGCACCACCTGATTGCCGACTCGGAAAGCCGATTCCAATGAAGGAATGTATCCGGAATAATGGCTGATTTTCTCCCCGAACAGGCTCTCCGCCGCCGTCGCTCCCGGCCACTGCATTCCAATCAAGAAAGTCCCCGCAATTTCTTTCTTGCGGCAAGCCAGCGCCCCCGGCTTGTTGACCTTTCCATGAGCAAAGCCACTCCCTCCACCAACGAAGTTGCCGTCCTTAAAACCAGCTACGGCGAAATGACCCTTTCTTTCTGGTCCGACATCGCGCCAGCGACCGTCGAGAATTTCAAGAAACTCGCCCGCGAGGGATTTTACGACGGCACCGCTTTTCACCGCATCATCAAGGGATTCATGATCCAAGGTGGCTGCCCCAACACGAAGGAAGGCGAAAGCGGCATGCCCGGCACAGGCGGTCCCGGCTACAAAATCAAGGCGGAGTTTAACAAAAAAGCCCATGTGCGCGGCGTGATTTCGATGGCGCGCTCCTCCCATCCCGATTCCGCCGGCTCGCAATTTTTCCTCGTTCACGGCGACGCCAAGTTCCTCGACAACCAATACACGGCGTTCGGCGAACTCACCGCCGGTGACGACGTCCTCGAGCGCATCGCCAACGTCCCGACAAAGTCTGGCGGCGGCGGCGAAAAAAGCACGCCGATCGAACGGGTCGCTCTCGAAAGCGTGAAAATCGTCGCGCAAAGCTAATCTCCAAACCGGCATCAAAAGCGCCGGTTTATTTTTTGCCTGTTCAGTAAAGATCCCGGAGCAAGCCAGCCGAACCAAGCTTCCGCCTATTCGATCAGACTGCCTGTGTAGCCACAGGACTCTGGCCTGTGGTTTCTGGACGCAAGAAATGACCCCACGGCAGACGAGACCTCCGCAGCTACGCCCGCACGACCGACGGCGAATCAATGAACAACAGATTCGTCCAAACCCGGCGCGGTCTTTCCTGGCCGATGATTCGCCTCACCGTTTTGACTCCGACTGCCCGGTTCGAAAAACGCCACGACCTCACGGATCACCCGGGCCGCGTCTTCATCGGTTAGCCATGGATGGAGCGGTAATGAGAGCACCTGCGCGCAGGCTTCCTCGGTCCGCGGCAACGTGAGCGCCGCGTCGTGATACGCGGGTTGCCGATGCACCGGGATCGGATAAAGGATTCCGCAAACGATATTCCGCTTTTCAAGGTACGCCTTGAGTTCATCCCGCCGTTCCGTGCGAACTACGAACTGATGCCAGCACTGGGTGCGCCCTTCCGCGAGCTCCGGCAATTTCAGCGGGCACTCTCTCAATTCAGCCAGATAACGCACCGCGAGTTCGTTACGCCGAGTGTTGTCCGCGTCCAATCGGGCAAGTTTCACGCGCAGGATCGCCGCCTGGATTTCATCGAGACGACTGTTGCGTCCGGGAATATCGCTGATGTACCGCTTCCGCCACCCGTACTGACGCAGCAAGTGGACTTGCTCCAGCATCGCAAGATCGCTGCCAGCCACCGCGCCGGCGTCCCCAAAAGCCCCGAGATTTTTCGTCGGATAAAAACTAAACGCAGCCAGATGTCCCCACGCACCCGCTTTCCGTCCACCGACCGTGGAGCCGTGGGCTTGCGCGGAATCTTCCACCACGATCAGGCGATGCTCTTCCGCCAGCTTCATCAAGCGTGGCATATTCACGGGCTGGCCATAGAGGTGAACGGGAACCACCGCCTTGATTCGCGGATCACGCATTTTGGTGAGCAGCATTTCCACCGCGTCGAGATCCATGAGCATCGTACCGGGTTCCGTATCCACGAAAACCGGCTTCGCCCCGGTCGCACTGATGGCGGCGACCGTCGCCGTCACCGTGTTCGCGACCGTGATGACTTTGTCACCTAAACCAATTCCCGCCGCGCGCAACGCCAGTTCGAGCGCCTCGGTGCCATTGGCCAGTCCCACGGCAGCTGCCACGCCCAGCCATCCCGCAAACTCCTTTTCGAAGGCCTCGACCTCCGCGCCGAGGATGTAATGGCCGCTCAACATCACGCGTTTGATCGCGGCATCGATTTCAACCTGCGCCGCGAGATATCCGGCCTTGGGATCAGCGGGAATAATTTTGTGGTTCACAGCAAAAGAAGACCGGCAATGCGGCCCATGGTTCGCGCGCCGAGGGGCAAGTTTCCGTTCATAAGTAGTGCGGTAGTTCCTTCCGATAATACGCCACCGTCTTGGTCAACGCCTGCCTGATTGTCGTGCGCGGTCGCCAACCGAGCATCGCGTGAATTAAACTGTAGTCCGAATAGAAATCCCCAATGTCGATTTTTTTTCGGTCGGCGGGGAATGCCCGGATCTTGAAACTTCCTTTTCCCGCCACTTCAACGAGCGTTTCCGCCAACTCGCGCAACGTGATCTGGCCAATGCCGCCAAGATTAAAAACACCACCGACCGCTTCGGGTTTGGACGCCGATAGCAACAACGCCTCCACCGCATCGTCCACGTAGGTAAAATCGCGGCGTTGCTCACCGCCCCACACTTCGATCGATTTCCCCTGAAGAACATCCTTGATCCACACGCCGACGAAAGTCTGACGCGCATCCTTCACGCGCATTCGCGGTCCGATGGTATTTGTCAGCCGCAACACCGTACTGCGAATCCCGTGAACCTGACTGTAGAGAAGGTGATATTCCTCGCCCGCCAGCTTGTTGATTCCATTTACGTCGACCGGCCGCAGCGGATGCTTTTCATCGACCGGCAGATAATCCGGACGCCCATAAATCTGCCGCGTGCTCGCAAACACGATGCGCAAATTGGTATTATGTTTCCGGCACGCTTCCAACAACGTGAGTTGCGCCCGGCAATTAATTTCCAAATCCGTCTCGGGATCGCTCATCGAATCCATGTGACTGGTCTGCCCCGCGAGATTGAATAAAAAATGCTGCCCGCGCAAAAATTCCGGCAAGCTATGCCGGTCGCGCACATCCGATAGGTTGAGACTCACTTTGCGTTCAAGGCCACGCAGATTGTAACGCGAGCCGCCGTATTCCGGAATGAGGCTGTCGAGAATCGTGACCTTGGCTCCGAGCTTTACGAGCGCGCGAGCCAGATTCGAACCGATGAAGCCCAAGCCGCCCGTGATCAACACGCGCTTTCCCTTGAATGCCTTCACGAACGAATGGCCGGACTTCATTGTGCCCGAAAATGGTCCGGCCTCGTGGATAGACAAGCGCACAGTGCAGCCGCGCGCCGTTTAAAAATCCTGCAACCGCCCCTCGCCCGCTCCACGACCGGGTTCGATCCGCTCCAACACTTCCCCTAAAAGATAAATCGAGCCTGTCACCACAATCGTATCATCCGGGCCACCGACCGCACACGTCGCGGCATTCGGAAAAACACTTTCAACCGTGGCGCGATGGATCAGATGCCGGTATTCTTCAGGCACGAGCGCCTTCATTTCCTCGAACGGCGTGGCGCGCGCCTGTCGAGGGGTGATGAGATGAATCTCCCGCGCGTAACGCATCACCACCGCGAGCAACGCCCGCGCGCGAAATTCACCCAACGCTCCAACGATCACCACCGGTTTTCGTCCCATCTCTTTGGTGAGTCGTTCAAAATTCTGCTCCAGCATCGCCGCGCCCTCTGGATTATGCGAGGCGTCGAGAATCATTTTTTTTCCGCCAATACTCGTGCGCTGCCAGCGGCCGGGCCAGTTAACGTGAACCAATCCTTCCGCGATTGCGTCGCCGGGCGGTTTGAGATTTTCCGCCAGCAGCCCGACCGCCAGCTCCGCCGTCGCCGCATTCCAACGCTGATAATCTCCTTCCAGATTCGTGGCGGGATAGTCTCTCCGACCGCGACCGAATGTCTCCCGGACGGAATGCACCGGCGCATGGTTGCTCGCCGCAACTTCGCGCACGACTTGCTCCGCCTCCTCCGGCATGAGGCCGATCACGACCGGCACGCCGGGTTTAATAATCCCGGCCTTTTCGCGGGCGATGGCGGCGTACGTATCGCCGAGTTCCGCGCAGTGATCCAAGCCGATGGACGTGATGACTGTGACGTCAGGCTGCACAACGTTGGTCGCGTCGAGCCGTCCGCCCATGCCCACTTCGATGAGCGCCACCTCCACTTGCTTCCGCTGAAATTGCAAAAACGCCATCGCCGTCATGAACTCAAAAAACGTCGGTTGCTCATCCGGCGAAAACGCGCTGATCTTGTCCGCCACTGGCTGCAATTCAGCCGTGTACGCGACGATCTCCGCCTCCGTCAGCAACCGCCGGTCCACTTGGACGCGCTCGCCCAACTTCACCAAGTGCGGTGACGTATAAAGCCCGGTGCGATGACCCGCCGCGCGCAGGATCGACTCGATCATCGCCGCGACCGAACCCTTTCCATTGGTACCGGCAATGTGCACCACCGGATAACTGCGTTCGGGATGATTCAACGCGGCCGAAAGGCGACGCATGCGGTCGATCCCGAACTTAACGCCGCCTGCCTTGAGCGCGAAAAGATAATCGGTCACCGACGCATAGTCGGTCAGACGCGGCAATTCCCTCGACATCGATGAAACGGTTATCCTGTCGCCTCGACGCTAAACGGAGCCGCCGTCGCCATCTTGCGCGCGCTGTGTTTGTGCATGTAGAGCACCTGCAGCAAACTGGTCAGACGTTCCCGCATATCGATGCGGCTCACGACCTGATCAACCAGCCCGTGTTTGAACAGAAATTCCGCCGTCTGAAATCCCACGGGCAAAGTCTGCTTGGTCGTTTCCTTGATCACCCGCGCGCCAGCAAAGCCAATCAAGGCGCCCGGCTCCGCAATGATCACATCGCCCAACGTCGCGAAGCTGGCGCTCACTCCGCCCGTCGTCGGATAAGTCAGGATCGAAATGAACGGCAATCTCGCCTCGGCCAGGCGGCCCAGCGCCGCGCTCGTCTTGGCCATCTGCATCAGGCTGAAAATCCCTTCCTGCATCCGCGCGCCGGCCGACGCACTCACGATGATGCACGGGATCTTTTTCTTCAACGCCCGCTCGATCGCCCGCGTGATTTTTTCGCCGACCGCCGCGCCCATCGCTCCGCCGCAGAATCGAAAATCCATCACCGCCAGCGATATCTCGATGCCGTTGATTTTTCCCGTGCCACAGATCACCGCCTCGGGCAGTCCGCTCTCTTTCTCGTATTTTTTTATCCGATCCGGGTACGCCGCCGAATCCACAAACTTCAACGGATCGGATGATTTCACCTCTTCATCGAATTCGTGAAAGCTCCCATCGTCCACCATGCCGGCAATGCGTTGCCGCGAGCCGATCGGAAAATGGTAACCGCTCTTGGGTACCACCATGAGGTTTTGCTCCAGATCTTTATTGAAAACGATCTCCCCCGAAATCGGGCATTTGGTCCAGAGTCCTTCCGGGATATTTTTCTTCTTTCGTGAGGACGAAAGCTTGGGTTTGGCAAAATGTGTCATGCGGAGTTTTAGCCGTGTCCGAAAGTGACCGCGTCGAGCGTCAGCACACCCGCCCGGTTGAGGACGGCCGCGCAGGCATTAAGAGTGGAACCGGTTGTAAAAACATCATCGACGAGGATGTAACGTTGCGCGGGATTAATGGCCGCACCGGAAGCCAAAGCAAAGGCATTTTTGAGGTTCTTTTGGCGAGTCTTTCTGTCGTAGTGAGTTTGCGATTCTGTATCTACCACTCGTTGCAGCAACTCTTCGACCCGCGCGCTGCCGACGGAAGCCCGCGCCGCACATTCGGCGAGCAACAAACTTTGATTGTACCGGCGCTCGCGCATTTTTCGCGGATGCAGGGGCACCGGCACAAGCACCGCGTCGCGCAAATATGCCACGTATCCGGGAGTTGAAATCATGATCTCCACCATGTCCTCCAACACGTGCAAACCGTGATGATATTTCAGCGCGTGGATCAGCGAACGTCCCGGCCCTTTGAGCAAAATCGCGGTTTTCCCTTCGGCAAACTCCGGCTCCAATTCCTCACAATGCAAACACCGCCGGTTGATTTCCGTTTCACCAAAGTACGGATGCCCGCACGTCGAACAATGCGGTGCTTTAACGACAAACAGTGATTTTTCGCAGTTGCCGCAGAGATGCCGGAACCGCTCGCCTTCAACCAGTCCTTGGCAATGAACGCAACTCCGCGGAAACACCACGTCGAGTCGATCGCGCCAGAGTTGCTTGAGCGT
>JBEPTW010000115.1:0-12164 GCA_041691855.1 Verrucomicrobiota bacterium | reverse complement strand
CTCGCGCGTCTATCACCGAGGCCGAGATTGTACTCGGCGGTGCCACGCCAATCGCAATGGCCAATGAGAACGAGATTTTTACCCGTGTTGTCCTGCAGCCATTTTACCGCAGCCTGCAATTTTGGACGCTCAGCCTGCGCAACCGCGGAACGGTCGAGCGCAAAGTAAATTGGTTCAACCACGCTGTGGTTTTCATCGCCAGGTGTGCCGGCATTCGGATCGCGCCCGGTTAGACCTGTGCCTTCAGCGCCAAGCGCCACTGCTTCGGGATTGACTCCATCACCCATGCCCATGGCGGTGGTCGTCGGGTCGGGACGAATCGGCTTCTTTTTGCAAGCCGAGAGAAAGAGTGCGGATACGGCCAAGGTGAGGCCGAGGAATTTGGAAACATTCTTCATGATTTTCAGAAAAGTGGGTAATTCGGTTTATCGAATAAACGCTATCGGCGCGCAAGAAGTAATCTCGCTCAGGCAACCAGTCACCATGATTGAACGCGATGATCGATCAGGCCGATCTCCAGGGAATAGCGCGTCAGGCTTGCGACGTCGTGAAGATTGAGTTTTCGCATCAGGTTGGTGCGATGATTGTCCACGGTTTTGACACTGATGTTCAATTTCTGCGCGATGTCCTTGGTACTATTGCTTTCCGCAACGAGCTTGAGGATTTCGCGTTCCCGCTCGGTCAATGAATCAACGCTTCCGGTCGGGCTGTTGTTGGCGACGACATTGCGAAGCAGGGCAGCGACGCCAGGACCGAAATAAGTGCCACCATTGGCGATGGTCTCGAGGCCCTTTTTAAATTCGAGGAGGCCAGCCGTCTTTTCGACGAATCCGTGCGCACCGGCTTCGAGCATCTCGCGCACGAGCGCGGGGCTTTCATAACCAGAGAAAATCAGAACACGCGTGTTCTTTAACTGTTTACTAATCCGTCGGAGGATATCGACGCCGCTGAGGCCGGGGAGCCGTGCATCCAGCACGAGCAGATCAGGTTTCAATTCGAGGCAGAGCGGGCAGGCTTTTAAGCCGTCGCCGCATTCGCCTACGATTTCGTAAGCGGCGTCAATCCGCAGAATCTCGGCGAGCATTTCGCGGATAGCGGTTTGGTCTTCAACGATGACGATACGTTTTACTTGGGTAATGGTAGGCACGGTGGGTGAAGGGCGATCGTCTAAGTGGTTACGGTGTCGGCAGACTTGGGTGGCGTCTGGAAAAACTCAACCCCTGATTCGGCAAAAAGCACTCTCTCAACAAATTGGCTTCTATGACTAGCTGGTGGGTCGACCGGGATTCGAACCCGGAACCAACAACTTAAAAGGATGCTGCTCTACCATTGAGCTATCGACCCCAGCTAAAAGAAGAAATGGAGATAATTTTTCCCTTCGCCGCCAAGGCAAGTATTATTTACAATGAACTGACGCGATTAACGTTAATAAGCTGTCATTGACCAATCGCACCTGACTGCAACAACGTACTTATCAACCGCCAATCTTAGTGGGAACAATCCTCAAATTTCCGGATCAGAATGAGCCTGATCCTATGACAGCCAAAGCCCAGGAAGTAGCCTTGGACCGCCTATTGGTAGACCGCTTCAAGGGCGGCGACTCAACGGCGTTTGACCAACTCGTCACCCGATATTGGGCGCGCATTTATGCGATGACCAATCAGCTCCTGCGTAATCAACAGGATGCCGAAGAGGTGACCCAGGATGCGTTTATCCGGGCTCATCGCGGATTGGTGAATTTCCGGGGCGATTCCGCCTTTTCCACCTGGCTTTACCAGATCGCGACCAATCTCGCTCGAAACCGCTATTGGTACTGGTGGCGCCGCAAGCGCGACAAATCGATTTCATTCGATGCTCCTGTGAGTGGTGACAACGACACGACGCTCGCCGAGCTGATTCCAACCGAACAGGAAACGCCGGAGGACGCGACGGTGACCCAGGAGTTCGTCAGCCGCGTTGCCGAGTGCATGGAACTGTTGAATGAAAAGCATCGGGAAATCCTGATTTTAAGAAACGTCCAAAATCTTTCTTACGAAGAAATCGCCGGGATCCTCGGCATCAGTGTCGGCACTGTCAAAAGCCGGATTGCTCGCGCCCGCGAAAGCCTGCGCGAAAAACTTGGGGGAGAGTTTCAACCATGAACGACAATCACTTCATTGAATTGGTTAACCTTTATATCGACCGACAAATATCCGGTGAAGAGATGGAATTGCTTGAGGCCGAGATGCAGGCGAATCCCCGTCGTCGCGCGGTTTACCGCCAGTACTGCCAGATGCATCGAGCCACGACGCTCGTCTATGAAAGTTTTCGTTCGGAGGACGGGGTGCTACCGACGGACAAATTGAAGGTGCAGGCCAAGATCGCCCAATTTGAACCCCAATACAGTCGCCGGAAACACTGGACTTATTATGCGACCGGTTTGGCTGTAGCTTGCGTGGCGCTTGCTTTTGCGAAGGTCACTTTCAGTCATAACGCCGCCAACCAGTCTCAAACGGTAGCACTTAAAACAACGGCGCTTCAGCCCGTCGCGGTTGCCCAGTCTTTGCCGGTTTTGAGCCAGCAGGCGGTGGCGGTTGCACAACAACCCAAGCCAGTTTCCGTGATCGCGCGATCCGTCAGTCTGGTTGCGGATCAGGATTACGCGGCAATGCTCGCCGCCATGCGCAAAGAAGACCAACGCGCGTTTGCAAGTGGCCAGATTCAACCGAGCCGGACGACGTCGCTTTTCGAGGACGGAGTCTTCGATTCGCAGCCTGCAGGTTCGTTGCGGATTTTCCGGAGCAAGCCGGCCGCTTCGCAGCAGGCTGAGTTTGCTGCTTTTCAGTTTCAGCGATAAGCCAAGCGCTCGGTTCAACCGAGCGCTTTCTTAATCAAGGCCTCAGTTGAGGCCGAAGCTCCCAGAGCGACCCACGCTTGCCGGACCGATTTGTCCGCGTCGGCGGCTTTGTAACCGAGCGCAACCAGAGCAAGGACCGCATCGCGGATTTTGTTCTCCGCAACCGGGGCACTGGTGCCAGCCGTGCTTCCTGTCGGCGGATTGGAAACTGTTCCGAGATCCGCCGGATTAAGTTTGTCACGGAGTTCCATGACGAGGCGCTCGGCGGTTTTTTTGCCAATGCCCGGACATTTCGCGAGCAGGGCGACGTCACCGGCCACGATGGCACTTTTCAAGGTGGCCAGAGAAAGTTTGCTCAGGACGCTGAGCGCCATTTTGGGACCCACGCCGGTGACCTTCTCAACCAGCAACCGAAAAAAATCACGTTCCTCTTCGGAAGCGAAACCGTAGAGCGTCTGTGAATCCTCGCGATAAACGGCGAGCGTATGAAGTTTAGTTTGCTGCCCGATGGACGGGAGCTTTTCAGCCGTCGTGACGGGAATATGCACTTCATACCCGAAGCCGCCGGTTTCGATAATGGCGTTGAGCGGCGTGGCCGAAACGAGAATGCCGGAAATACTCGTGATCATTTCAAGCCGAGCACGTCCTGCATATCGTACAACCCGGGCTTTTGATCGACGATCCAATGGGCCGCTCGGATGGCTCCGCGGGCAAAAATCGCACGATCACTCGCCTTGTGGGTGAGTTCAATTCGCTCGCCGAGCCCCGCATAAATCACCGTATGGTCGCCGATGACGTCACCGCCGCGAAGCGCGTGCATGCCAACCTCGTCGGTCTGTCGGGCGCCCGTAATCCCCGAGCGACCGTGACGCAACGCAGTCCGGTTGAGTTTGCGTTCCTCGAGGATAATCTCGAGCAGCCGCTCGGCCGTCCCGCTGGGAGCGTCCTTCTTGAAACGGTGATGCATTTCCACCACTTCGGTATCGTAGTCCGCGCCGAGGATTGCGGTGGCGCGTCGGGTCAGGGCGAAAAGTAAATTCACGCCGACGGAAAAATTTCCCGCCCAGACGCAAGGCACTTTGGCTGCGAGTTGAAGGAGCGCCTGTTTTTCGATAGCCTCGTGACCGGTCGTGCCGAGCACGATTGGTTTGTGGTTGGCAATCGCGAGTTCCAGCAAAGCGCGGGTCGCTTGATGCGAACTGAAATCAATGATCACCTCACAACCGCGGATCAACGGTGCTGGATCGTCGCCCGCGTCGGTGGACGCGATAATGGCGGCGTCCATGTCGACCGCGGCAGTGGCGATCGCCTGGCCCATGCGACCACGCGAACCGTTGAGAAGAATCTGGAGCGGCATAAGGATCGGTCAGCGTTGGTACGTTGCGAGAGTATCGAACAGGATCTTGCGGCTCGCCGCCGACAAATTGGAGAGGGGCAGGCGAACTTCCTCGGAACTGATGCGACCGGCCTTGGCGAGCGCAGCCTTCATCGGAGTAGGATTTGACTCAATAAAGAAGGTCTTGAACGCAGGATAGAATTTGCGGTGCATCATCCCGGCCTTGCGGAAATCGTTGGCGAGCGCATGGCGCGTCATTTGAGTGATTTCCCGTGGAAAATAATTCGAAACCACGCTCACAACACCCTTCGCCCCGACGGACATGAAAGGCACCGTCAGGCTGTCGTCGCCGCACAAAACCGTCATGTCATCACCGAGCGCGCGGAGAATCTGGTCGACTCGCTCAACGTTTCCGCCGGCTTCCTTGATGTGCGCGACGTGGGGGTATCGCGCCCGAAGTCTCTCGATGACCCCGACGCTGATCTCAATTCCGCAGCGACCGGGAATTGAGTAGAGCATCAAGGGCTTGTCAGTTGAATCAGCGATGCGTGCGAAATGTTGATAAAGTCCCTCCTGCGTCGGACGGTTGTAATAAGGTGCAACGAGCAGCATGCCGTCCGCGCCGGCCGCATCAGCGGCACGGGTCATATCGCAGGCTTCCTTTGTTGAATTCGAGCCGGTGCCGGCGATAACCGGGACGCGGCCTTTTGCAGCCTCAACGGTGACTCGGATGATCTCCAGATGCTCTTCGTTGTCCACCGTGGGCGATTCACCGGTGGTTCCGACCGGGACCAGACCGTCGATGCCTCCTTTGATCTGGAATTCGATGAATTGGCGGAGTTCGTCAAAAGCGACGGCACCGTTCTTGAACGGAGTGACGAGGGCAGTGTAGGTGCCAGTGAAGTTGCGGCGGCGTTTCATTAGTTTGTTACCGAATGTTACCTTGAATGGTAAGTAATTACACTGTAGGCAAAGCACAGCTTTCAAGCCGGTTCACGCACAAAATCCATGAGTAACACACTTCATACCGAAATTGTTAACGATCTGCTGAAATTGGCCGTCGACAGCGGCGCCAGTGACATCGTTATTAAGTCCGAGAAGCCCGGCTACCTCCGGATCGGCGGACGGCTTCGCCCGGTGGAAATGGATCCCATCACCTGCGAACATGCCGAGGCGTTCGTCGACCAGCACGTGCCGCAGGTTTTTCGCACCAACTGGGAGCGGGACGCCCAAGTGGACTTTGCTTATTCCGCAGACGACATCGGGCGTTTTCGCGTGAATGCGTTTCATCAACGCGGCCTTGTCAGCATCGTTTTCCGCCATATCAAGAATCGCCCGCCCACTTTCGAGGAACTGAAGATAGACTCCGAGGTTTTGATCAAGCTCGCGCAATCGAAGGATGGTATTCTTTTGGTCTGCGGCGCCACCGGATCGGGCAAAAGCTCCACGATGGCCGCGATGCTCAACTGGATAAACCAGAACATGGACAAGCACGTGGTTTCAATCGAAGACCCGATTGAATACACGTTCAGCGACGACAAGTCGCTTTTCCAGCAGCGTGAAATCGGTCTCGACGTGCCCAACTTCGAAATGGCGATCAAGTCGGTGCTTCGTCAAAATCCCGACATCATCCTGATCGGCGAAATGCGGGATAAGGAAACCTTTGAAACCGCCATCTCGGCTGCCGAAACCGGACATTTGGTTTTTTCAACGATGCACGCGGCGACCGTCGCGCAATCGTTGACCCGGGTATTTGAATTTTTCCCACCGGAGCAGATCCTTCAGGCCCGCCGGCAAATCGCCGGATCGATTCGCGGATTTATCTGCCAGAAACTTATCCCGGCGCTGGAAGGCGGCGGACGATATGCAGCCCACGAAATTCTGGTGGCCGATGCGACCGTTCGGAATTTGATTCTCGAGGGCCATTTTGATAAAATTCAGCAATTGCTCGAATCGAGCAGCGATCAGGGCTCGAAGTCGTTCAACAAGGATCTTTATCGACTCATCAAGGAAGGGAAGATCAGCAAGGCTGACGGCCTGCGTTTCTCGCCCAATCCTCCTGCATTGGAGATGAATTTGAAGGGAATCTTTTTCAAAACCTAATCTGCACGCTCTGGGATCTTGGGTTTCCGTCGTGCGTTTATTTGGCAGCGACGGCCCAGGAAGGATGAAGAATTACCGAAACGCCTAAACCGGCGGAGCGGTGCGGCTGATCTTGAGTTTGCTCAGAGCGTTCGCGTCCGGCTTTGGTCGATCCACGAAAGGGGGAAGGGTGGCGGCGAGCGGAACCACGCCCGATGGATAGTGACCCTTTCGCGCGAAATGGCCGGCCAGCATCGCATCGATCGCGTGGGCGAGTACAATGATCGCAGCTGACGTCATCCAGAATTCTGGATCACTCGGCGCACTCGATTGATCCCTCGACCGAGCAAGCAGCGGATCGATTACGAGGAAGTACCAGAGTCCGCCTGCGGCAAGAAGTTCGAGCAAAGCGCACCGGCGATAGCCCAGATAAAAACCGCCGAGTCCGGGGAAAATTGCGGAAAGCAAACCGGCCTTCCGCGCTGATTTGAATTTCCCCATGCAGGAAGGACACGATGCCGGATGATCCGGCACAAAAACAAAACAATGGGGACAAAGTTGCTCCATGCCGCGCTTCTGTTCGAAAGGAGCGTTCGTCAATTGGACGATGTCAGCCAGAAATTCGATGAGATATTTGCGATCTGCGCTTGGGATATGTTGGAAATTAAGCGTCTCGCGATTGAGTAATTTGATGGCGCAACCACCATGCCACGACGGCTTCACGCTGGCGATGCTGGCGTAGGGCAATTGTGACACCAGCTCACAGGGATGATCGCTTGCGTTGATGTGCAACAGCAGGATTCGTCGGGACGTGAAAACGAGGGCTCGCCGATTGAGATAGTAAGCGAACAAACCGAAAAGAAATCTTTCACCCGCGCTAATCGTCGTACCGGTGGTGACAAAATGAACTTTTTCGCCGCGCTCTAAAATGCCGCGCAATTTAAAGTCGATCCGCTTGAGCAATCGCAGGCGGTTTTTGCAGCGTTGACGGCCCATAAATCCGTCGGCTTGGAACAGGGTTCCATATTCGTAGGGAGATGCGGCAACTGAAGCACTGAGCAGCGCTTCGTAATTCTGGGCGGATGTGACCGTCGTCATGACTTCGGTAAGCTTGAGGATTATTTAAAGGCCCGCTGACAATTTAATTTTTATTGGATGCGGGGGCCCAAATCGGTGCGAGTCAAATGGGGCGGGGCGGCGATGTTAGCATGTAGTTTACTTTTCGCACTCCCTCGACGGGTTGAGCGTTGACCGTTGCCCGATGTTAGTTTCACGGCCTAAAGAAGATTAAGTTGCTGATCTTCCGCAGGCTGCACTTCGATTTTCTTGGACGGTTTCGCTTGGGGTGCCTGGAGCGAAACAGTCGTATCCTCAGATTCAAGTTTAGCTAGAATGGTCTTTGCCCGCTCGATAACGCTTAATGGCAGTCCGGCAAGGCGTGCGACTTGAATACCGTAACTCCGATCCGCGGCCCCTTCGACTACGCGTCTCACGAAGACGATTTCGTCGTTCCATTCCTTCACGGCGACCGAGTAGTTGCGCAATCTCGTCAGGTGTTTCGCGAGCTGCGTCAATTCCTGATAGTGCGTGGCAAAAAGAGTTCGCGGACCATTTTCGGCTGAACGGTGCAGATGTTCGACGACCGCCCAGGCAATGCTGAGCCCATCGTAGGTTGAGGTGCCGCGTCCGATTTCATCAAGAATGATCAGGGACCGGCTGGTCGCATTGTTGAGAATGTTGGCGGTTTCGTTCATCTCGACCATGAACGTGGAATTTCCGCGGGCCAGATCATCGCTGGCGCCTACCCGAGAAAAAATCCGGTCCACCAATCCGATCCGACACGCCCGGGCCGGAACCCATGATCCGATTTGCGCCATCAAAGTGATGAGCGCCACCTGGCGAATGTAGGTGGATTTGCCCGCCATGTTCGGCCCCGTGATCAGCGCAATCTGGGCGTCGTCGCAGGCGAGGCCGGTGTCATTCGGCACAAATGTATGGCTGCCGGAAAGACCGAGGCGCTCCGCTTTCATCATTTGTTCGACGACCGGATGGCGTCCGTCGGTAATATTCAAGAATTCTCCCTCGTCGAGTTGCGGCCGGCAATAATCCCACTCGCGGGCAAGCACGGCCCACCCGGCGAGGACGTCGAGTTCCGCGAGCGCATCGGCGGTGTGGGCGAGAGTGACGGATTCATCCAATACCGTCGAAACGAGGCCGCCGAAAAGTTCGAGTTCACGCGCGAGTGATTTTTCTTCGGCCGAGAAAATTTCCTTCTCCTTCAATTTTAATTCTTCGGTGACGTAACGCTCACCGTTTGCGGTCGTTTGCTTTCGAATATAGTCGCTCGGAACGTTGGCCAGATTGGCCTTGGTGACTTCGATGTAGTAACCGAACACCGATGTGAAACGAACCTTGAGGCTCTTGATGCCGGATCGCTCCTGTTCCTTGCGTTCGAGTTCGGCGAGCCACGTCTTATTGCCGGAAGTGAGACCACGCAACCGGTCAAGCTCAGGGTCGTACGCGGCGCGGATATAGTTTCCGTCCTGAAGATCGTTCGGCAATTCGTCAGCCAACGCCCTGCTGAGCAACTCCCGCAAGACAGGCAAATCCGTGAGACGCTGGCGGATTCCCACGATTTTTCCGCCTTGCTGACCGACGAGATGCGAGTCGAGCAAATCGAGACAGGCTTGGATAGCGGGAATCTGAGCGAGAGTGTCCTTCACGCCTCCGAGTTCGCGCGGATTGCGCAGGCGATTTTGAAGGCGACTGATGATGCGGGGAATGTCGCGCACTTTCCCGAGGAGTTCGCGCAATTCCGCGAGATCGCTCGGTTGCGCGAGCAACTCTCCCACCACGGCTTGACGGCGGGTGATTTCCGGCAAGTCGAGCGTTGGTGCCGCAAGCCAACGTTCCAAAAGTCTGGCGCCGGCTGACGTCGTGGTGCGATCGAGGGCGCCCAACAAGGAAGCCGTGCGCGTGCCGCGCGTGGATTGGAAGATCTCCAAATTGCGTAATGTCGCTGGATCGAGCAGGAGAGTGCGCGTGCTCCGGTACTCTTGGAGATTGCGGAGATTCTCAGGCTTGGCGCAGAGGTTTTCCGTCGCGTAATAAACCACGGCGCCTGCAACGCCGAGGGCGGAATGCTGGTTTGATAAGCCGAAGCCTTGTAAATTCAGCACGCCCAATGCGTCCATCACCGCTTTTGCGCCGGTGGATACTTCAAAGTGATAAGCGGGTAGATCGGAACAGAGTCGCGCGTCGCAAAAATGCCGGAGGGCGTGAACCGCGTGAGCTTCGTGCGGTGCGGCTCGCCACTTGGCGAGATCTCCCTCGATCAATACCAATTCAGCTGGGTCGAGTGCAGTGAGCACGGGCAGCAAATTTTCGGGGCGGGAGTCCGTCGCCAGACGAAATTCTCCGGTGGACAAATCGAGCCACGCTGCGTGCAGTCCATTTTTGTCCAACGCGATGGCGCAAAGATAATGGTTTTTTGCGGCATCGAGCTGGCTGGCGGAAAGCGTGGTGCCGGGCGAAAGAATGCGGGTGAGCTGACGCTTCACCAATTTACCGGGCGTCGCTGCTTCGGCCTGGTCGCAGATGGCGACCTTTTTCCCCGCCGCGAGCAGCTTGGTGATGTAGTTGTCCGCCGCGTGGTGCGGTAGTCCCGCCATCGGGGTTTCCTGGCGCTTGGTCAGGGTTAGACCAAGGAGGCGCGAACCAATTTCGGCGTCCTCAAAAAACATCTCATAGAAATCGCCGAGCCGGAACAGCAGCAACGTGTTTGGTGGTAGCCCACGTTTCACTTCGAAATACTGCTGCATCATCGGGGTAAACTTCTCGGTGGCGCACATAGAATGGTCTCTCTACTGGAACAGACGGGACGCCTGGTTTGGAAGCCAAAAGGAGCGGATCTTCGCCTGGCCGGACTTTTTCGACATATTTGATTTGTCTCGGTGACGATCTGCCTGTCTCCGTGTTTTGGTGGTGCAATTACGACACATCGACTTGGGCGGAGAAGGCAACCCTGCCATGATTGTCTTGCACGGTTTGCTGGGCTCGTCGCGCAACTGGCAGACGACCGGACGCGATTTGGCGGCAAAATTCCATGTTTTCGCGCTCGATGCGCGCAACCACGGAAAGTCGCCGCACGATCCGGCGATGAGTTATGAGTCCATGGTGGACGATATTTTGACTTGGATGGATCGACAGGTGATCGATCGGGCGACGATCGTTGGTCATAGCATGGGCGGAAAAACCGCGATGCTTCTCGCCTGTCGCCATCCGGAGCGCGTTGAACGGCTGGTGGTGGTGGATATCGCGCCGAAAAACTATCAGTGGATCGCCCACCGGGCAGAGTTCGCCGCAATGAACGAACTCGATCTGGTTCATCTACAATCCCGGCACGAAGCCGAGATGCACTTCGAGGCCCGCGTGGAAGAACTGGGGATGAGGAAATTTCTGGTCACCAACTTGGAACGCACTTCCGACGGCGGCTGGAAGTGGCTGGTTAATTTGCCAGTTTTGACCGCGGCGTTGCCGGTGCTCGAAGGAAACAGTCTGCACGAGGGAGATGGCTATGCGGACGAGGTCCTGTTTATTGCCGGTGGACGTTCGCAGTATATCCGAAGCGAAGACCATGAAGTGATCCGACACCATTTTCCGAAAGCAAAAATCTCGATCATCTTCGATTCCGGTCACAATCCCCACATGGAAAAACGGGAGAAATTTGTGGATCTGGTGTTGTCGTTGGACGCGGGATAAATCACGCCTCGGGCACCAAAGGCAAAATGTCGGCGAGAACTTTTTCGCGGCTTCGCTGAGCGTATTTCATCCAGCCACGTTTTTTCCAGCGGCGGTACATCACGATGCCGCGAAACCATTCCTCGATCATCATTGCGAGCCATATTCCGGGCAATCCCCACTGCATTTTGACGCCCAGCAACCAGCTCAACGGCACGCTGAAGAGCCATTGTGAACACGCCGCGATTTGCACCGGAAAACGCGCGTCACCGGTCGCGCGAAGGGAGTTGATGATCACGATATTGAAGACACGACCCGGCTCATAAACAATGGACAGCCAAAGCAGCAGCGTTCCGCCTGCGATGATTGCCGGGTCGTGTGAAAAAAGTCCGAGTAATTTCGGTGCCGTGATCGCGACCAATGAGATCGCAACGACGGCGATGATCAGACCTGTGCGGAGGCTTTTCAGGACTTCCCGATAGGCCGCGTCAAATTCTCCCGCGCCCACCATGCGGCCGATGAGAATTTCGGTGCCGAGTCCAAGCGCGATGCTGAACAAGATCACGAGTCGTTGGATCTGCTGCGTGTAGGTCATGGTCGTCAGGCTTTGCTCCCCAAGTCGCGCGGCAAAACTGGTGATGACCATCAGCGACACCCAATAACTCATGTGCTCGCCCGCCGCAGGTAATCCGATGTGCAAAATACGCTTTATCCGGTCCAGGCGCAGAGCGAAGAAATCACGCAACCGCAGCATCAGTTTGAGCCGGCGATCCAATAGAATCCAGAAGATGATACTGGCCACGACCCGGCTGAAAACACTGGAGAGAGCGACGCCGGGCACGCCCATTTTGGGCAGACCAAATAATCCAAAAAGCAAAATGCTGTTACCCGCGATATTCAGTGCGTTCTGAATTAACGTGACGACCATCGCGTCCCGCGTATGGCCATGCGCGCGCAGGGAGGCACCGATCGCGATGTTCATGGATTCCATGAAAAGCGTGCCGCCCATCAATTTGAGAAACGGACGCGCATGCGGCATGAGCACCGGCGGGAGCTGCATAAATTGGAGCAGAGGACCGGCAAAAAAATACGTGCTTAAGCTGATGATGAGGCCAATCCATGTATTTACGGCGATGGCCGTGGTGACGATTTTTTCCGCGCCCGCGCGAT
>JBEPTW010000114.1:0-12265 GCA_041691855.1 Verrucomicrobiota bacterium | reverse complement strand
TCCGGTGCCTTTTATCCAGATCGTATCTGTGTCATCTGTGGTTAAAACTCAGAACCCTGATTGCCTGAATTTTCACCACAGATTTCACGGAGGGCACGGATACGGATACATCGATTCAATCAGCGGAATGGTTTCGAACGGAGTGCGGTGACGTGTCACCGCTTCGAAAGCGGCGACGCGTCGCCGCACTCCACAATTCCCTGAGACCGATGTGACTCTGTTACTCTTGACGGTTATGGGTCTTTGTGACTCTCTTACACCATGCCTCCTACAGCAGCCATTACCGTCAAACAGCTTCATGATGACACCGGGCCTTCTGTCCGTCGGGCCGGCGCATCTAAACGCCCCGTGCCGATTACCGATCGTGGGCGCTTGGTCGCAGTGCTGGCGAATCCATCGTTGGTCCGCCCTTTAAGCCGCAAGCGGGTGTTGCTGCCGGAGTACGAGCGCGCCATGCGGGAAGCCCCGACCAATCATGTCCAAGCCGCGCTCGACGAAATAAAAGGCGATCGCTAATATGCTCTTCTGCGACACGTCGGCCATCGCGAAACTCTATGTGGTCGAAAAGGAGACCCAAAGCGTTCGTTTGAAACTTGAATCTGAAGATCAAGTTTTCGTTTCTGAACTGGCTCGCGCGGAACTCTTCAGCGTCTTTCACCGGCAATTGCGGGAGAAGATTTGGACCCGCGATCGTTTTATGACTGCCGTTCGCCAATTTTCCAACGATGACCTTGGTGGTTTCTGGACCTGGCTTCCGCTGGATGGTGCGATCGTCGAAGCGGTATCGAAAACTTACGTCACGCTTCCTGCCGCCGTTTTTTTGCGCGCCTCCGATTGCTTCCACTTGGTTACCGCCCTCCATCATCGTTTCACCGAAATCTATACTTACGATAAACATCAAACTGCTGCTGCCGTGGCCTTGGGCCTAAAACCACTTCGGGCCTAACCGATCCGCGGGAGCAACCCCGCCCAGCGCGCTCCGGCCTTCGTGACCTTTGCTTCCTTGGTGTAAAACCGTCCGGTTCGATCCACCGATTTTTTAACCACAGATTTCACAGATGGACACGGATACAGAGCAATCGATTCAATCAGCAGGAGGATGGTGCCCACGAAACACACGAAAGGGCACGAAACCCTCCCTATTCGCTTCGACTACTCGTCCTTGCCGCGCCGAAGCCCTCGCGAAGGCGGGCTCTCCGCGTCGAAGCCTTGGGCGAAGGCGGACTCCGTTTCTGGCTACGACCGGAGTGCGGCGACGTGTCGCCGCTATCAAAGCGGTGACACGTCCCCGCACTCCATAACGTTTTCGCGAGCTCCGCGTTTAAATCAGATCGTTTGATCTCCGGCCTTCGTGACCTTTGCTTCCTTGGTGTAAAATCTTCCGATCCGATCCACCGATTTTTTAACCACAGATTTCACAGATAAAGACAGGATATTAATACCCCAAGCCCTCGCCGCCCGAAGCCCTGCGCGAAGGCGGGTCTGTTGCCTTTTATCCAGATCGTATCCGTGCCATCTTTGGTTAAAACTCCGAACCCTTAAACCCTGATTTTTCAACCACAGATTTCACAGATAAATACAGGATATTAATACCCCGGGCCCCGTCTCGGTTGCCTTTTATCCGGATCGTATCTGTGTCATCTGTGGTTAAAATGGATTGGAATAGCTCAGCAACCGCGTCCGCGCGCTCCGGCCATTCGGCAGGCTCAGGCCGTCCTGAGCGAAGTCGAACGGACGCGTTAAAATCAGATTGTTTGATTTCCGGCCTTTGTGACCTTTGCTTCCTTGGTGTAAAAACCACCTTCGGTCTTCACCCGAATTCCGTGCATTCCGTTTATTCTGTGGTTAACCCTCTCAGGCACTCGAGAAAGCGCCATATTGGCATAGATTTTAAAAACGACGATCTGTTGCATTTAGGTTTGAAGGGCTTGGCCCGTCCTGTGTTTAATCGATCAACTCTATGAACATCGCCATTGTCGGTCTGGGCTACGTTGGACTTCCCCTTTCACTGCAATTCGCGCGCTCTGGCGCCACGGTTCTGGGTCTGGATATCGACCAGACCAAAATCGACGCCCTCAATGGGGGAAAGAGCTACATCAAGCATATCACCGGTGCCGACATCAAGGCCATGGTCGACAAAAAAGCCTTCTCCGCTTCCACCGATTTCTCCCGCGTCAAGGACATGAGCGCCGTCATCATCTGTGTGCCGACGCCGCTCAACAAGAACCGCGAGCCTGACATTTCCTATATCACCGAGACGGGCAAGGCCATGGCGCCCCATTTGAAAAAGGGCACGCTGGTCGTCCTCGAGTCCACCACCTATCCCGGCACCACCGACGAGGACTTGCTCGAAGTGCTCGAAGCTGGCTCCGGTTTGAAAGCTGGCACCGATTTCCATCTGGCCTTCTCCCCTGAGCGCGAAGATCCAGGCAATCCCCAGAGCGTTGTCGCCACCATCCCGAAGGTCGTCGGCGGTTACACCCCGGCCTGTCTGAAGAAAGCCATCGAACTCTATTCAATCGCGATCAAAACCCTCGTCCCTGTTTCGTCCTGCCGCGTCGCCGAGGCGACCAAGCTTTTGGAAAACACCTTTCGCGGCGTAAACATAGCCTTGGTCAACGAACTCAAGGTCGTCTATGCCGCGATGGGCATCGACGTGTGGGAAGTGATCAATGCCGCCAAGACGAAGCCGTTCGGCTTCATGGCATTTTATCCCGGCCCCGGTTTGGGCGGACACTGTATTCCGATCGATCCTTTTTATCTGACGTGGAAGGCCCGCGAATATGGTCAGCACACCCGGTTCATCGAATTGGCGGGCGAGATCAACACCGCCATGCCACAGCACGTCGTCAATCGCGTCGCGGAAGCGCTCAACCACCACGGCAAACCGGTGAAGGGCAGCAAAGTCTTGATTCTGGGTTTGGCCTATAAACCGAACGTCGATGACGATCGCGAATCGCCGAGCTATGTCTTGCTTGATCTTCTGAAAGCCCGCGGTGCCGATCTCTCCTACTACGATCCGTATGTCCCGGTGATCCGCCCGACGCGCGAACATCCACACTGGGCGGGCACGAAGTCGGTGGCGTGGAACAAGGAAACGATCCAAGGCTACGATGCCGTGTTGCTGGCGACCAATCATGCCTCGGTAAACTATCAGGAACTGGCCGACTGGGCGCCTTGCATCATCGATAGCCGCAATGCGCTGGTGGCGATCAAGACGAACCCGGAGCAAGTCTGGAAGGCGTAAAGAGGCAAGCGGAGCGCGCCAACCCTTTCGCCTCGCACCTCGGGGAGTGCGGCGACACGTCGCCGCTTTCAAAGCGGTGACACGTCACCGCACTCCGTAAATTCCACCAATGGTTTCGCGCAATGCAGACGCTAAACCTTGGGAGGTGTCCGCTCGTCGCGTAATTGTCATGGAGGACTGCGGCGAAGCGTTTGCCTCGCACGAAGGTGCGGGGACAAATACCGGGGACCCCCACCTTAGTGGAGTGCGGCGACGCGTCGCCGCTTTCAAGGCGGTGACACGTCACCGCACTCCATTCTCACCGCACTCCACACCAAGGCGTCAGTAATCGTCGGGCACGTTCACTGAATCCGTCTTGAAACTTTCAATCGTGGCTCGAAAAGCTGGCGTGGCATTTTGCGCGAACCACGCGGCTGAATTCCAGCGATAGTTTTCCGCATTCAACGTGACTCCATGTTTCACCGCATTGTGATGCACGTAATTCAATCGGGCGAAATACGAAGCCTGATTGGTGATTACCGTATCCCAGTATTGAAACCAAATTTTTCGCCCGGGGCTATCATCGCAATGATTCAATTCCTTAGCGGTGACCATATGCAATTTGCCAACGAAACGATGCAGTGGACCCGAGCTGTCCGACGCAGCTCCCACCCAATGATAATGGTTGTTCAAGATCGCCCATGCGTGGATCTCCCAACCCAATTCCTCAGCCACGGCGAAAAAAGTATGCTGGAAAAAATCGAGGCGTTCCGCAGTCGAAAGGTACGGCTTTTTTCCCATTGTACCCGCCGTCACCATATAAAGTCCCGCCCGCATCGACCAATGGATGGGAGCATGTGGCCAACGCGACATGATCCAGAGGATACGTAAACCCTTGCCGAGGCTCGCTGCCGATTTCTGCCTGAATTCAGGTGTGAAAATGGCAGCCCATATGGTGTGGAGTGCGGCGACGCGTCGCCGCTTTCAAAGCGGTCTCGTGAGACCGCATTCCCCAATCTCTCCTTTGCTTCCTTGATTTAAAATTAGATCGTTGGATGACACGCCACCCAACCGGAGTGCGGCGACGTGTCGCCGCTTTCAAAGCGGTCTCGTGAGACCGCACTCCCCAATCCGGAAAAACTTGGCGGCTGAGATAAAAGCTTGTTGATGGCAGCGCGGCCGGAAGATTAGGTACTCGGACGGATTTCATGTTGAAACATTTCCTTCCAATCGCCGGGGGCCGCGGTCGCCGATTTTCTCCATAATGGTCAAGCGCGCGTATTACAAAATCAAACCCTTGATTCCCGGTCCTCTCCGTCTCGCCCTGCGTCGCTGGCGGGCGGAACCGATTTTCAGAAATTGCAGGGCGGTCTGGCCGATTTATGAACCAAGTGGCCGTGAGCCCGAGGGCTGGCCGGGCTGGCCGGACGGAAAACAATTTTCCTTCGTCCTCACCCATGATGTCGAAGGCCCGCGCGGCCTCGAACGGTGCCGGCAGCTGGCCGAAATCGAAATGGAATACGGTTTTCGCTCGTCGTTTAATTTCATCCCGAATGGCACCTACGAGGTTCCTGCGGACCTGCTCGTTTGGCTGCGAGCGAATGGTTTTGAAATCGGTGTTCACGACTACCGCCACGACGGAAAGCTGTTTCGTTCGCGCAAAATTTTCAGCGAAAACGCGGCCGGCATAAACCGCCAGCTCAAGGAGTGGGGCGCGGTCGGCTTTCGGGCGGGCTTCATGCTCCATAAACTGGACTGGTTGCACGACCTCGACATCGATTACGACGCCTCGACCTTCGATGTCGATCCCTTCGAGCCGGAACCCGACGGAGTGCAAACGGTGTTTCCGTTCTGGGTGCCAAAGCCAGATCCGAACGCTGATGCTTTTGCCTCACACGAAGGTGTGGGAACAAACGCCGGGGACCGCAGCAGCGGGACAACGGTGTCGCCGGAATTGAAAGATAACGGCAAAGGGAGTGCGGTCTCGCGAGACCGCTTTAAAAGCGGCGACACGTCGCCGCAGTCCAACCCCGCGCCTGCGCGCGAGGCAAACGGCTACATGGAGCTGCCCTACACGCTCGTGCAGGACTACAATCTTTTTGTCGTCCTGAAGCAAAAGAACATCGATTTCTGGACGCAAAAACTTCGCTGGCTCGCCCACAAGGGCGCGATGGCCATGCTCGATACCCATCCGGATTACATGGCGATGCCTGGAAAGCCGTGCAGCCGTTTCGAATATCCTGTGCAGCATTACCGGGATTTCCTCGAACATGTGCGGACCGAGTATGCCGGAAAATACTGGGCGGCACTTCCCCGCGAAGTCGCCGCGCACTGTCGATCATTCCGGCCCAAGCAGGCCCGTCCACCCCGCCAGATCGCCATGCTGGCTTACAGCTACTACATGAGCGATAACCGCGTTCGTCGCTATGCCGAAACACTGGTTCGTCGCGGTGATGAGGTGAAAGTCTTCTGCCTTGGTCCGGAAGAGGAGGTGCGATCGGGGCAGTGGCAGATGCTGAACGGCGTTAAATTTCTTCGGCTTCAGTCCCGAGCCAATCGCGAATCAGGCAAATGGCTTCCCGCTTGGCGGCTAACTTCCTTTTTTTTTAAGGCATTAGCACAACTCGGCCCGCGCCAATTCCCCCACGGATGCGATTTGTTGCACGTCCACAATATTCCTGATTTTCTGATTTTCGCCGGATTACGGCTCAAGCTGCATGGCACCACGCTCATCCTCGATATTCACGATATCGTCCCGGAATTGTACGAATCAAAATTCAAGCCAAAGGGCTGGTCGATGTTCGCGGCCGGGCTGCGCTTGATCGAGAAGTGGTCGTGCCGTTTTGCCGACCACGTCATCATCGCCAACCATATCTGGAAAAAAACCCTGACGAACCGCGCGCTACCCGTGAACCGATTGACTGCCCTCGTGAACAACGTGGATCTCGGCCTGTTCAGCAAAAAGCTCCGCACCCGTTCTGATGACCGCATCGTCCTGCTCTATCCGGGAACACTGAATCACCATCAAGGACTCGACATTGCGGTCAATGCGCTGGCCAAACTGGTGGACGAATTCCCGAAGATCGAATTGCACATTTACGGAGGCGGTCCGGTCGTTCCCAGATTGCATGAACTCGCAAAACAACTCGAATTGGGCAGCCGGATGAAAATCTTCGGCAGCGTTCCGCTCGATAAGATTTCCACTCTGATCGCCAACGCTGATATTGGCATCGTGCCAAAACGAGCAGATGGATTCGGCGACCAGGCATACAGTACCAAGATCATGGAGTTCATGTCGCAGGGTCTGCCCGTAGTCCTTTCGCGCACCCGGATCGACAGTCTCTATTTTAACGATTCCGTCGCCGCGTTTTTCGAATCCGGCAATCCGGAAGATCTAGCCCGCGCCGTGCGGGAAGTGCTGATCGATCCTGAATATCGCCGGCGATTGTCGGAAGGCGGTTATGCCTACGCCAAAGCCAACTCCTGGGAAACGATGAAAGACGTTTATCTGGATATCGTCGATCGGTTAACCATCACTGGTATTCCGCGCGCGGAGAGAACGGAAAAATATTGAATGCAGTGCGGCCTCGGTTGTGGAGTGCGGTCTCGCGAGACCGCTTTGAAAGCGGCGACACGTCGCCGCACTCCCAAAACTTAATTAACCACTGATGGTTTCGCTAAATGGCGACGCCTTTTGCAATAGGCTAACAATCATGGTGCCCACGAAATACCCGGAGGGACGCGAAACGAATAAAGGGACGTTTTTGAAACTATCAGCCTGCGATCAGCAGGCTCCAAGGGACCTTGCCACGACGACGACTTGCCCCGCCGAAGCCTTGCGCGAAGGAGGGTCAGTCGTCGTAAACTTTGCAGAGTTCATGATAATGAATTCATTAGCAGTTCTAAGCCCCGGCTCGATCCGCAGAATTTTTAACCACAGATTTCACAGATAAATACAGGATGTAGTACCCAAGCCCCCTTGCCGCGCCGAAGCTCTGAGCGAAGGCGGGTATCCGGATCGTATCGGTGTCATCTGTGGTTAAAAACGGTTTGGAGTTTCTGAAGGACCGTATCCGCGAATTCCGCGCTTAATTCCGGTTAGTCGGCAACGTTGCTGGGCGAGCGCGCAACCAAACATATCACATGAAAACCGCTGCGCCAGCAGCACCGTTTACCCGGCGAAACAAGTGGCCGATCGGCCCGTTTTAGAAGTGACGTAATCCCCCGCTCTCCAGCTATTTAAAATGATCTAAAAACCCAGAATTGGAGCCGACGCTTGCTTGACAGTGCGCCTCCTGACGAGTCTCGTATTTACCGGAAACGCCCACTTTTACGCTGACGATTCCAGCCTGAAATTCACCTGATGAACGGTTCGCTTCCACGAAGTGAGTTCTCCAGCGTCCACACGATCTTCGAGTGGCACGCCAAGCGCACGCCTGACCGGATCGCACTATCGATCGGCGAGCAAACGCTTTCCTACAGTCAGCTGGAGGTATGGTCAGCGGAAATCGCCAGCAGTTTGATTACCAGCGGGGTCGCCCGGGGCGCGTTGGTGGGACTGTTCATGGAACGTTCTTTCGAACTGGTTGCAGCGATTATCGGAATTCTTCGTGCCGGTGCGGCCTACGTGCCCCTCGATCCCGACTACCCGCCAGAACGCGTCGACTTTATCAATCGCGATTCCGGCGCCGCGGTGACGCTGACTCAAATCCATCTCCGTTCGCGACTCCCCAACGGCGAGGGGAATGTCATCATCATCGAACCTCCCGACTCAAACCGTCGCGGGGCCGGAACCACATCGATTCCCGCCCGGGGCGGATCGTCCGATGATTTGGCGTATGTCATGTACACTTCCGGCTCGACCGGTGTACCGAAAGGAGTGGCTGTACCCCACCGCGGCATCATCCGGTTGGTGTGCGACGCGGACTTTTTCAAAGTCTCGGCCGACGAAGTTTTCCTGCTGCTCGCCCCGGTCTCGTTCGATGCATCCACCTTCGAAATCTGGGGTGCATTGCTCAATGGGGCGCAGCTCGAAATTACTCCGCCCGGTCAAACCTCCCTCGGGAAAATCGGCGAGGTCATCCACGCCGCCCACGTTTCCATCCTGTGGCTCTCCGCCGGGCTCTTCAATCTCATGGTGGAAGAACGGCTCCAGGACCTTGTCCCGGTTCGCCAGTTATTGGTGGGCGGCGACGTGCTTTCCGTCACCCACATCCGCCGGGCTCTCGCTGAACTGCCAGCCACCCAATTAATCAACGGCTACGGACCGACGGAGAATACCACCTTCACCTGCTGTCACGCCATTCCCCGCGATCTGCCCGAACAAGGCAGTGTGCCCATCGGCCGCGCGATCCGCGGCACCCGCATTCACATCGTCGATGAACAACTGCGCGAAGTAGCGGACGGCGAAGAGGGCGAATTACTCGCCGGAGGAAAAGGCCTCGCGTTGGGCTACTGGCAGCGGCCGGAACTGACTGCGGAAAAATTTATTCGCAGCCCTTTCTCCGAGGGCGGTGGGGTGCTCTATCGCACCGGCGACCAAGTCCGCAAACTCCCCGATGGAACGGTGGAGTTTCTTGGCCGCAAGGATTCCCAGGTGAAACTCCGCGGCTACCGGATCGAACTCGGCGAAATTGAAACTGCCATCCGCCAGCACCCCGCGGTGCGCGACTGCGTGGTAAAGGTCTGGCGCGACCCGCTGGCAAACCTGCATCTCGCCGCCTATGTCGTGAAGCGCGACGGACACGCCGTCTCCGAATCCGATCTTCGCCATCATGCGATCGGACGCCTCCCGGAATATATGGCGCCCAACGACTGGATGTTTCTGGAACAACTGCCGCTCAATCCAAATGGCAAAGTCGATCGCGCGAAATTGCCAGAGACTTCCAACGGTGCGCGCGACGGAAAGCCCGTCGAACCCCCGCGCAATGAAACCGAGAAAATGCTCGCGGGCGCCTGGCAGGGAGTGCTCGGCCATCCGGTGGACGTCGTGGCCAGTTTTTTCGACATCGGCGCAAATTCCCTGATGGTGACGAAGGTACACGAACATCTCCGCCGGTTGCACGGGCTGACCCTGCCACTGACGGACATGTTTCGATTCCCCTCCGTGCGCCGCCTGGCCGAACATCTGCAAAAGACTTCCGGGCCCACGCCAGCCAATCCAACGCCGACCAATCGTGCGCCGCTCCGGCAGGCCGCGTTTGATCGTTTCAAGAAAAGGATGGCGTGATGAAAGATCCCCAGAACGCCCCGGCTGAAGCCGTCGCGATTATTGGCATGAGCGGGCGCCTGCCCGGCGCGGCGACGCTTGAGGAATTTTGGCGCAATCTCATGGGCGGCGTGAGCGGGATTTCGATCTTCAAGCCCGAAGAGCTGGACATCTCCCTCGCGAAAAAAGATCCACGCAACGCGGCGAACTACGTCCGGGCCCGCTCCGTGCTCGCGAATGAGGACCTGTTCGATGCGGCGTTTTTCGGAATCTATCCCAAGCAAGCGGAGTTGATGGATCCGCAGCACCGCGTTTTTCTGGAGTGCGCGTGGGAGGCGCTGGAATCCGCCGGGTACGATTCCGAGGCGTACCCCGGGATGATCGGCCTTTATGCCGGGCTCAGCCTGAACACCTATCTACTCTACAACCTCGCCTCCCAGCCGGGCTTTGCGCCGGCCTTCGCGGCGGCGTATCCCGGCGGTAACTACGATACGCTGTTTGGGAACGACAAGGATTTCATGACCACGCGGGTGGCCCACAAGCTGAACCTGCGCGGGCCGTGCGTCACGATTCAGACCGCGTGTTCCACCTCACTGGTGGCGGTCGCCCACGCCTATTACAGCCTCCTGACCTACCAATGCGACATGGCGCTCGCCGGTGGGGTCTCGATCACCTTCCCGCAAAAACGCGACTATCTCTATCAACCCGACGGCATGGTTTCCCAAGACGGCACCTGCCGTTCCTTCGACGCCGGTGCCAGCGGTACGGTCTTCGGCAGTGGTGCCGGCGTTGTGGTGCTCAAGCGCCTTTCAGAGGCAATTGCCGACGGGGATCACATCCGTGCAGTCATCCTGGGCGCGGCGATGAACAACGACGGCGCGGCGCGCGCCGGTTACGCCGCCCCTGGCGTCGACGGCCAGGCCGAGGTCATTGGTCTCGCGCACGACGCCGCCGGGGTGAAAGCAGAATCGATCAGCTACATCGAAGCCCATGGCACCGGCACACCCTTGGGCGACCCGATCGAAGTGGCGGCGCTCACCCAGGCATTCCAGCGCACGACGGACAAAAAAGGGTTTTGCGCCATCGGCACGGCGAAAACCCATATCGGCCATCTCGACATGGCAGCCGGCGTGGCCGGGCTGATGAAAACGGTGCTGCAGCTCGAGCGGGAACAGATTCCCGCGTTGCTCAATTTCTCGCAGCCCAATCCCCACATCGATTTTGCCGGCAGTCCGTTTTATCCCGTGGGCCGGGCGCAGGCGTGGAAACGCGGCGCCCAACCACGGCGCGCCGGCGTGAGCGCTTTCGGCGTCGGCGGCACAAATGCCCACGCCATCGTGGAAGAGGCTCCGCTCCCTCCCGCACCCGGACCTTCGCGGGACAGCCAGCTGCTCATCTTGTCCGCCCGCACCGAATCCGCCCTCCGGCGCATGACGGAAAATCTCGCCAGCCATTTCGAGACCAATCCTGAACTCTCCCTGGCCGACACCGCGTTTACCTTGCAGCGTGGACGCAGGGCGTTTCTCCATCGCACGATATTCGTAGCGCAAAATCCCGCCGCAGCGGTCACGAAACTGCGCGAGGAAAACACCAAGCCCAAGCAGGGAGCGGATTCCGCCCAGGACTCGCAGGTGGTCTTTCTGTTCCCCGGCCAAGGGTCGCAATACGTCGACATGGGCCGCGATCTTTATGAGTCGGAAGCGGCCTTTCGCGACGCCGTGGACCGCTGCGCGATGATCCTGCAAAAGCATCTCGGCTTCGATTTGCGCCAGGTGCTTTATCCCGCACCGGCCGAACTGGCGGCGGCGGAAAATAAAATTAACGAGACGTGGGTGACGCAACCCGCCATCTTTGTCGTCGAATACGCCCTCGCCGTGCTTTGGATGTCGTGGGGCATCAAACCCACCGTCGTCATCGGCCATAGCATCGGCGAATATGTCGCGGCCGTGCTGGCGGAGACTTTCACCCTCGACGACGCCCTCGCCCTGCTCGCGGCACGCGCGAAGCTTATGCAGGCGCTGCCGGCGGGCTCGATGATGGTGGTGCGCATGAGTGCGGCGGAACTGACGCCACTCCTGCCGGCCCACGTCGCCATCGCCGCGATCAACAGCCCCTTAATCACGACGCTCTCCGGACCGACGGAGGTGTTGCAAAGCTTCCAAAAAATTCTGGAAGAGAAAAAGAAGGGTGCCCGCCTACTCGCCACTTCGCACGCGTTCCACTCGGAGATGATGGATCCGATGCTCGCGCCGTTCACTGCGATCGCCGCCCGAACCACGCGAAGTGCACCGAAACTTCGCTGGATTTCAAGTTGCACCGGCCAGGAGATCACCGCGACGGAAATCAACGATCCGGGCTACTGGGCGCGTCAACTCCGCCACACCGTGCGCTTCGCCGATGCGATCGAGCACGTGGTGGGTGATGAGCGAAACCTGATTTTGGAAATTGGGCCCGGCCAGACTCTGGGTCCACTCGCGCGCCAGCATCCCGGCAAGGCGGCCAAGTTAAAGATTTTCCCGTCACTGGCCGCCACGCCCGAGCGCGGTCGCGATCTCAGTACCCTGCTCGGCTCGCTCGGAGGCCTGTGGGCCGCCGGTGCCAAGCCCGATTGGGCCGCATTCTCCAAAGGCGAAGTTCGCCGCCGCGTCCCCTTGCCCACCTATCCGTTCGAACGGAAACGCTTCTGGGTGGAGCCAGCCGCCCCGGTTTCGCAAGAGCGAGATTCGGGGGGGAGTGGGGGGGGGGGGGGGGGGGGGGGGGGGGGGGGGCGGCGTGGGGGGGGGCGCGCCCCCGCCCCCCCCGCCCCGCCCGCCCCCCCCCCCCCCCCACAC
>JBEPTW010000113.1:0-12491 GCA_041691855.1 Verrucomicrobiota bacterium | reverse complement strand
CAAAATGTTAGCCGGCACGCAAATGACTTACGGCACGATCCAACGAATGGGGGAGAAGGAAACAGCCTGCCCAAACAAAACATTTTAACGCGAAGTACGCGGAGGACGCGGAGTGAAACCACGTCAAGCGCCGCGCTCTCCGCGCCCTCCGCGTTGAATTTATTTTATCCCGGTTTACGGCGGAGTTGAGCTCACGCTAATTCCTTGGGATCAGGATGTCTGAGACTGGCAAACCATTGGCGAAAAGCGGATGGCCTCGCTCGTCGATTCCGGCAAAACGTGCTAATTCTCGAGCGGAGGGCGCGCCGCAATGACGCGGCGCAGTTCTGCGAGGGCAACCGGCTTGACCAAATGTGTGGCGAAGCCGGCATCGCGGGATCGAATGAGGTCTTCTTCCGTGCCAGAGCAACTTTGGCGGGGAAAGGCGGCGCCCTGCTTACAACCCCGAGGGCGCGGAGGAGCGATGGGTGAGGTGCGCTGGGTGGTCCCAGGCGCCGGTGAAAACAAACTGGCTGGCCGGCTTGCGCTGGCGCGGTGCGAGATCGCGCTCCCGCATGCCCACTGGCAAGTCGGCGGGATTCGCCACGTAGCCAATGGCCATCGCCGTCCATGCCTCGGAGTGGAGCGGGATTTGATAGAGTTCGCGTGCACGGTCGGGCAGGATGCCGATCATTTGGTGGACCGAGATGCCGCGCGAGGTGGCTTCAACAACGAGATTGGCCGACGCCAGGCCGAGATCGTGAACCGCGGCGCGATTGTCCTGATGATTTTTTGCAAATTTTAGATGGACCACGCCAAGGACCAGCACCGGTGCGGCCTTGGCCCACGTTTGATTGCTCGGGACCAGGCACGACAGCAGTCGTTCGAATTCCGCAGGTTCGCTCCGCGTGGCGACGAAATACGTCCAAGGTTGTTCGTTGTAGGACGAGGCGGCCCAGCGCGCCGCTTCGAACAGGGAACTGAGTTCGACCTCTGCGACCGGTCGATCGGTGAATCCATAGGGGCTCCATCGGTCGGCGAGAAATGTCTGGATGGGGAAATCGGGAGAAGCTTTCTTCGTGGGCAGTGATCCGGTGGTAGTCATAACGGTGAATGATTCGATGGTTGCTGGGGGGAATTCATGACAAGTGCTCGGAGTGTAGGGTCGGGAGTCCGCGTGACTTTGGCTCACGGATTACAATGTGATTGTTCACTAGATATACGCGCTAAAGGCGTCATTCAGACATGGCTGACGGGTCACTTACGGCCCACGTTATCTGGCTTTCTCGGCAACGCGGGCTGAAGGCAGCGTCCGATCCCGTCAGCTTCTTCGGCGCCCGCGTCCACGGGTTGCTCGATCTCGCTTCGGCTCTCTTTATCCCCGTCCTCGCTCGGAGATTCCGAAACCTGCCGCCCTTGCGAACCGTCAACAACATTCCAGCGCTTGGATTCCGGGAGGGCATCGAGCAGCGCATCCTGCCGGTCGAGGTCAGACTCGCCCGTCAATTCGCGCTTCGCCTGCTCATAATCGGCCAGCGTCACCTCAAGGGCCGTCCGACCGGCGATGAGCGTCAGCTCACACGCACGCGCACGCGCCATCGCCCGGGTTACCGGGCTGATGCCGGTGAAGTTCCCGGTTAAGACGCCTTCGTTGAGAGGATTTTGTTTCATTCGATACCGCCCGGATACCGGGCACTGAGGGCGATCTTTTTCCGCTCATGAATGCTGCGGTTTCAGGAACTATGCGCCGGCTTTGACGATATCATTTACCGCGGTCCGCTCGATGTCGGACTTGGTGAGGTTCACAAAAATTTTCGATTCCTCGTAACTCACCCGCTGGATCTTGGCGGGGGAGATCAGGACTTCTTTGCCCGAATACCAGTGACCAGCTTCGACCACCATTTCGCCGATGGCCCAGCTCTGGTCGTCCACCATGAAATGCTTCACTGAGCCGATCGGTCCGTCAGCGGCCTGAATCTCATATCCCATCACCAGCTGGGTGCTGCGAAGGTGAAGATCGTCGTCGTGATTGTGGCTGTGCGGCACCGTCTTCTTTTGGCCCGGTAAGGTGTCGACGACCGGAAACCCAGCCAAGCCCCACATCCCGCCACCCTCCCAATAGGCGGGCCATCCGTAATAATGATAGTAGTCCCGCTCGTATTGGCGCGAGACTGGCCGATGGAGATCGATGGAGGGGCTATTCTCGATCTGTTTCTGGGTAAGCTGAATCGTCACGATTTTCCGATCCCGGTCGATGTGTCCGACGGCGTGAGGCGAAAACAGAACCTGCCGTTCTCTTAGCCACGTTCCGGTATCGGCGACCACATAGCGAACGACCCAGGTTTTATCGTCGAAGTAGAAATCTTTGACGTGACCGATTTCGCCATCCGAAGCGGCGAGTCGATCGCCGTAGAGTTCTTTGAGATTTTGTAGCATGAGCGTTCCTGTTGGATGGTTCCCGGCCTACGCCGTGGCCAGATGGAGCTTTGGGTTGGCCGTTCCGTTGATATGCTGATGGAGCCGGCTGTGCGAGGAGTGCGACGGAATGGCCGCCTTCAAACAAGCGGTGGCTTCCAACCAGTTATCGACGTCATGGCCGGGCGCGCCGCTGCCTTGTTGATAGAGATGATAGGCGTAGTCACGAACCGCGTTCTCGCTGGGTTCCTGAGTGGGAGCAATGGCGGGGGAGGCATTTTTTTTCATGGGAGATGGTGCTTTTGAAAATAAAGTAAGGTGCGGACGTGTTTGAGCACGTGACTATAACCTTAGTCGCCGCCAAGCGGTATGGGGTGCTCACCCCCGCCGACCGCGATCGGGTTGTCCGCGTCGGCGATCAGGGGCCGGCCAGAAACCGGAGTTCAATGTGCTGGCGATCGGATTGACGCCGCAGTTCGCAGAGGAGTGGCAGCGCCCGGCGCCCCACGTCGAGGTGTCGGCGATAATGTTCGATGCGGCGAATTTCATGAAGTGCGCTCTCTCCGAAAAATATCTCCGTTTCATCTCTCCCGGGCAGCGCGTCGATCAGGCCGGCCCGACAGTAGTACAGAATCATTTCCTGATGCACGCCGGTGAGATCGGCTGCGGCTTCGAGCGAAAAAAGCACCGGCGCATCGGCCGGCGTGCACACCAGCGTCAACGTGGGGTTCTCGTAAATAATAAATGTATTCATGATAAATTGTTCCCTTGAAGAAAGGCTTCGTGCGGGGACTGGATCACCCGTTGCACGATTTTATCCTTCACAATTTTCATCGGCGTTAGTTCGAACGGTTCGCGTAGAATTCCCGTGCTTTTCCGAGCAACTGCCCGTCGGTCAGGTGACTCTCATCCACGACGAGGGAGCCGATGATCCGCTTGCCCAATTCCGGATGGTGCTTCTTCACCCACGAGATATACTGGTCCATCTCGTTACTCTTGCCGGTGCCCGTGCCAAAGATGAGAAGCTGGACGGCGGCTTGCAGCACTTTCGCGATCGGCTCGAAGAAACTATTCGGATCGGGCTTCTCTTTTCCGCGCGATAAATTTGGCGAGTTCTGCTCGTGCCGAAAATAGCGGTTGGGCTCATGCGGCATGAGCTTCTGCGGAACGGCTCCATGCATTTCCGAGCGGAAAAGACGCGCCTCATGATGATCGATCACCAACAGCCAATGCGCTTGTTTCTCGTCCGTGACGGGCTGGGTCGTTTCCGAGCGCTCGAGAAAATGGCGCAACGCCATCAGTTCTTCCTTGTCGGCGACGTCTTTGTGGCTCGACGGATGCAGGACCACGCTTTCTCCGTTCCTGGTCACCTTAAGGTTGCCGTTTTGCTCATCTTCCACTTCGGCAATGTGTCGAAACAGCGCAAGCACATGACGCCATTCCAGATTGTGCGAGACGGGATGCTGGAAGATTGTGTTATAGGTTCGCAGCGGCGAGCCGGTGAGAGTGGCGGTGGAGCCGGTGGACGTCATTTTAGGTTTTGGATCGGAGAGGCGTCAGGCATAGCGCCTGCGTTTTGCCGCGGATTCCCGTCGCGAGAAGAGCGTTAAGCATGCGCTCATTTGTCGGCTCAGGCTATGGGGTGTAGACCTACGCCTGACTGATATCCATGGTGGTTGAACACCCCATTGCTGGGATGCCAGCGACACCCCATGATAAGTCGTGACGCGCATCTCCCTTCATGAACCACGTCGGGGTTATCTTGCCGGCGGAGCGACACGTGAATTCCGGCGTGACGCGCTGCATCGTGCATACGGTCAATGCGGAGCGCCCTGCGAGTCATTCGAACCAATGAAGAACTTATGATCACACCATCCGTCACGTGCGTCCTGAAACTTGCTCCGTCCCGGAGAAAACCTTCGTGAAGGCAACCGCCCCGGAGCCCACCGCGGTGTGGTATTCGCCCGCCCGGCTCTGGCAGCGCAAGCCCGCGATCATCGCTGCGCTGGCCATCGCGGGTATCGCGGCCCATCTCCTCCTGCGATTCGCATTTCATGCCGGAGCGGCGATCTACCGCCTTCCGTTGTTGGTCACGCTCATCATCGGCGGCTTGCCGATGCTTTATGAACTGCTGCTCAAGCTCCTGAAGCGTGATTTCGGCTCCGACCTGCTGGGTGGAATTTCCATCATCACCTCGGTTCTCTTGGATCAATATCTCGCGGGCTCCATCATCGTGCTGATGCTGGCGGGCGGCGAGGCATTGGAAAGTTTTGCCCTTCGCAGCGCATCGTCGGTGCTGGCCGCCCTGGCAAAACGCGTGCCCTCCATCGCGCATCGCAAACGCGAAACGGAGATCACCGACGTGGCGCTGCTCGACGTGGTCGTGGGCGACATCCTCGTCATTTATCCGCACGATATCTGCCCGGTGGACGGCGTGGTGATCGAGGGTCACGGGGTGATGGATGAATCTTATCTTACCGGGGAGCCGTTCCAAATCACCAAGACCTCGGGCTCGTTCGTGATCTCGGGAGCAATCAACGGCGAATCCGCTCTTACGATCCGCACGACCAAACTTGCCGCGGATTCCCGCTACGCGAAAATCATGGAGGTCATGCGCGAGTCCGAGTCGAAGCGTCCGACCTTGCGGCGACTGGGCGACCAACTCGGCGCGATCTATACGCCCGTCGCCGTGACAGTCGCGGTCCTCGCGTGGATCATCAGTGGAGATTCAGTGCGCTTTCTGGCGGTCCTGGTCATTGCCACACCATGCCCGTTGCTTATCGCGATCCCGGTCGCCATCATCGGCTCAATCTCACTATGTGCCCGCCGCGCGATCATCGTCAAAAGCCCGGTGGTGCTGGAGCAGATCGCCGAGTGTCGCACGGCGATTTTCGACAAGACCGGCACGCTGACTTATGGTGAACCCACGCTCACCGAACAACTCGTCGCACCCGGCTTCGAACAAAAGGAAGTCCTGACGCTCGTGGCGAGTTTGGAGCGTTACTCGAAACATCCGCTCGCGCGGGCCATTCTGGCGGCCGCGAAGGCGCAATCGCTCGCGCTGCCCGAGGCGATCGACGTCGGCGAGGCTCCCGGGCAGGGACTGCGCGGCACCGTTTCCGGTCGTGTCGTGCAGGTCACGAGCAGGAACAAACTGGCCGCGCAGACCGTCGCGGGCGCCGAGCAGCTACCGGCCGTCTCGGGAGGACTGGAGTGCGTGATCGTTATCGCCGGCCGCTACGCAGCGATGTTTCGGTTTCGCGATGCGCCCCGCACGGACAGCCTGCCTTTTGTCAGCCACCTCGGGCCAAAGCATCACTTCGCGCATGTCCTGCTTGTCTCAGGTGATCGTGAATCGGAAGTCCGCTATCTCGCCGATCAGGTGGGCATCACGGAAATCTTCGCGGAGAAGACCCCGGAGGAAAAACTCGCCATTGTCCGGGCCGAAACCGCCAAAGCGAAAACGCTCTATGTCGGCGATGGCATCAACGACGCCCCCGCCATGATGGCGGCAACCGTGGGCATGGCCATCGGTCAAAACAGCGACGTGACAGCGGAAGCGGCGGGCGTGGTCATCATGGACAATTCGCTCACGAAGGTGGACGAGTTCATGCACATCAGCCGCCGGATGCGGATCATCGCATTGCAGAGCGCGGTCGGTGGCATGGCCCTGAGTTTGATGGGCATGGCTTTCGCCGCGACTGGTCACCTCAGTCCAGTCAGCGGTGCGATCACCCAGGAGGTCATCGACGTGTTGGCTGTGCTCAATGCCCTGCGCGCCGCGTTTCCGCCCAAGGTGATTCATGATCTCTAGGACGAAAACATCCCGTCGGATTTAACCCCAGAACTCCCAGGAAAAATGAGGACGAACCGAAGCCGTCGTGGCTCGACCCCTGAACAGATTGAAAATAGCGCCCGTTTGAAAATGTTTTTTCTAGGGTCGAAGCGTGATGTTTTCAGCCTATGTCCAGCTGTCTCGCCTGTGACGATTTTTTATTCCGCTCTTCCAGAAACTTCCGGTCCATCACATCCTTCTCCCGCAGACCCTGCTTGAAGCGTAGCATCAATTCGGCATTGGCGAACGGCACCCGCACCCCTGAGACCTCCTCCCATTCAATGAATTTTGCTGCCTCGGCGTAGCCGATGCCGGATGCCTCGGTCATCAGATCGACGGTGATCTCATCGTTTACCCTTACGACGACCCAAGAGGACAAATCCTCGTCACCCAGCTCCTTTACCGCCTTATCCGGCAGGATTTCGAGCGCCTGCTTGACCAACCGTTGATTGGCGAGGTCGCGAGCGATGAGCAGGTCAAGATCGTCCGTCGCCCGAATGAACCCCAGACGATTGATGGCGACACCCCCAATCACAACATAGTGGGCGCCCAGTCGGTTCAACTCCCGGGCCAAGGCCACGAGATCCCGGTCATCAGGCGGGCGGGTCAGTTCGCCTGCAGTCGTTTCTTCTGCCATGATGCGAATTCATCCCAAGTGCGGAAACGGGCTACCCCGAATGGCGAACCTGCACGAGGGGCAACGAGAACCGCCCGCCGCTGGTTGCGACCAAAACGGGCCAAGGGAGTTGCCTTGATTATTCCCACTTCGCGCATCTCCCCGATTTTTTCCATTCCGCAACTATTCCCGGCCTGCTCCCCGGGTCAAGGCCTGCATACGCCCGGTTCACTTGCACCGTTTGATCCTCGATCGCAGTCCCGTTTGTAGCCCGGGCGGCGGGCCGGGAGCAGGACGCTTCTGATTTCTGCCTCCGAATGGGGAAGGACGCTTACGACTTCAACCGTTTGTCAGGGGCCACCCAAATCTAGATGAAGCGTCAGCGGCACCGGGTCGCGTACGCACCCAGCGGACCGGCTCGCGCGTAATAAGCGTTATTATGCGTCTGCTCCCACTGCTGCTGCCTTTTTTGCTCGTCGGTTGTGCCTCCGTGTCTCCGCCTCGCACCGTCGGACACGTTGACCTCAATCGTTACGCTGGACGTTGGTATGTCATCGCGAACATTCCCTACTTTCTCGAAAACGGGAAGGTCGCCAGCTACGACACCTACGCCGTCCGGCCCGACGGCAAGCTCGGCAACGACTTCACCTTTCGCAAAGGCGGCTTCGATGCTCCCGAGACCACGTGGCACGGTACCGCTTGGGTGGTGAACACCGAGACCAACGCCGAGTGGAAAGTCCGCTTTATCTGGCCGTTCACTTCCACCTACCTCGTGCTGGATCTCGATCCCGACTACCGCTGGGCCGTGGTCGGCACGCCGAACCGCAAGCTACTCTGGATTCTGGCCCGCGACCGCCACTTGTCCGATGCCACGTACGCCACCATCCTCGAACGACTCCGCGCTCAATGCTACGATCCGGCCAATCTTGCCAAGGTTCCGCAGCCCGCCGATTGATCGTCTTCCGAATACGGCTCAGCGAGCGAGCGTGGTCGCTGAGTAGCTAGTTTTCGAATTGGACGATGACTGCATGACTTAGACTCACAGCCCAATCCTTTTACACCAAGAAAGCAAAGGACGCAGAGAACAGAATCGAATCCTATCGAGGATCGCGCAATAGCCTCAGTCATCCTGAGCCCAGCCTGTGCAACGTGGGGGAGAGGGGAAACGAACTGAGCTTGAAGCACCAATTGTCTCGCGAAGGATGGGAAGGTTACGAAAGTCGTTTTTGCCCGGATTCCTTCGCCCCCTTTCCATCCTTCGCGAGACATCTTCAGTTCGGTTTGTTTGGCCCGGCGAAAAATATTCCTGACCCCACCACCCAGAATTTTAGCCGACACGCGAACGGCTGGTGGCACGATCAAGCGAAGGTGGGATCAGGAAATGGCTTGCCCTCACCAGACATTTTAACGCGAAGTTCGCGTCCGTTCGACTTCGCTCAGGACGGCCTGAGCCTGTCGAATGGCCGGCGGAGTTGTACTCGCTCTCATTTCTCGGGATAGGGATGTCTGAGACTGACGAAGCGATGTCATGGCTCCATGCCTCCCGCCTGTCGGGGTCGTTTGCCCACAGGCCGGAGGCCCGTGGCTACGCTGAACTTTCAATCGTTGGTCGTCGCGTTTTTGCGCGTTAGTTTATTGCGCGGAGATCAAACAGGCCAGCACTTGGCGGTCTTTGCGCTCTTGGGGTAAAGTGCAGAAGCCTAGTGCGACTGGGATCAGACCTCGTCCAGTTTCGCTTGGATGGCCTTGAGCAGCGTATCGGCCGAATACGGTTTCATCAGGAAATCTTTTCCGGCCTGGGCACTCAGCGGCGTGCCGTTGTTCGTATTCAGGCCGCTGGTGGCGATGATTCTCACCGTCGGGTTGATTCGTCGTAGCGCATGAATCGCGGCCGGTCCCGCCATGACCGGCATCATCATGTCGATTAAAACCAGCGCGATCTCCTGGCGGTGCTGGGCGTAAACTGCGATCGCGTCAGCTCCATTCTCCGCGGTCAGAACCCGGTAGCCAAAGGCCAGGAGCGTCTGGCCGGTAATCATCAGGATCGCGGCCTCGTCATCGACGAGCAGAATCGTCTGCCCATGCCCTCGCGGCACCCCGGGGAAGTTCGGCAGCTGTTCTTGTTCGGCTCCGGCGACAGTCATGGCCGGCAGGTAAACGGTGAAGGTCGTGCCCAACCCCGGTTCGCTATAAACGTTAATCGCGCCGCCATGCCCTTTCACGATGGCTTGAACCGTCGAGAGCCCGAGCCCCGTGCCGCGACTCACCTCCTTGGTGGTGAAAAAAGGATCGAAGATTTTGTCGTGGATTTCGGCGGGAATCCCGGTCCCGGTATCGGCGACGCAGATCTTGAGGTAGCGCCCGGCCTTGAGTTGCACGTTCATCCCCGCGTACTGGTCATCGAACAGGACGTTCTCGACCTGGATCGAAAGACTTCCGCCAGCGGGCATGGCATCCCGTGCGTTTACGCAAAGGTTCATGAAGATCTGGTGCAGCTGCGTCGGATCGCCTAAAATCGTCCAACAATCGGCAGGAATGAAAAACTCCAGGTGCACGTCGCGCGGGAAGGTGTCCTTGATGATGCTCTCGAGCTCATGCAGCAGGTGCTTCGCCTGAACTTCATGACGCTCCCCTTCGACCCCACGGGCGAAGGTCAGGACCTGCCGGACGATGTCCGCGCCTCGCTTCGCGGTCACCTGGATCGTGTCCAACAGTTGCTGGGCCACCGGGTCGATCATCAATTCGCGCAGCATCGCAATAGACATCATAATCGGCGTCAGAATATTATTCAGATCGTGCGCGATTCCCCCCGCCAAGGTGCCGATGCTCTCCATGCGCTGAGCGCGAAGAAATTGCCGATCGAGCTTTTTTCGCTCGGTCAGGTCGAGGATGAAGCATACCCCTTCCTCCGGATTGTCCTCGAAGACCGTCGCCCCAATCCAGATCGACACCTTCGTGCCGTCCTTCCGGATAAATTCCTTCTCGTAGGGCTCGCAGGCCCCGCTCGCGGTAATTTCCTTCAAGGCTCGCTGGTCGAGATGAGCGTACTCGGGCGGTGTCATCGCCGACCAGGATACTTTTCCGCTGTCCACTTCTTCGCGCGTAAACCCGGTCAGGTGAAGAAAGGCATCGTTGGCGTCCGTCACCTCGCCCTTTGTATTCCAAAAAATCACGCTCTGCACGTTCGAGTCCACCAGCCGGCGAAACCGGGCTTCTTTTTTCCTGGCGTCGGTGACGTCGCGCTCGATCGCGGCAAAGTGTGTGCATTTCCGATCCGGGCCGAAGATCGGCACGATATCCAGGTCGACACAGAACTCAGTGCCATCCTTGCGATAGTTGATCACCTGACGGCGAATGGGTTGAAACCGTCCCAACGCCTCATGGATTTCGGCCAGGATGCACCGGTCGGTCTTGGGGCCCTGCAGGAAACGCGGGCTTCGGCCCAGGACATCTTGCGCGGTGTAACCCGTGTTGCGTTCGAACGATTCGTTCACGAAGACGATCTTCGGGCCCGGCTCAGCGAGCGGAACGGCTTCCGTGACCATGAACACGTCGTTGAGATTGGAAACGCAGGCCGTGAGGAGGGCGAGATGCTGCTCCGCCCGCTTGCGCTCGGTGATATCGCGGATGTTGCACTGGATGACGAGCTGGTCTCCGGCTTCGTAAACGTTGCTGACGAACTCCACGGCGATCTGGCGCCCGTCCCGCGTTTCCAGCGGGAGATCGTCATATTTGACGTAACCTTCCTCTTGCAGCCGCTCCAACATCACTTGGTTCGGCATGATGTCCTTGAATGGACTGAGCTCCCCGACCGTTTTCCCCATCACCTCCGCAATGGAAAACCCCAGCAATTCGAGCAAGAAGGGGTTCGCATCGGTAATGCGTCCGGAATCTGCGTCCAAAATCAGGATACCATCCTGCGCGGATTCGAACAGGCGGCGGTAGCTCCGCTCGGAATTTCGCAGCGATTGCAGCGCGGCGGCATCGAGTGGTGCGCCGGGATCAATGCTTGATGCAAGATGACCGGCGCCGCCGCCGTTTGCCGGCTCCGAAGTTCCGACCCGCTCCTTGCGATCCCCTGATTTTTTTGAATTCGCGGACACCATAGCGTTGGCATAATAAAGAAAAACGAAATTCCCGGGTATGGGGTCATGTCCTACTTTGTCATCCGTTGGGCGACGAATGGGTCGTTGGACGGGCTGCGTGAGGGGGAGACGGCGGGAAACCTTCCTTCGTACTGCTAGGTTGGATCCTTGCCGGATCGTTGCTAGAGACTTCAAGGAGGATTCGGCTGTGAAATACCCTAGGTTGCAATGGTGACCATTACGCGAGTCCAGTCAGCAGCCCAAAGCTCTGCTCGCAATCTCCGCCGGAGACAGTCGGCGGGCTGTCTTACGATCTTCCCTGCGGCGGCTCGTCGATTGGGAGTGGGAGATCAAACGAAGAAATTTTGCCGACGGACCTGCGCTGCCGCCGCTAGTAGTAGTATGCCCCATGGCGTCGCCGTCCGAACGCGGGTAATCTGTTTAGTGAAACCCGCGACCCGCGCTCCACGCAGTTCGCTCAACTAAACTCCTTTGTATGAAGACCACTAAAAACGATTACATCACCCGCGACAAAATTCTGGCGCTGCTTTCCGATGACGAAGTTGCCACCGTGTCCACGGCCGAAACGGCGGACCGTCTCTCGGACGGCGACGAGTTCATCGATTTGGATAAATTTGACCTTGGGGTGCAACGAGGGCCGCGCAGCCATACACCCATGGGGCGAGTGCTGCCCAAAAAATCCGTGCACATCGGCACATGGAAGAAAATCGTCGCGCAGCTTCCCGCCAAATAAATCTGCGCGATGACGCAACGATGAAGTCCGCCGCCCGGGTCCGCCTTGGGCTGGTGGAATCCATCCGCTTCACCCACTCCGCCTTTCCCTTTGCAGACGGTTTTATTCGCCGTCGACGGGGGCGCAACGATTCCAGGCGCTTGATCGCAAAGCGCAATGACTCCGTAACTTCGCCCGCCTGGTTGGGTCAAGAGATGTCCAGCCTTTCACAAGCCATGCAGAGTGGAAATGTCCACCGGGATTATGTTGCTGGTCCAACGCAAATGATATCCTCCCATTTAATCACGATATTGATCGCGGACGACCACGATGTCGTGCGCCAGGGCTTGCGCTCATTGCTGGAGTCCGGCGGGAATTTCCGCGTGGTCGGTGAGGCAAGGAACGGCCGGGAAGCGGTGCAAATGGCGCGATCCGATCGACCTGACGTCATCTTGATGGACATCTCCATGCCGCTCCTGAACGGCGTGGAGGCCACGCGACAAATCCTCGCCTCCAATCCTGCCGCTAAAATTGTGATTCTGTCCGCCTATACCGGCGACGAATATGCCGAGGCGATGATCAAAGTGGGCGCGGTCGGTTTTCTGGAGAAACACACGTCGGTCGAAATTCTGATCGCAGCGATCAGCAAAGCCGCCGACGGAACGATTACCTTCAGTCCTTCGTTCCTCAGACGTCAGCGCAACGCGCGCGGGCGGTCGCAGGGTCGGGACGGTTCATTCAAGGTTGATCCCCCGCAGCTCACCGCGCGCCAAGGGGAAGTGCTGCAGCTCGTGGCTGAAGGCCTGGCCAACAAACAAATCGCGGCGG
>JBEPTW010000112.1:0-12498 GCA_041691855.1 Verrucomicrobiota bacterium | reverse complement strand
CCCCGCCACCCATGAGAACATTTTGCCTTGTTACACTCCTGATCGGAGCCTGCCTCGCCCTCGCCAGCCGCGTTAACGCCGCCACGCCTCAGCCTGAGTTTGTTCCCGAGTGGGCCAAGTCCGTCGTGTGGTATCAGATCTTCCCCGAACGTTTTCGCGACGGTGATCCCAGCAACAATCCTCACGTGGAGGATATCGCCGGCGCCTATCCGGACGAGCCCCCAAGTTCCTGGCAGATTCATCCGTGGGGCTCGGATTGGTACGAGCTGCAAAACTACGAAAAACAAAATCACGACAAGGATTCCGGCGACCACATTCAGCGGCGACGCTACGGCGGCGACTTACAGGGGATCATCGACGAGCTGCCTTATCTGAAAAAACTGGGTATCACGGCCATTTACTTGAACCCGATCTTCGACGCGCCATCGCTGCACAAATATGACGCGGCAAGCTACCATCATGTGGATCCGAACTTCGGCCCTGATCCCGTCGGCGACCGGGCGTTGATGGCCCACGAAGATCCGCTGAACCCGCAGTCCTGGGTCTGGACCCGCGCGGACGAACTCGCCCTCAAGCTGATCGATGAAGTCCACGCCGCGGGCATGCGCATCATCTTCGACGGAGTGTTCAATCACATGGGTGTGAAAAGTTTCGCTTTCCGCGATCTCGTCAAAAACCAGCAGGCCTCGCCCTACCGAAATTGGTTCAAGGTCAATTCATGGAACGATCCCGCCAAGGGAACCGTTTTCGACTATAAGGGTTGGTTCGGCGTGAAAACGCTCCCCGAACTCGCCCGCGACGACCACGGTCTGCTTGCGGGCCCCCGTGATTATATTTTCAACGCCACGCGTCGCTGGATGAATCCCAAAGGCCGCGGCATCGAGCACGGCGTCGACGGCTGGCGCCTGGACGTCGCGTACTGCGTGCCCCACGGCTTTTGGAAAGCGTGGCGCAAAGAAGTGCGCAGCATCAACCCCAACGCCTATCTCTCGGCGGAACTCGTCCTCCCTTATGATGACGCCAAACCGTATCTAAAGGGCGACGAATTCGACGGGGAAATGAATTACAATTTCGGCCAAGCCTGCGCCCAATTTTTCTTTCATCCCGCTCCCGTGCGCCTCAGCGCTTCCGCCTTTGATAAAAAACTCCAGCGCTTGCGCGAAGCCTATCCGCCGGGCGTGGCAGCGGTGACCATGAACCTCATCGACAGCCACGACACCGGTCGCGTCGGCTCGCTGATTCTCAATCGCCAGCTGGGCGACTTCGGCAAATGGGCGGAATATTTTCAGCTCTCGATTCCCTCCAAAAATCCTTCCTACAACACCCGTCGTCCGGGCGACGCCGAGATCGCTCTGCAGAAATTATTCGTCATTTTCCAGATGACCTATCTGGGTGCACCCATGGTGTATTACGGTGACGAGGTCGGCATGTGGGGCGGCAATGATCCCGACTGTCGCAAGCCGATGATCTGGGCCGATCGCACCTACGCCGACGAAGTATATGGAGTGAATGGGACCACCACCCACGCGCCGGACAAGGTAAGTGTACGCGAAGATCTGCTGGCGCACTACCAGTTGATGATCGCCATTCGCAACCGCCACCCCGCGCTGCTGCGCGGCGAGTACCGCACCTTGTCGACGGACAATGCGCGCGGGCTTTTCGTCTTCGAGCGAACCTACGGGACAGATCGCGTCGTGGTCATCTTGAATAACTCGGGAGAGTCCGTGGACTATCAGGTGAAGGACCTGTCCAGCACTCGTTATCGCGATGAAGTGAGCGGAGCCATCTACACTCCAACCAAGCGCAACGTGAGCGTCACCGTCCCCGCCCATTGGGGAGCGGTGCTGGCAGAGGCTTCGCCTTAAACTGGCGAAAAGAAAGCTACGAACCCACTCCGAAGGTGCGATTTACTATGTGATCAATCGGGGTAATTGTTGCCGCGATGGGTTTGGGACAGTGGCGACGGCGAACGCCGGTTTGCGCGCGTATGTTGCTTTCCTGACCGCGCTGGCCGCAGACGAGACGGGCAAAATCACCCGGCCTGGAGAAGCTGGCGACGGAACGGGCTGATAGGGTCACGACGTGGCACTTGACAGATCGGGCCGCCGCAGACTGAGTCTGCGGATATGCCAAGAACACTACGACTGGAATTTCCTGGGGCGTGCTATCACGTGATCAATCGAGGCCTTTCGGGCCGGAAGGTTTTTGCCCCGAAAGGCGCGGCCGAGGCGTTTGAGATTTGCCTCGGCGAGGCGGCGGTGGCGTTTGGCTGGCGGGTCCACGCGTACGTGATCATGCGGGATCACTTTCATCTGGCGTTGGAAACGCCGCGACCGAACCTGGCCGCAGGCATGAAATGGTTGCAAGGCACTTGGGCGACCCGGTTCAATCGTTTCGAAGCCGACGGTGGCCGGCCATTTCAGGGCCGCTACAAATCGTTGCACGTCGAACCCGGCGAAACCATGGCGCGAGTGGCGAACTATATTCACCTGAATCCCGTCCGCGCGAAAGTCGTGCCGGTGGCCCGACTCGAAGAGTTTAAGCACAGCAGTCTTCCCTCCTTCTTCCGCAAGGATCGTCCCGACTGGCTGGTAGCGGCGACGGTGCTCGCGGAAAGCGGCGGCTTGCCCGACACCGCAGCGGGCTGGCGCGCGTATCGGAAGTACCTGACGGCTCTGGCCGAAGGAGACGCGGTTTCGCGTGAAGGTCGGTTCCGGCGCATCAGTCGCGGGCGCGTCGTCGGCTCAGTCGAATTCAAACGGGATTGGAAAAAAAATCTCGCGAAATTGGGCCGCGACTGGGAACGGGCCCGATCCAAAGGACGAGAAGTCGTGCCGGAAGCGCGGGAGATACTTTGGGCGGAAAAACTCAAAATCGGCGCGCGGCTTTTCAAAATCAAGCTGGACCGCCTGCCGCGAAAAAAATCTGCTCCAGAAAAAGCGCAACTCGCCGCGCTGCTCAGAATCGGCACCGGCGTGTCGAACGACTGGCTGGCCAAGCGATTGGCGATGGGGCATCCGGCCAGCGTGAGTCAGATCGTGCGCCGATTCAAACAGGCCGGGGAAGACCGCAAAAAAGGATTCCGCGAAGCGCTGGCGAAAATCACGGCGTGAGTTCATGGCATGCGGAGACGATTAGTCGGCGATGTCACTGCAATTTCGCGGCTGCCATTCAGCGCAGCTAAACCATCAGGGAGTGTCTTCAAACTCCTTTGTCCTTCTGAACGAAGTGAAGTCCAGCCAGCAGGCTCATATGACATCCGCGGCAGCGAACGTCAGGCCACGAGTGAGCGCAGGGATTCTTCGCTACGCTCAGAATGACAGTAGACGGGAATCGTGGGGTTTGAGAAACCGTCTTTTGCGATCGACCCTTCTGTGCCTCGCAGGCTGAAACCTTTCGGCAGCACAGAAGCGTCTCCACGGGAGCCAATGTCCCCCGCCCCATCCTTCAATTCATCCCAAACCGTCCGCGTTCTGCGTTGAGTTGCTGTTTGGCGACGTGGATGCGGGCGCCGATCAATTCGCGATTCTCCTCTCCCTTCGCCGCAAGGTCCTGTTCGAGTTCCTCGATTCGCTTTTCGTAGGCCTTGATGCGTTCCTGCAATGGCGCGTGAAGTTGCTCAAGCCTTTGCTCCAAATCCCGCATCTCCGCTTCCGCGTGTTGCTGCGCGGACAGCAGTTCGGCCCGCTGAGTGGAAAGTGTCTGAAAAACCGTCTCGCGCATCATGCCCATGGCTCCCGCGCGGATCGCCTCTTGCGCGCGCGCCGCCTGCGCTTCGGCCGCCATGGCGCGCTCACGCCACGACTGGTCGCTGCCGGTTTCGCCGGGCAACGCGGCTTGTTCCGAGCCGGGCCATGGTTGATAACCCGCTGACACCGGCACGAGCGCGGTCCCGGGGCGGGGGCGCAAGCGACGGAAAATGAGGACAAGCCCGATGCACATCCCGGCGAGACCCGCTGCGATCCATTTGGTCTGTTCCGATATCCGTCCCGCCACGGTCTGCTCTTGGTCGAGCTTGGTTTGCAACGCACCGATCAGGCTCTTCTCGCGCACCGCCGCGAGCGCGCTCAAAGCTTTGCGATCGATCGTCTGCCCTTTTTTCACAAGGACCTCCGCCGCTTCGTACGTGTCGTTGACCGTGACGCCGTCCAATCGTTTCGCGCGCAAAATTTCACTCAGGTCGGGAGCGGGATACGCGTTGATGCGGACAAATTCCGCAGCGAACTGGCCAAGTTCTTCCTCGCCCGACAAAAAATATGATTCCACCACCCGACGCGCGCGCCCGAGACCGATCACCTTGCCGACCGTGATCAGAGTGCCGACCGTTTCCAATTCCGACATCGTCGGTCTCTCCGTCTGAGTTTGCACGGAGATCAACTCCACGGGCCGATTTGACGGCAAGGTATCCTCCATTTTGTCCGCCACGATGGGTTGGGTCATGACTTCCCGCAACGGTTCGAGCAGAGTTTCCTCCAACGGTTCGTCCGCCGCTCCCCGCACCCACAGCGGCGCGAGACGGCTCAGCGGCAGATATCTCGGTGCCTCGCTGCCAAATTGCCGGATCGCGGCGACATACGCCGGCGAATCGATGTCGGCCACGACCGGCGTGCGGCCATTCAACGCGATCTTGAGCACCGCCAGGAAACTTGTCCGCGCCGACGCAATCGCTGCGCGCAGATCCGCCTCGGCCTCCGCTGTCGCTGGCACCGTCTGGCGAACGATCGAAGGAACCTGCTGAGCCACTTTCTCTTTCAATGCGTCGGTCGCGTCCGGATTGATCACGCGCAATTGCACGGGGGTGATGACATCCTCCGTCGCCACGTCGCCCAGCTTATAATCCGGGAAGGCGGCACGCAGGGGTGCGAGCGACGAAAACAAAACCGTGGCGAGCACGGCAACCGCTGGGCAGGTACGGAACTTAATCATGGTGGGTGGATAAATTCGCCAACTGACAAAAAATTTCTGGGCCGACCGGACCCGCGTCCGGCGGCATCGGATCGACCGCGTTTAAATGGCGAGGTCCGCGGTAAGTCAAACCCGTGAAGCTTCCGGGAATAAAAAAGGCCTGCTATTTTTCTTTCACGAACTCCAGCAGTTCACCCGGCTGACACTTCAATTCGCGACAGATCGCCTCGAGGGTACTGAAACGCACCGCTTTCGCCTTGTTGGTTTTCAGGATGGAAAGGTTGGCGAGCGTGAGGTCCACTCGTTCCGCGAGTTCCGTCAGGCTGATGCCCCGCTCCGTCATGACTCGTTCGAGATTCAATCGGATAGGCATGGCTCAAACGGTCAGATCGTTTTCGGTTTTAAGCGCAAGCCCTTGACGAAACGCCTCGGTCAGCATCAGGACCAGACATCCCGCAAGCAAGCCGCCCGGATTCGAGATAAAGTATTGCGGTAAGTCGAACTGGACCGAACTAGCTGTCTTTGAAAAGCTCAAACCATTCTTTAAAATGGCATTTTCGCCAAGATAGTTGCCCATCACAGCGGAGGACCAAAATCCGATGACAATATTGGCCAAATTATACGACACGAGAGTGAAGCCAATGCCGCGGATCAAGCGGAGATTGTCCTTCGTAAAAACTTCCCCGACTTCAATATTCGCACACAAGTTACGGAGAAAGGTGAGAAGCATGTAGGAGAAAACGATCATAACAAACATCGCGGGCATGACCGTCTGATGCAGGACCGCCACGAGACCTTCATCACCGTCACCCATTTGCGCCCGCAATGTCCCCTTCAGCGAAGTCATGGCCACAGCACCATGCTTTGCTGTACCCGATTTAAGCGCGATCGAGTCCTGATCCACTTGCAACGCAACTTCCCCGGCCGTGATTGAAACCTGTGAGAAATAAATAAACGGGCTGAAACTAAAGATCAAATTTAGCAGCCAACTAAACCCGAGATGATGATTACGCCTCTCAGAAATGCGAACAACGCGCGAAGATTACCGGGAAGATTAGTGAATATTTTCATTGGATTGGAAATCGCCATTTATTGTTCTTCGATAAAACAAAAAGCACGTTCGTCAATATCATATTTATTGTTTATCAATAAATTCTTTTCCAAACCTGATTTGGTATCACTCACGGAAATCAAGCGGTTCAGGAACCGGGACTCGCCAAAAGCAATTTTCCCCTTCATCGAACCACTATGGCATGGCGTATTGAGGATTCTGTCATACGAGGGGAAATCGACAACCGCGTGCGTGGGCACGTGACCGGTCGCATCTGGTTTGCGGGGCGCGAGGAACCGTTGGAACTCCGCCTCACTGGGAATCCGTGGCGCGATCTAGCGGGGCGTCGCTTGGAATTCACCAACCCGCAACCGACGCCAGGCGATCTCGACGGACTGGCGGCTTTGCAACAGGGCACCATCGGCGATTTCACCGCTTCACGCAAAGTGAAGGTGCCCGAAATTCCGATGGACCAGATCGGCGAATATTATAAGGCGCGCAAACCGTTTCCCTGGCACTGGGGTAATTCCGTTTATCTGGAATGGTACAGCGAGCGCAACGGCCGGGTCGTCATCGAGTCGGCCGGCTACGATTTGAAAATCATCGGCGACCCGGCGTGGGAAATGTCACCGGAAGAAGAAGAGGCCCAACGCGCCGGCAATGGCGCCGCGATCACCAACTTTGTTGAACAGCTCGGCGAAACCGTCAGCGGAGAATCGGAATTTTCTGTCGAGGATTTTGCAGACAGCTCCGACCGTGAAGACGAAGACCAGTCGGATGCCTCAAATTCAAAACCGCCAACCGAAGCGGAAGCCGAGCAGCTCCAGGCGGAAAGCGAAAAACTGATCGATCGCATTCAAGCGCGGATGAATCGCGAGGGCGACAAGGCCGACTACGGCAGAATCATGGAGGAGGAAATCTCGCGCCTCAAAAAAGAACGCGGGGAACCCGAGCCCACGATCGAGCAGCTGGCCCACCATGCCGAGTGGCTCGAAGCGATGAACCGCGCCGGCAACGAGGCCTTGGGCTTTGCCGAGACGGAGGATGAATCGAACGATGACCACCCACTCGTCGCCAAGGCCCGCGAACTCGCGGATCAGGTCGCGGATGATACCGAGGAACGAAACTGGCTGACGGAGGCCGACGGCGAAGAACATCCCGTGGCCGAGTTGGTGAACTGCACTTTCAAAGCGAGTGTCAAACTCGCCGGGGCGCTCAATGGCCACACTTGGCCGCCGCGCCTCGACTTTTGCGCGAACGTGATCGTGCGGCTCGTCAAAGCGCGGGGTTACTTCGACGACGCGCTACTCGCCATGGAATCGTGTCAGGAACAAAAGCTCGTCGAGACGAGCTGGCTTGCCGTCGTGATGGTCGAGATCATCGACCTCGCCCACGACGCCGACATCCTGATCGCCGAACTCCGCGAACGCCTGAAGGAAGGCTCCGGTTAAGTCGGCAAGAAACGCACTGGAGCGCGCAGCGCAAACTGTCTGATCGTGGCGACAGGCGTCCCGCCTGTCTTCTGGGACGCTCTCCCGAAAATCCACAGGCCAGAGTCCTGTGGCTACAACTACTCCGGCCCTTCCACGACGAGACGAATCGAATCCAGTCTCAACCGCGCTGCGTCGACCGCTGCCGTGACGCGTTGAAGTTGCTCCCGCAACAACCCGATCTCCTCCATCCGTACATGATCGTTGAGTTTTCGCAGATCGACCAATCGTTGCAGATCGGCGGTCAGTATCGCGGTCGCTTTCGCCCGCGCCTCTGTTTTCAAAATTGCCGTTCGCGCTTCCGCCATTTCCGTCGCGCCCGCGATCAGCGTTTTCAATAGCGCAAGATTGAAACCCGGTCGCTCCAGGAAACGCTGGATCGTCGCGTCCTCCACTTCCGCTTTCAGCGCAGCGGCACTGCGTTCCTCAGTCAGGTCGTTGCCGCGCACGTCGACCAGGATTCTGACCGGCACCGGCGCGAGAAATTGATCCACGTGCCAGCGCGAATCGGCCACGGCTTCGAGTACAAAAATTGTTTCCAGCAGCAGATTCGGTTTGTCCGATCTGATCCGCCCAAAAGCCGTCGTGCCTGACTGGGAATCGATCAGCAGATCACTCGCGTCCTCCACTAGCGGATGGTCCGGTGAAATAAAACGAATATCCTCGCGCGCAATCGCCCGCCGACGGTCGAACGTCGCGAGCATGCCTTCGTGCGGAATCGACGGGAATCCCTCCACGTAGGCGTGACTCGGATCGAGAAAGACATCGCCATCCTCGTGCTCCTTAATGCGAACGCCGAAATGATCGAGCAAATCGCCGAGGAAATTCCTCAAAAACGGATCCGCATCCGCCGCCTTGATTTGATCGATCACGCGGGTCGCAATCTCGGGGTTAAACGAATTTAATTCCAACAACCGATCGCGGCCCTTTTTCATGCGCAACGAAAGCGCCTCCCGAAATGTCATCGTCTCCGCGATAAAATCCTCCCACTCGGTGGTCTTTTTCCCGTCAGCCGAACCGTTCGGAGCGGGCGCTAACTTCAGCAAACGTTCCTTGAATTTGTCCTGATAATCGTTCCCGCCCTGCAACGATGTTTCGATGGCATCGAGTCCGCGGTGATACCAATCAAGCACACATTCCTCCGCGCTGCCTTCGACGCACGGCACGTGAATCCGAATTGTCTCCGTCTGCCCGATGCGATCGAGCCGTCCGATGCGCTGTTCCAGCAAGCCCGGGTTAAGCGGCAAATCCCACAACACGAGGTGATGCGCGAATTGAAAATTCCGGCCTTCGCTGCCGATTTCCGAGCAGATCAACAACTGTGCGCCGTCCGCTTCGGCAAACCACGCCGCATTCCGATCGCGCTGAATCAATGGCAAGCCCTCGTGAAACAGACCAACCTTGAGTTTGATCCGCTCCTGCAAGGCGGCTTCGATCGCGACGACCTTGCGCTGCGATTTGCAAATCAAGAGCACCTTCGCTGGACGGTTTTTCGTCAGAAACGCAATCAGCCAGTCGATGCGCGGATCATCTTTAAATGAGTAACGAATGCCAGTGTCCTGGCCGGTTTCCTCGGCCTGCAACTCCCGCGCAATCCGGGCGAGCAACGTGAGATTATTTCCGGGCAGCGGCGCCGGACAGAATTTGCGTTTCGGAAATCCACTCATAGCTGCGCGCGTATTGCGAAACACCACGCGGCCAGTGCCGTGCTGGTCGAGCAGCGTCTTAATCAACGCTTGCCGCGCGCCCGGCTGCTGCGCGTCGAGGGCGTCGAGATGTTGCGCGAGACGCGCGGGGTCCTTGTTGAACAATTTTTTCAAGGTCGCGTGATCCGCGGGCTGGAGCGGTTTTTCGCCGATGATTTTTCCGGCGATTTCGGCCACCGCGCCAAATCTTTCGTTCTCCGCGAGGAACTGGTCGAAATCATTGTAGCGGTCCGGATCGAGCAAGCGCAGCCGCGCGAAGTGTCCGGCGAGACCCAGCTGCGTCGGCGTGGCGGTCAGCAAAAGCAATCCCGGCGTGCGCGCTGCGAGTTCCTCGACCAGCGCGTATTCCGCGCCGACGTGATCGGGCGTCCATTTGAGGTGATGCGCCTCATCGACGACCACCATGTCCCAGCCGGCGGCGACCGCCTGATCGCGCCGCGCCGGGCTGCCCGCGAGAAAGCCAACACTCGCGAGCGCCAGCTGCGTCGCGAGAAACGGATTGCTCCCCGGATCGCTCTGCTCGCACGCCAGACAACGCTCCTCGTCGTAGATGCTAAACCATAAATTGAAACGCCGCAGCAGCTCGACGAACCATTGGTGCGTCAGCGATTCCGGCACGAGGATCAACACGCGACGGGCTTTGCCGACCGCCAGCAAGCGCTGCAAAATCAGACACGCCTCGATGGTTTTGCCGAGTCCGACCTCGTCCGCGAGCAGCACACGCGGAATCTGGCGCGAGGCGACTTCCTGCAAAATGTAGAATTGATGCGGAATCAATTCGAGGCGTCCGCCCAGCATGCCGCGAACTTCCGACTGGCGGAATCGCGCCTGAGCCTGCAACGCCTGGTAGCGCAAATCGAAAACCTCGCCCGGATCGACCTGTCCCGCCATCAACCGCTCCTGCGGCAACGCCACACTGGTGACATCCGAAATCACATCCTCCGGCACCCGCAGACCCTGTCCGACGTAAACCAGCAAACCAGCTTCGTCCTCGACGGATTCGATGGTAATTTTTTTGCCGTCGCGCGTGGCGACTACTTCACCAGCGCGGAACTGGACGCGTTTCAGCACCGGCGTACCGAGCGCGTACAGACGTTTTTCTCCGGTGGCGGGAAACTCGATCCCGATCCGCGTCCGATCCACGCTCGCGACCGCGCCGAGACCCAATTCGGGTTCCCGTTCGCTCATACAACGCTGGCCGATGACACCTAAAGACATAGGCCGATCATCAGGCCCGAGGACTGGCCGAGTGAAAAGAGATTTTTTGAAGTCGTACCCGAAGCCGTCCCTCTTTGTTTCCTAAACTCTCACCGGGACCGTCTGCTTTGGACAAAAAATGACATAGCGGTAATCATTCGGTAACAATTGTGTTCTACCTTGGAGCCGATGAAATTGTCCACTCCTCTCCCCTCCTGCGCGCCGATGGCGAACTTTCAGTGGCCCATGGATGCAAAGACGATTCGACTCTTGCGAGCACCCTGCGGCGGACTATCTTTCGCAATTTCTCCACCCCATTCCGTCTATGCGCTCGTTTTTGATTCTCGCCTTGGCCTGCCTGCTCTCCGCCTGTACCCGCGTGGCGTTTAAGGAAACCGTCGGCACCCCCGCACCCCTCAAGGACATTGCCGAAACCCTCGAAGGAGACTGGCAGGGTGGAAAGAAAGGGATCTGTCACGTCACGCTCGTTCCGGGTACGGAAAGGTTCGTCGCCCATTGGACCGAGGAGGGCAAGGAGAAGAGCGCGGAGTTCGTGGTCACAAGCCTCGACGAACGAGTGTTTATCCTCTGGGCAAAGGACGACGAACTTGGGGCGCACCTGCCTCTGCGCCTCGTGAGCGGCGAAGACAATGCCCTCGTGCTGTTATATCCGGACGTAAAGGAGATTGAGCAATTGGTGCACGCGGAGAAATTGCCCGGAACATTTGACGAGAAAAAACGAGCTTGGCTCATCGGTCCGGGCCACTGGGAAGCGTTGCTGGCCGGTAAAAATTTCTGGAGCCTGGATACCTGCATGACGTTCATCAAGGTCAAGCCCCCTCAGGATATGCCGAAGCCGGCCTCATCGCCGGACGCCTCCGTCGCCGTCAACCCATCGCCCAAGCGTAGACTCATCGAATAGATTCGGGGTGGACTATGCGAACAGCAGCGCGCGGCCCGTACACTATGCGGCCGCTACGTTCCCTTTTTAGCAGCAGTGCGGTTCGAATTACACGTCACTTAATACGTGACATCGTCTGATCGGGGGTAGCTCAAAACACACGTCACTTAATAGGTGACGTGTGTTTTTGGCCGGCGCTCCTTTTTTCAGGCGGTTTCATGGGCTGCGGTTTGATCCGAGAGGTCACGTAATAGATGACATGCGCGGTGACTATTTCCCCGGACTGCCAAATGAGGTGATTCTCGCCATCGAAAATGCGGCGGAAGAAATGGTCGCGCATTTATCCAAATCTTTCCGGATTGAAAAACGGCAGCGTGGTCGGGGAGGAAAGACACTACGCCCGGGAAGGGCGACGCCGTTGTGGAACGAACTTCGCCGGCAGCTTCGGCCTCACCTGAAAAAGTACGGTCATCAGGCGAACCTTGGGCGGTTACTCGGGTTGCCGAGGCAACGCGTGAATGCCTTCGTTACGGGTGGAGGCCAAATGCCCGATGCCGAGCGCACCCTCCAGCTGCTGGCGTGGCTCATCGCCGTGCGCCGAGGACCGCGGCCCAGTTAATTAAGTGCCACCCGAAGTGCTCGACCCTCGACTGACATCGGCGCGGCGCGTCTGACATGGCCGTTCAATCAATTATCTGAAGCGTTCAGTCCCCCAAGAGGGTGGCAACAGCAAGTCTTGGGGTCCGCCGCAGTCTCTCAGATATGCTCCTCGTAGGTGATGTCGATTTTGGCAGCGAACGCCTTTTTCTTGGCGGCACCTTGGAAGCGGATGGTGTGCGTCAGCTCGTCGTAGATGTAGCCATTTTTTGGATCCGGTAAAATCTCTTGTCCATCCACCAACACGCGGAGGCTCTTCTTGTAAAAGGTCGCTCCGGCTTGCACTGGATCGAGTGCAACGGCGACGGTGTCGGCGATACGATCACCGAGCGCGGCCAACGGTTCTGAAAAATCACTCTCGATGTTCAACACGGCGCCACCCGTCAGTTCGGCGGCGCGGCGGTGCGAAATGTTGTCCGGCGCGACGACCGCATCGATCTCGATATTTCCGCGCTTGTTGCCTTTCGCGATGATGAAGGGACGCAATACCCAGTAATTAATGTAGCCGTCGAGCGTCTGGCGTTTCTCAGGATGGTGCGCGTTGTATTGGTTGAGCAGGTCGGGGAGATTTCCGTCTTCGATCCACTCGGC
>JBEPTW010000111.1:0-12532 GCA_041691855.1 Verrucomicrobiota bacterium | reverse complement strand
CGCGAGTCTAGCAAATCTCGCGGCCCCCGTCCCCCTGTCAGAGTTGTACGCTTACTCTCTTACCGTATTAACGATCGGGCACTCCACGCGTCCGATCGATGAGTTCATCGCGCTGCTTCTGGCCCACGGCGTCACCCGGGTCGTGGATGTTCGGACCGTGCCGCGTTCGCGGCATAATCCGCAATTTAATCGCGACATGCTGCCTGCATCACTGAAAAGGGCGGACATCGGTTATGTGCACGCGCCGGCGCTTGGCGGGCTGCGACATACGACCAAGGAGTCGGTCAACCTTGGTTGGCGCAACGCCTCGTTCCGGGGTTATGCCGACTACATGCAGACGCCGGCGTTTGTGGAGGCCATTGCGACCTTGATCGAATGGGCGAAAACCGACCGGCTCGCGCTCATGTGCGCGGAAGCGGTGCCGTGGCGCTGCCATCGTTCGCTGATCGAGGATGCGCTGCTCGTGCGCAAAGTCCGCGGTGAGGATATCATGAGCGCAACCCGCCGACAGCCGCACGTGCTCACGAGCTTTGCCAAGGTCAAAGGTACGCAGATCACTTATCCCGCTCTGAGGGAGCGTGCGCCGGCACGAAAGAAAAAGTAGTGCGTCCCTCAGTTGTGCGGCGGTAAACAAGCCCCGCGGTCCATTAAGCTGCCCGTCCTGACCCCGCGCAACGGGCCCGATCGCGGGCTATTTCGATGAGCTGGAAATTGTTCTCCGCTCCACGCCTTCGTTGGTGATCTTGACGAGCTTGATGGTGCCGTCGTCGTTGAAATACAGGTGATCGATGGCGGTTTCCCGATGACCGGCCTGCGTTTCACCGAGCGGTCGGCGATGATACACAATCATCCAGTCATCGGTCTCCGGAATCCTGATGACAGAATGATGACCGGCACCGGTGGCGATCGCGGGGTCTTGTTGAAGAATTTTTCCGACGCGTTTGAAAGGTCCCAAGGCGGAAGAGCCGATCGCATAGGCGACGCTGTAGTCGGGGCCGCTCCAGCCGCCTTCCGACCATATCAGGTAATACCGGCCTTTCCGTTTAAAAATCAACACACCTTCCACGTAGGACTCGGGCGTGATCTCCTTGAAGGTTTCGCCGTCGGCGAATGGCACGACGCTCAGCAAATCGGGACTTAGTCGGGCGACGTCGCAGTGTTTCCACCCGCCGAAATAAATGTAGATCTGTCCGTCATCGTCGCAAAAGACAAACTGGTCGATGGGTTGCGCGCCGTGGTGAAATTTATCAATCAGCGGATGGCCCAACGCATCGATGAACGGCCCGGCGGGAGTGTCAGCCACGGCCACGCCGATGCCGCCGACTTGGCTATCGTTCTGGATATCTGTTGGCGCTGAAGAAGAGGTAATACTTGTTGTTCGCGTGAAAGATCGCCGGAGCCCACACGGCATAGGCGGCCCAGGAAACATTCTTGATGTCCAAGACATGCGGATGCTTTGTCCATGTGACCAGATCCTTGGAGGAAAACGCATTGAAAAAAGTCTGGCTGAGATACCCGGACGAAATGGTGTTTTTCCGCAGCTCTATCTGCCGTTTTGAAAGCGTCGGCGAACGGTCCGGCTGGCCAAAGTCGTCGGAATAAGTCGGGTAGATCCAGTACTTGTCGCCGAACACGGCCGCTTCCGGATCGGCGTACCAACCCGCAAAGATGGGATTGCCCGACATACCCTTCGCTTTCATCGCCGGGTTCGGCCGTTGGGCGAAGAGCGGGCAGGACAACAAGCCGCCGAGAACAAACAGGAAGATTCTTTTGCAACGAGGGGATCGCATGAAAGGAAAAGCGTTCGAGGGGGATGGGCATTGAGGCGATGCGGCCAAATCAATGCTCAATTGAGGTGGACTCAAGATTTACCCTGAGGCCGAGCTGGGGCTCGGCGGTCCCGAGGGGCACACTTCGAAGGCGGGGATTGACGGGCGGGAAGAGAATGGCGTCACTCGCAGCGCACTCAAACAGCCCGGCTTTCTTTCGCTGCTTTCCCCATGACTTGGACTCAAACTCTTTTTCTTTTCGTTTATCTCGTGCTCTTCATAGGCAGTATTGCCGCCATGATCTGGTGGCACAAGCGGCAGCGAAAAATGCGGCTGCCCTTTGGCGATGACCTCAAGCTGTTGAGGGCACCGGGCGAAACGCAGCTCACGCTCGTCCGGAAATTCGATGAAGAGGGCTTCATGTGGATGATGTGGGCCGCGACCGCGCCGGCGGCCGCTGGCGTGTTGCTGCTGCTCGGGACCACTAAACTGCCCAAGGATTTCCAAATCGTCGGCGTGGCCGTGACGTTGATGGTTTTTATCGCGGTCTTCATCTGGTCGGCGCGTTGGTTTGCGGCGAAGGCTCGTGAGAGCAGTAATCGTTATCTCGGCTATTTTGGTGAACGCTTGGTGGCCGAATATTTAGAGCCACTGAAAGCCGAGGGCTGGCGCATTTTTCACGACGTGCCGGCGACGGCGAATGGACACAAATTCAATATCGACCACATCGCCGTGGGACCGGCGGGCGTGTTCATCATCGAGACAAAAACGCGGCGCAAAGGCGCGGCGCGGCCGGGATTCGACGACCACAAGGTCTACTTTGACGGCCATGCGCTGGTCTGGCCGTGGGGCGAGGACAGTCACGGTCTGGAGCAAACCGAGCGTAACGCGGTTTGGCTGGCTGACACTTTGGCTGCCGAGGTGGGCGAACGGTTTTTGGTCATTCCGATTCTAACGTTGCCGGGCTGGTGGGTGGAAATGAAACCGTCGCGCGATCCGCGTCTTTGTCGGGTAACTAATCCGAAGGGGCTCGCGAAATTTTTGCCGAGCGGGTCGACGATTTTGACGCCGCTTCAGATCGCCTCCATCGCGGCGAAACTCGAGGGACGTTGTCGCGATGTGGAGTATTGAGCGGGTGAGTGGATTTTGTCGCGATCGATTGATCGGTCGCATAGCAAACCTACTAAACGATGTGTCCTGTAGCAACGGGCGTCCCTGCCTGTTGGGTTGGACTCGCGCTACCAATCCTACAGGCACGGAGGCCTGTAGCGACGCCGAACTTCGTTGCTCGTTTAGCTGGTGTCACGCGTGCCGCGTCAGCTCATCGGGCGATATCTAACAGGCGCCGTCGTTCCAGAGCGCGATAACGGGTTGATCGGGGTCCTCGTGTTCGTAGGCGAGGATGCTAACCGATGCGGGACTGAGCAAAAGGTGCTGACCGAACGCCACTGATTCGCCGATCCAGCGCGCGGCGAGGACGCGTCCGATATGACCATGGGCAAACACCGCCACTTTCCCCTCGCGGCTGCGCAGACGCGCGATCAACCGGTCGGCGCGCGCGGCGATCTCGGCGGGAGATTCCCCGCCGGGACATCCGTCGGTGAAGATCGTCCATCCCGGATGGATTTTATGAATGTCAGTGGTGCGCAATCCCTCGTAGTCACCATAATTCCACTCGGCCAAGTCCGGTTCGATTTTGCTTCGACTGCCAAAACCCGCGAGCTCGCAGGTGCGCTGCGCGCGCAGACGCGGGCTGTTGAATACTTCGTTGAAACGCACGGAGCCGAAGCGCTGTGCGAGTTGTCGCGCGTCGACCTCGCCTTTTTCCGTCAGCGGTAGGTCCGTGTAACTCGTGTGCTGGCCGGAAAGCGACCAAGCCGTTTCACCGTGGCGGATTAAATAAAGGTGACTGAGCATGTCGGAAGAAAACCGACAATGCGTGGTCGTTAAATGCTAATTGCTCGGTGACGGCGTTTTTCCGAACCACGATCAGCGATCAGATCTTTTACACCAAGGAAGCAAAGACCGCAGAGGAGAGGATGAATTGCGATCAGAGCTTCGCGACCTTTTGCTTCTTGAGGTCAAATGAACCTCAGGCCGATTGATTCCGGACGGCGGCTCCGTTCCGTCGGGCGCAATCGTAGAGAGCTTTTTGCGCGGCGCGGACTCCTTCAGGTTTTCCCTGCCAGGCTTTGATCGCAGGCGCCTGAAGCGCACGACCGAACGAGAAACTTAATTTCCAAGGCAGATGCGGTGCGCGACAGAGCGCCGAAAGACGCGTGGTGGCGGCTTGGCTGCTTTGGCCGCCGGACAAAAACACAATTGCCGGCACGGCCGCGGGCACGGTTCGACGGAAGCACCGCAGGCTCGCTGCCGTGATTTGTGCGGGAGTCGCTTGCTCGGTTGCTTCGGCTCCGGAAAGAACCATGCCCGTTTTGAGCAGCATGCCTTCCAATTCGACCTGTTGCTCAAAGAGGGCGGTGAAGACGTTTTTCAAAACGGCCGTGGTGACTTCCTCGCAGCGGGCGAGGGAATGCGGCCCGTCCATCAGCACCTCGGGTTCCACGATCGGAACCAGACCGGCCTCTTGGCTCAACGTGGCGAAACTAGCGAGAACCCAGCTGTTCGTCTCGATGGCGTGCCGGGTCGGAAAGCGCGCACTAATGGCAAACACCGCGCGCCATTTGGTGAAACGCGCGCCGAGTCTGCGATAAGTCGCGAGACGTTCGCGCAAGCCGTCCAATCCTTGCGTGACCTTTTCTCCTTTCGATCCAGCCAACGCGACGGTACCTCCGTCGACTTTGATTCCCGGCACGATGCCCTGCTTGACCAACACGGAGGCCATCGTGGCGCCCGTACTGGTTTTTTGCCGCAGGGTTTCGTCGAAAAGAATCGCACCGCTGATAAATCGTCCAAGCTGCGGCGTGGTGAACAGCATTTCGCGATAGGCCCGACGGGTTTCTTCGGTGGACTGAAGCGAAATTTCATTAAAGCGTTTTTCAATCGTTGGAAAACTTTCGTCGGCTGCGAGGAGACCTTTTCCCGGCGCCAGCAGAGCGCGTACGGTTGCGGTCAGGTCAGTGGAATGGATAGAATTTTTCATCGTTAAGTCAGGGTCGGGTAGATCACGTATGGTCTCTTTCGGCGGACGTTACGCGGTTGGAATGCGATTTAGAGCGGTTTCATTAAACCTGTAGCCGGGGACGCTGACCCCGGTGGTTGCATGTCTTGCTCTCAGACCGGGGTCAGCGCCCTCGGCTCCAACAGACGCATTCCGCTACAACTCTATTTAAACTGCTCAAATTACAAATGCGCCGGTTGATCAACGCGACGATTCTGTCCGGTGATGCGCAACTTCGGTTTCCGCTGTACGTCGGATATCGTCCTGGGTAAGCGCCACCGATACGGCCAATTCATCGTAGTTAATGCGCTTCACTTTTCCGACCGGAATTAGAATTTCCTTACCCGAATACCATTTGCCGGCTTCGACCACGAGATCATGGATGGACCATTGTTTTTCGTCGACGAGGAAGCCTGTGACATGGCCAATTTCTCCGTCTTCGGCTTGGATGGCGTAACCGGCGACCGCCTTCGTACTGCGCAAATGCTGGTCTTCGCGAGAGAAGTTAGTCGTCTTCGGTCGGTCGATCATCCCGGGCGGCGGGATGGCAAGCGGCATACCGCCGAAGCCCCAGATGCCAGTGCCTTCCCAATAAGTCGGCCAGCCGTAGTACTGGTAGAACTCGATTTCGTATTGTCGCGAAACCGGCCGATGCGTGTCGGGTGCCGGGCTATTCTCGATTTGTTTTTTTCGCAAATTGATGTGAAGCAGTCTGGCGCTCTCGTCCCATTTTCCGAACGAATGCGGCGACAACAAAACCTGGCGCCCCGTCAGCCATGAGCCAGTGTCAGCGATCAAGTAACGTACCACCCAGGAACTGTCATCGAAGTAGAAATCCTTGATGTGACCAATGTCTCCGTCCAAAGCGCCGAGCTTGGCGCCGTAAAAGTTTTTGATTTTAGGTAGCATAGCGCGGGAGGGGTTGAGCTCTCTCTTCTTTAGACTCTTCCGCCGCCAGATGGGTCCGGCATTTCTCGCGAAGGGTTCGAGTCCTCCCGCAATTTTCGCCCATATTCTACACGCTTTTACCGTCGTCGTTGCGCTGCTCGCAATGACCGAGACGGACACCCTACGTTTCCTCGCGGGGATTGAACTTGGAAACTTGGGCAAGTTTTTCCCACAGCGCTTTTTCTTCCGCAGAAATGGTCGGTGGCGTCTTGATGCGAACTTGGGCGTAGAGATCGCCTCGCGTGCCGTCTTCGCGCGGAAGTCCGCGCTGGCGGACGCGCAATTTCGTTTCAGCGTCCGTGTTTGGCGCCACCCGAAGAATGGTCGGACCGTCGAGCGTGGGAATTTTTGCCTTCGCCCCCAAAATCGCCTCCCACGGCGCAAGGTCGAGATCGCAGAGAAGATCATCGCCCTCGACCGTGAAATCCGGATGTCGCGCGAGCCGGACGCGGAGATAAAGATCACCCGCGTCGCCGCCGCCGTGGCCGGGGCCGCCCTGACCGGCGAGACGGATGCGTTGTCCTTCGCGCATGCCCGTGGGGATACGGACTTGATAAGTGTTATTCCTCGCCGCCGCGCCGTCCATTTCGGGACGACGCAACGTCACTTTGCGTTGCGACCCGAGAACGACTTCTTCCAAGGTAACTAACAAATCGGCCTCAATGTCGCGGCCGGGTTGGACGAACGTGTCTTCGTCGTGTTCATAGGTCCGGCTTTCGGGGCGACCGGAACGACGGGAACCGGCGCGGCGATCGCTGAAGAAAGATTCGAAAAAGTCACTGAAGCCCGTGCCGCCGAATTCAAAATCAGGCTCCCCGGTGGTGCCCGGCCTTTGTTGATGCGATCCGCGTGGTGGCGCGCCGGCTGCTCCGCTTTGCCAATCCGGTCCCATCTCATCGTAACGTTTGCGTTTCTCCGGGTCGCCCAGCACTTCGTACGCTTCATTGATCTCCTTGAATTTTGCCTCACCGGTCGCCTTGTTTTTAGCGACGTCGGGATGATGGACGCGGGCGAGTTTGCGGAACGCCTGTTTGATTTCGTCGGCCGACACGGTGCGCGCGACGCCGAGGGTTTGGTAGTAGTCTTTAAATTGCACGGGCATTGCGATGCAGGGTTGGGTCTATGTATGTCGAAATCGACAGAAGGACAATTTTAGCGAGTTGATCTGTGCGCTCACCGGAGTCGCGGCCAGGAAAATCTCTTTTCCGCGGAAGGCGGAGAACTCGGCGTTGGTCGAGGTTCGTCGGATTGACCAGCGGCGCGGCGGGCGGCGGCGCGCAATTTGTCCTTTTTGTTCGGCCGCTTGCCCTTGATGCCGCCGCCGTCGGTGGCCGGCACGTCCACTTCGGTTTCAATTGGCTCGAAACCCTCGATTTGTTCGCGCGACAAATCCAGGTGATGGCGTTTTTCGATCAGGAGAAAATGCGCATGCGTCCCAGCGCTGATGAAGTTAATGGCCGTACCACTTTCGCCGGCACGTCCCGTGCGACCGATGCGGTGCGTATAATCCACGGCTGAGCGCGGCAAGTCGAAGTTCACCACCACCGGCAATTGGGCAATGTCGATGCCGCGCGCGGCGACATCCGTGGCGAGGAGGACTTGAACTTTCGAGGCCTTGAAATCTGCGAGCGCCTGCGTGCGGGCACCTTGGCTGAGTTCGCCATGAAGCGCGGTGGCGGCGATGCCGGCTTTGCGGAGTTTTTCCGCGACGTGTTCGGTGGCGTATTTGGTGGCGACGAATACCAAGACACGCGTCCAGCCGTTGGTTTCAATCAAGTGGCGGAGCAATTGCGTTCGTCGCGGTGGATCGACTTCGATCGCGCGCTGGAGAATGTCGGGTTTTGAAGAAGGTTCGGCTGGGATGTCGACGCGCAGAGGGTTGTGCAGCACGGATTCCGCGAGGGTTTGCACGGCGGCGGGAAACGTCGCGGAGAAAAGCAAGTTCTGGCGCCGCTTCGGCAGCAGCGCGAGGATTCGGTTTAATTCATCGGTGAATCCGCGGGAAAAAAGTTGGTCGGCCTCGTCGAGCACCAGGATCGAAACTGCCGAGAGAGAAACGGCGTTGTGATCGATCAAGTCGAGCAAGCGACCAGGAGTCGCGACCATGACGTCGGCGCCGCCGCCGAGGGCCATCATTTGCGGATTAATCGAGACGCCGCCGTACACGACGAGCGTTTTCACCGGCGCGGGGAGATGACGGGCGTAATCGCGAAACGAAGCGCCGATTTGCGCCGCGAGCTCGCGGGTCGGAACGAGGATCAAGGCCCGGATAAAACGGCCACGCTCGCGTTGACCGGCCGCGAGGAGTTGAAGAATCGGCAGTGCGAAAGCGGCGGTTTTGCCGGAGCCAGTTTGGGCTGATGCCTGAACGTCGCGACCCTGCAGCACGGCAGGAATCGCCGCGGTTTGAATCGGGGTCGGCGCCGTGTAGTTGCGCTCGGTGACGACGCGCACCAATGGTTCCAGCAAACCTAGCGAGGAAAATGACATGATTACTTCCCCGTCTTTGAGTTGGCGGGGCCCAGAAAAACGGGCCGCGTCGGATCGCTGATCCATTCGCTCCATGAGCCCGCGTAAAGTTTGGAGCCGGGCAATCCGGCGTACTCCATGGCGAAGATCGACGCGCAGGCTGTGACGCCGGAACCGCATTGGTTCACGATATTTTCGGGAGCACGCGATTGAATGAGTGCCGAGAATTCCTGTTTCAATTCCGCTCGCGGCCGGAACGTGAGATCGGCGTTCAGGTTGGCTTTGTAAAACCGATTGAGCGCGCCGGGAATGTGTCCGGCCACGGGATCGATGGGTTCGACTTCGCCGCGAAAGCGTTCGGCCGGGCGCGAATCGATGATCGCGCGAGACTGATCGGACAAATTGCGCTGCACGGTGTCGGCGTCCTGAATCATCGTCGGGTCGACGTGAACGTGCAACTCAGCCGGTCGTGGAGCGGGCACTGCTTGGGTGGTTTCGCGATTTTCCGCCACCCATTTTGAAATTCCACCGTCGAGGAGGACCACGGAGCTAATTCCGATCCAGCGCGCCATCCACCACAGTCGCGCAGCGTAAAGACCGCCGGCATCGTCGTAGGCGACCACCGTCGAGCCGGAAGAAACGCCGCGCGAGGCGAGGAAACTGGCAAATTTCTCGGGTGACGGCAGTGGATGACGCCCATTGGTGCCCGTTTTTGTTCCGGAAAGCGCGCTCTCCATCGAGACAAAATGGGCTCCAGGAATATGGCCCTCGCGATAAAGGCGTTCGCCTTTTGCGTAATCCATGAGGTCGTGCCGACAATCGAAAATCACCCACGTGGAATCGTTCAGATGCTCGGCCAGGGTTGCGGTGTTGATCAGCATGGAAAATGAAAGCAGCAAGGCGAAGACGCGCGGTCGGCGCGAGTTCAGCCGGTTCAGGCGAGTTTCACGATGATGGTGTGGTTATCGACTTTTACCTGATCGCCGACCGCGAGTTTTTTGCGCTTTTGGGTTTCGACCACGCCATTCAGTTGCACGCGGCCCTCGGTGATGAGTTGCTTCGCTTCACCGCCGCTTTCGCTGAGACCGCCGAATTTGATGAACTGGCAGAGTTCGATGGGTACTTCGCGCACCACGATTTGGCGCGGCGTGGAGGAGTTCGTGGGTTGGACGGGAAGAGGTTTCATGGCGGGAGAGTTATCGGTAGTTGGGAGGTTGAACCACAAAGGCTGCGATGGCACAAAGCAGAATCAGAGGTAGTCGGGAAAACCACGGGCGGGGTCGCCCGTGTTCCAGTGCGTTTATTGGAGCCACGGCGACCTCGACGTGGGCTGTATCAGCTTTTGTTTTTCGGCGTTACCAGATGAATTCCGTCTGGGTCGATGAAGATGCGTTGCTCGCGGAAGAGCGTGCCGATGGCTTGCTTGAAGGCTTTTTTGCTCAAGCCGAAAATCGCCCGAATCCGCTCGGGCGGACTGTTGTCGTGGTAAGGCATGAAGCCGTCGCTGCGGGCTTGGAGTTGTTCCATCACGACCTCGGCGGCGGACGCGATGCGGCGAAATCCGGTCCGGCCGGGGGCGAGATCGAGTTTGCCGTCCGGGCGCACGCTACGGACGTAGCCTTCCACAATCTCGCCGATTTGCAGTGGGTCGCGCAGGTCGGTGCGATAAAGTAGGCCACGATGGCGATCGTTCACGATCATATTATAACCGAGCGGACTTTCGCTCATCACCATCAGTTTTGCGGCGTCGCCGGGCTGATAAAGGTCGATCGGAGTTAATTCGAGTCGCTTGTTGAGGCGCGCGCTGGCGATCAGCCGATCGGAACGTTCGTCGAGCGCTACTTGAATTAGCACTTTCTCACCGGGGTTGACCGGTCCATGCATTTCGCGCATCGGAAGGAGCAGATCCTTGTCGAGTCCCCAATCGAGAAACGCGCCGATCCGCCGGTCGCCGCCCACGACTTTCAAGGCCGCGAATTGGCCGAGCAGCACGAGCGGTTTTTGCGTGGTGGCGACCATGCGATCTTCGGAATCACGGTAAACGAAGACATCGATCGTGCCGCCAGGAGTCGCGCCGGCCGGAATGTATTTACCGGGAAGGAGAATTTCGCCGTGGGTGCCGCCGTCCAGATAAAATCCGGGCGGAGCGCCGCGGACGATCGAGAGCAGGTTGCGTTTGCCGATGAGTGCCATGTGACGGTCACGGTGAACGCGATGCGGAGTGATGGGGAGTCAATTCGCATGGCAGTCAAACGAGCGAGGGAAATTGAGTGATGAGGATTTGGAATTGGGTAACCGCTAATGAGTTTTGCTAACGGGCAAAACTTTGGGGAACCCCTGCGACTGATCGGCTCCGGACGTGGAGTGTGCCGTCTGCTGATTGCGGGCGGTGGACTGGGAGCCGATGCGCACGATGGATCTGGATGTAGGTAGCGCGCTTGCCGCGCTACGTTGCGAGGCGAGCTCGCAACCTACGGATCGATCTCGGCGGACCGAATCAGGGGTGATCTTGCCTTTCGTCTTTGGGCTCTGCATTCGTTTGCAACCATCCTCCCATGAGTCGCGTAATGTGTTACAAATGTTTCTGGCCGCAGCCGCTGTGCTGGTGTCCGACATTGCATCCGATGGCGACGCGCACGCGATTCGTTTTCCTCATGAGCCCGAAGGAATTCAAACAGGAGAAAGCGGGCACCGGCCGGCTCACGCACCTCTGTTTGCCGAATAGCGAGCTGCGGATGGGCGAGGGGTTCGACAAAAACGAATTGGTGCAGGCGCTCATTGACGATCCGAAGAATTATCCTGTGTTGCTTTATCCGGGACGCGAGGCGCGCAATCTTTCCAAAGGCGATTTGAAGTCGACCGACCTCGGAGGGCGGCGCCTCGTGGTTTTTCTGATCGATGCGACGTGGGGCGGTGCACGCAAGATTCTGCGATTGAGCCCCAGTTTGCAGCGACTCCCTCGAATCATGTTCACGCCATCGGCGCCCAGCCGTTTCGTGATCAAGCAGCAGCCGCAGGAAGGGTGTCTCTCGACGCTCGAAGCGGTGCATGAATTGCTGATGGTATTGGAACGTTCCGGACTGGATCGATATGAGAACCCGACGCAGCTGTTGGAAGTTTTCCAACGCATGCAGGATTTTCAGCTCAAATGTGCCGCCGATCTCACGCGTCCGGGGTATCGGCGTCGGCCTTATCGCACGCCAGAGGAGCGCGCCGCGCAACCGCCGCATGCCGGCAAGCGACGCATGAAGTTTTTGCAAGTCGAGCCGGTGCCATCACCCTCAGTTTGAGGCGTCATTAAATCGTTTTCTTTGATCGGCAAATTTTGCGGATTTTTTTGCTCTGGCGAGTGGAAGCAGACCTTTCTCCATTTGCTCGATGGTGGGCAGATTGGAGCGAAATTCTTTTGGTAACGCACGAGTCATGGCGTATTGGGATACGCCGATGGCTTTTTGCATGCCTTGGAGCGCATACTCCGCGACTATCCGGTTTTTGTCCTGGCACAGAATCAAGCCCACGGTGGGTTTATCGTCCGCGTGGCGCAGGCGATCGTCGACCACATTGCAATAGAGGTTCATTTTGCCGGCGTACTCAGCTTTAAATGAACCGCACTTCAAATCCACCACCACGAAGCAGCGCAAGCGCAGGTGATAGAAAAGCAGGTCGAGATAAAAATCGTCTTCGCCGACTTCGAGGTGCCACTGTCGACCGACGAACGCAAAACCCTGGCCAAGTTCGAGCAGGAATTTCTGAACTTGATCAAGCAGTGCCGCCTCCAATTCGCGCTCGTGATAGGGTGCTTTTAGCGCAAGAAAATCGAAGACATAAGGATCCTTCAATACTTGCTCGGCGAGATCGGACTGCGGCGAGGGCAAGGTTTCACGAAAATTGTGGATCGCGCGTCCCGCGCGGGCATGGGCGCGGGACTTGATCTGGAGGGTGAGAATGCTGCGCGACCAGCCGTGTGTGACTGCAGCCTGCATGTACCAAACCCTCGAGGCACGGTCCTTCACTTTCTCCATCAGGATCACATGATGGAACCACGGCAATTGTGCCGCAGGCTGCGGCACAATTGCGGTAGCCAGAGCCGCGACCGGACTTCGCCTTGCCTGTGCCGCCACTTTTCGAGGCGATCGCAATTGTGCCGCAGCTTGCGGCACAATTGAAAATAGCCGTGGATATTCCCGGTAGAAGGCAATCATTCGCTTGAGATTTCTCTCTGAAA
>JBEPTW010000110.1:0-12704 GCA_041691855.1 Verrucomicrobiota bacterium | reverse complement strand
TTTCAGTGTAAGGCTATGAAATGTCATCAAAAGGATAAAAATCGCCGTGGCTCACCCGAAATTTTCCGGGCTTTTGCGTGTATTTTTGCGTTTCTTTATGGCTAAAACAAATGATGGCCGATTTTCCCGACATCGTAGAAGTGCCGTTGCGCGCACGCTTTGTTTCCCTCCGCGTGCGGCCGGAAGACGTCGAAGAGCGTTTCGTGCGCGGGTCGGGTGCGGGCGGACAGAAAATCAACAAGACCTCGTCGACGGTTTGTCTCCAGCATAAACCCACCGGCGTGGAAGTGCGTTGTCAGCGGGAACGCAGCCAAACGCTCAATCGGCTCTTGGCTTGGAACGAACTCGCGGAAAAATTGGAATGGCGCCGAAAGGAAGCCGCGAATCAGGCGCAGGCGGCGCGGGAATTGGTCCGCCGTCAAAAACGCGGAAAATCGCGCGGCCAAAAACTGCGGATGATCCAGGGCAAACGTCACCGCGCCCAAATCAAGTCGAAGCGGCAGGGCAGGGTTTCTGAGGAGTAGTTATTTCGGCTCTTGCGGCGAAGAAGTGTCCGACAGTAATTTTGCACCGTGACCAATGCTGAACAAGCTCTAGAAGACGCCCGCCGCGCGGGGATCGTCTTGATTTGTTGAAAACTAATCTGGCGCTCACGTACGAACAACGGGCGCTTCGGCACGAATCAGCGTTGGAGCTGGTCCTTGCGTTGAGGGATGCTGGCTCTGCTTATGAAAAGTCTGCACCTGCTACTCCAAGGATTTGTTGATGCGGGATTGGAATTCGTCGTCGAGGGCCGGTTCGCTCAGGGGCAGACGCGATAAGGTGCCATCGCGAGGCAGATAACGCCTGCTCGCTGGAATCGCTCACGACCCCCAGGCTCACTCCGTGGGAGATTTATGCCATCGAGGAACAGGAGGTGAAGCGCATTGAGACGGAGTGAGGGTGAAGCGATTTTCCAGCAGCTTGGTTACTTGACCCCGGCTGGCTCCCTGCATAAATATGCTTTTATGAGAACCACCATTGATCTGCCGGATCCGCTTTTCAAGGAAGCCAAGGCCGCTGCCGCGCTTCAAGGAGTGAGCTTGCGGGATGTCATCGAGGCGGCGTTGCGGCAGCGACTCCAGCCCCATGCGCAGCGCAATCCGGCGGTCGCCCGCGGTCGGCTGAGCAGCAAGAGCGGTTTCTTAGTGCTGAAGCGCAAGGGCAAGCACGTCATCAATCCGACGGCGGCCCAGCTCGATGACTGGATTTAGTGGCGATCTGCCCGATGTGAATGTCTGGCTGGCGTTGGCCGCCGCTGGACATGTACACCACGACATCGCCCAGTCATGGGTGGCCGGGCGCTCCGCGCACCCTCTGATATTCTGTCGTATTACGCAGATGGCTTTGCTCCGTCATCTCACGACTGCGGCGATCATGGGTATCGATGTCTGCACGCAAAAGCTGGCCTGGCGCATCTATGACGGCGCGCTGGTCCGGGCGGGCACCCATTTCTTGTCGGAGCCACCGACGCTCGAGTCTGTCTGGCGGGCGCGTACCGCCCTTGATCAGCCGGCGAGCAAACGGTGGACCGACCTCTATCTCGCCGCATTTGCCCACGGCCATGGACTGCGGCTGGTTACCTTTGACCAAGGCTTCAAACGTCTGCCGGAAATCGAAGTGCTGGTGCTTGAAAATAAGCCAGAATGAAAACCCGCAATGACCGCTTCATTTCTCAACGCGTCGGTCATGGGGTTGAGTATGATCACATCGGCGCTTGCGATCATCAATTCGTCATTACTAAGTTTTGCCATGACCGCTGCCGAACAAGCTCTCGAAGACGCCCGCCGCGCGGGGATCGATCTTGATTTGTTGGATACGAATTTGGCGCTGAGCGTGAAGGAACGCTGGCAGTAACACGACTCCGCTTTGGAGCTGGCGCTGAAACTGCAAGCCGCCGGACGATTGAGAAATGCAAGACTTCAGTCAGCTGCTGCGGCGTCTCTCTGACGCGGGCTTGGACTTTGTGATCGTTGGTGGCTACGCGACCGTCAGCCACGGATCGTCGTATATCACCCGTGCTGTCGATATCTGCGCGGTCTTAACCGATGAGAACGTGGCGAAAATTCGGCAGGCATTGGGACTGGAATCCCACGCACCGCATGACGCCGCAAAAAAGATTTGCTCACGGCCAAGGGATTACCCGCGATCAAGGCGAAACGCGGATTGGGATAACAGCTTTTTTCTGGAGCCACGGCGACCTCGCTGTGATTCGGACCGCAGCGAGGTCGCCGCGGCTCCAGAGAATGCGGCGCGGCCCGTCAAAGGGGGACGACTGGGTCTCCCACTTGAACGCGGCCGGTTTTGGTTTCGTGGATTAAATTTGACCCGAAATTCACGTCGCTGGGGTTGGTCGCGTCACGTCGGAATGTTGCGAGCGTGCGCAGCGGTTCCTTTCCGAGTCGTTCGCCGGTGAGTTGATCGGTGGTCGTCACGATGCAGCGCGCGCATGGGCCGCCATTGCGAAAAATGGCGTCGCCGATTTGCACGCGCGACCAGTGGTCCTCAGCGAATGCCTTGCAGTCGTCTACGACGATATTTGGCCTGAAACGGTTCATGGGCACGGTCTCAGCGTCGTTTTCCTGAAGGCGATCGTTGAGGGCGGCGAGGGACGCTTCGCTGATGATCAGAAACGGATACGCGTCGGCGAATGAAACGGAATCGCCGGGACGGGCACTCGATTTGAGCATCGGACGCTGAAAGTCCCGGCCGATTCGCACCAAGTGACATTTCATTTCCAAAAAATCGCTGAGCCAGTTCGCGGCGGATTCGCCGCAGTCCTCGGCTTGCAGGTTTTCGCTTTTCCACACGCTGACCGAGCGCGGAAGGGTGGCCGGCTGAGTGGCTCGCGGCACCGAGATTTCACCCGCGCTCTCGGTGGAGAGAGTGAGTTTTTCCGCACTCAGGGTTGCGTTGATCCGAGCCATTCGAGGCACGGTTCGTTGTGTGACGAACTTACCAGTCTCGTCGACGATGAGAAAACGCCGGTCACCGCTGAAACCCAGTGCGTCAAATTCCGCGCTCGTCACGACGTGGCCGCGCAGCGCTTTGACAGGATAAACAAACAAACCGGTGACGCACGGCATCGGACAGGTGATTTGAATGCACGCAGGCGCTAGTCGTTTTTGCGCTGATAGTTCACGAGATAAATCTGTTGGCCCGGCCCCGTCGTAAATTTCGCCGGGCAATTGCCGCTCAGACCGTAGCAGACGGAAAGTGCATTCTCTGTGACTTTGAAAAGAGACGGAATGGTGCGTCCTTCATTTGTGCCTTGGATGCCGCGCAAGGTAATGCGGGTTTCGGTAATTTCGTACGTGCCGTGATCATGGGCTTCGCCGCCGAAGCGCACCGTGTATTTACCATCGGCCAGCTCGAGTTCCATTTTCTCCAGCGCCATGCGCGGCGCTTCCTCGCCGTCGAGTTCCGCGTACACGGGCTGCCAGATGCCTTCATGGGATGCCATGATGGAAATGGGTCACAAAAATCTAAAAAAAGCACGAAAAGAAATCAGTCGCGTGGGGAGCGATCATCGTCAGACGGCTACGCTCGCTTGAGGACGTCGCGGGGAGTTGTTTCCACGGAACCGGGCTCGATCAGTTCCTTGGCGCCTTTTGCGCCGAGTTCGATGAACTTTCGCGCGCCGGGCAACAGCGTGCCTTCGAAAGCGCCGATAGCGGAGTTGTAGGACTTGCTCGCGTTTTCCAAGCCGCGCCCGACCTTGTCGAGATGGTCAGCGAAACCGCTGATGCGATCGTAGAGTGCGCGCCCGAGATTCGCGATTTCTTCGGCGTTTTTTGAAACAGATTCCTGTCGCCAGCCGTACGCCGCTGCTTTGAGCAGCGCGATCAAGGTGGCAGGTGTGGCGAGCAAAACTTTTTTCAAGATCGCGCGGTCGATGAGTGTCGGATCGGATTGCAGCGCGCCGGAAAGAAATTGGTCGCCCGGTAAAAAGAGCACGACGAATTCGGGCGAAGGTTGAAACTGCGCCCAATAGTCCTTCGCGCCGAGCGCGTCGATGTGGCTGCGCACTTTGCTCGCGTGCTCGGCGAGCTTCGCGATGCGGACGGATTCATCGGAGGCGTTGGCGGCTTCGCGGTACGCGTCGTTCGGCGCCTTGGCGTCGATCACGATTTGCTGGCCGCCGGGCAGGCGCACGATCAAGTCGGGTCGGAAGCCGCCTGAGGATTGTTGTTCGGTGAAATCGCAATACGAACTCATGCCTGACATCTCCACGACGCGGCGCAATTGGAGTTCGCCCCACGTGCCGGCGGTGGTGGTCGAGCGCAGCGCGGTCGTGAGCTTGGCGGCCTCGGCTTGCAGAGAGGTTTGGGCGGTCCCGAGCGATTTCAACTGTTCGGAAAGTTGGCCGTAAGCGCTGGCGCGGGCCTTTTCGATTTCGCCGATTTTGGCGTCCACTTTTTCGAGCGACTCTTTGAGAGGCTTGACCATCGAATCGATGGCTTGCTGGCGTTTGCCCAGCTCGTCGGCGGATTGCTGGTGAAGCTTGCCGAAGGATTCGCGTGCGAGTTCGAGAAACGACTGATTGTTCGAGCGGAGGGCGTCGGCGGAAAGGGCCTTGAATGAATTGGTCAGGCGTTCGTGGGCGTCGGTGAGAGCGGAGATTTTTTCGGCAGCAGCGGCGCGTTCGGCGGAGAGATTATTTTCGACTTTCGATTTTTGAGCTTCGATCTCGGCCAGTCGCACACGGGTGGTTTCCAAGTCGGCCGCGATCAACCTGGCGCGCTCGGCGGTGGCGGCGGAGCGGGATTGAGCAATGAACCAGCCCAAGGCACCACCAACAACGAGACTGAGAAGCGCAAGGGCGATTTCCATGATGGCCGGAGTGAAGGCCCGAAATCGCGCGCGGGCAAGTGGGGAGTGAATCGCCGCGGGTTCGCGTCGCGAATGTCGCCTCACGGCCGGACTGGCTCAGAATGGCGTGTCCGATCCTGACGGTTCCTTGGCGGGAAGATAGATCGTGAATCGAGTGCCGTCGCCGGGGCGCGACTTGACGTGAACCAGTCCACCGTGGGCTTTTACGAGACGCGACACGATGGCAAGACCAAGGCCGGTGCCGGCTTCGCCCTTGGTCGTGAAGTAAGGTTCGAACATGCGGGAGAGAACTTCCCCGGGAATTCCCGGTCCCTGGTCCAAGATCGAGAGCGCGACGACCGGTGGTACGTTGGAAAAGTTTTTCGGGTCGATGAATCGCTCGGTGGGACTTTCGATAAACGTCTCGACGGGAAGCGGCACATCGAAGCGCTCCGCCGTTATCCAAACGGTCTGCGGTTGGGCGGAACTTTGAAAGGCGTTAATGGACAGGTTCAGCAGAATTTGGATGAGCTCCGTACCGCCGATTTGTGCGGCAGTGTTGACGTTGAGGTGCTTGATGGCGAGTTGGCCACCTTTCACGCTCGGGTGGTTGCGCATGAGTGTCTGGACGTCGTCGAGCACTTGATTAACCGAAACCTCGGGGGCCTGCATGCTGCGTTTGTTGACGAAACGCAGGTAGCGGCGCGTGATCGCGGAACACGTGCTGACCTGTTTCGCGAGCGTGCCGACATCTTCGCGCACCGCTTGCAAATCCGAACCGTGGAGCGAACCAACGCCTTCCAGGCGAAGCGTCAACATTTCAACATAACCGGTGATGACAGTGAGGGGATTGTTGATGTCGTGGAGCGCGCCGGCGTAAATTTCCGTGGTCGTGCGGGCCATTTCCTCCTTCAGCGAGGAGTCATTGAGTTGGTCGGAGAGACCCCGGAGACGTTCGCTGGTGTCGGAAACCGTGTCGGAGATGCGGCGAAGATGCAGCGCACGCGTGACGGCTTCGCGAATCGTGGAAAGATCGAATGGTTTGCTGAGATAGTCGCACGCGCCGAGCCGGAGTGCTTGACGCGCGGTCTCGATGGTTTCGTACGCGGTCAACATGATGATCTCGATATTCGGATCGATCGCCTTCAGACCGCGCAGGACTTCGATGCCGGATTTGCCGGCCATGCGAATGTCGAGAATCGCGAGACTGATGGGATGGCTGCGGGCGTACTCAAGCGCCTTGTCGCCGTTCTCGACGGCGTACACTTCAAAATCTTTTTTGAACACCATGCGCAGCGAATGCCGCGGGCCTTCCTCGTCGTCCACGATGAGGAGCGTGGGCAGAATCGTGGCGGTGGGGGCGAGAACGGGAGCACTCATGACCGGCGACGCAGTTTGCATAATGATTTTAGAAACGCCACTCCAAGGAGAGTGAGAGGGCGTCGATGGAGTTCTGGTAGATGCCATCGGCGGTCGCGCCGATCAGCGAGGGAGGACTGCCTGTAACCGTGCGCGCACCGCTCTCGGCGTGGTGCCACGCCAGGTTCGCGCCAATATTTCCGGCGGTGTACCCGACGCCGAGCGAGTAGAAGTTGCGATTGGCATCTGGTACTGCGGGCGTGTACGTCGAGTCGGGAATGGAGTTTTCCGTGTAGAGATAACCCGCACTGACGTTCCAGTTGCTCGTCAAATAGCGGGTGACGCCGAACTCGTAGAAGAAACCGGATTGCCAGTTGAAGGCGAGGGGAACGGCCCCGGAGGCCTTGTTGATCGTGACGGTGTTGAGGCGATCCCAATTGGTCCAATCGAGATTGATCTCAAGATTCCACTGCGGAGTGGGGCGATAGGAATACCCCGCGATTAACACTTCCGGAAATTCGAAGGTCGCGGTGCTGGGCTCGCCGGTCACGAGCGGAATAGTGTCGGTCGTGCCATTCATTTTTACTGAGGTGTGGGCTTGATAGCTGATGCCGAAACTGTGTTCGGCGACTGGCTTCCACAGGACGCCGAGACTATATCCCACGGCATGGCCGTCGCCTTTGAAGCGAAAGAGATCGTCTGGACCGAAAACGCCAATCGCCCGGCTCAAATCGGTGGTCACTCGATTGTAGGTGAGTCCGCCGCCGACGGACAGAGTGGGGGAAACCGAGTAAGCGCCGGAAAGATTATAGGTGAGATAAGTTTGTTTGTTCTTCAGGGCGAAAGTGCGCAGCGGAGAATCCGGGGCCCATTCCGTGGAGAGTCCGAAAGGGGTGTAAACGCCGAGTCCAACGGCCCAGCGGCCGAAGTCCGGTCTGTAGGAATAAAAAATTTGTGGGACCGCCTTATAACTGCCGTCCATCGACGCGCTGCTCGTGGCGTTGTGGTAGTCGGATTGCACCGACACATCGTACACGGTCGCGCGTAAGCGTTGGCCCAGATTTTGCGTGAGACCGGCGGGATTGTAGTAAACCGCGCTCGGGTTGTCAGCGGTCGCAACGAACGCATTGCCGCGACTCATGGCAAAAGCGTCCTTGAATCCAACGCGCGTGCCCGACGCGGACGCCGGATTGACGATGGCGAGCGATAGCAGGCCGAGACTTGTTGCGCCGATAATTCGGGACGTTGATCGAAAGGAAAAGGAATACGCACTCATGTTAACGAGGAATGGGAAGATGCACGACGATATCGGGATCGCCCGGAACGTGGCGCGGGAGAATATCGAGGCGGCCTTGGTGCGCTTCGATCACGCGGCGAGCGATAGTCAAGCCTAGGCCGACGCCGGTGTTTCGCGTAGTGAAGAAAGGCTCCGTTGCGCGGCCAGCCGCTTCGGGAGCGAAACCGATGCCAGTATCCCGCACTTGAATGATCAATTCGGCGCGGCCATCCGCAGTCGCTGCGGCGTTGACAGACACCGCGAGGCGCGGATCGCCGTGCGACGATTGCAAGCCGTTGAGGAAAATTTCCTGGAAGGCGTGCGCGAGACTGATGCGGTTGCAACGCAGGACAACAGGCGAAAGATCAGAGCGCAGATCCATCTCGCCGGAGCCGCCGGCGAATTCGCGGGACTTCGCGAAACTCTGCCGCAGTAGCTCGTCGAGCGGCGCCAGTTCCGAGGGCGGCGTGTCCGAGCGCGCGAGCAGCAGCATTTGCTCGGTGAAACGCTGGATGCGCTGCGTCTCGCGGGTGAGCGCGGTTTTCAGCGAATCGCGGAAGTCGGCGTTGTTGATTTCCGCATCGAAAAGTTGCTGGTGCGTCGTCAGCGGCACGAGGGAGTTTCGGATCTCGTGCGCAAAACGGCGGGCGATGACGCCGATGAGTTTGAGATTCGACGATTCGATTTCCGCGCGCTGGATCGCACTCAGGCGCGTGAAATCCTCGAGCAGCAAAAGTGCGGTCTGCGGCAATTTTCCGGCGGCTTGCCGCAACGGAATCACCGACACGCGAAATACTGCGGAAGAAACTGTTTCGTGAAAGAACGGTTCCACGATTGCGCCCTTCTCCACGACCTCGTGCAGCTTCGTCGCGATGGCGTGCGGGAGATCGTTGAAGTCGACGGTCTTTTCTTGTTCCCCGCGCAGAAATCCGACAATGGCGCGGTTGGCGTAGGCGACGGAAAGGTCTGGACTGGTGACGAGCGCGCCAATCGTGATGCCATCGAGCACGCTGGCGAAAAGGCGGTGACTGCCGACGAGTTCGTTGTGCAGCCAGCTGTTTTTGACCGCGAGGCCGAGTTCCTCGAGCAAATGATACACGAGCAATAATTCCTCATCGGTGAATTCGCCGCCCATGAGCCGTCCGCCGAGAACGGCGACGCCGAGGGTGCGCTCGCGGTCGTTGATCGGCATCGCGACTTGTCCGCTGAGAACTTCCATCTCGCGCAGGATTTTGGGATCGATCGAGGCCGAGGTGTTGCCCGTCGTGCGAAGGATTTGTGGATGTTGCGTGAGCTGGCGACCGAGACCGGTATTTCGTGAGAGAGCGAAACACTCAACGAGTTCGGCTGGCACGCCCACGGCAGCGGCGCAGCTGAGTCGGGAATTATCCATTTGCGCGGCGTTCGGAACCGCGTTGATCGTGCCCGGCTCAAGAAAAATCGCGATGCGCGAAACACCCACTACCTCGCGAAGGCGCAGGATGAAATGTTGCGTGAGCTGCCGATAATCGAGCGAGTATCCGAGCACTTGGGAAAAGTCGCGCAAGACTTCCAGTGCGTTCGACATCGCCGCGGCCTTGGGATTGTGCGGGGGAGCAGAGGCCACGGGAGTTGCCTTGGCATCCCCTGCGTTTCGTGTGCTCAGGCGTTGGAGGATCGCGGTCAGTGCCTCGACGTTTAGCGGATGAAATAGGGTGATGTCCGCGCCGGCGATCAGCACGCGCTGCTGCTGATCAGTGGCAGTCCCGATAGGTAATACTGCAATCAACGGCAGGTGGTTTAACAGGGCGCGCGCAGCGGTAATTTCCCCTAAGGTGTCACGGCTTAAGTCCCCGGGAAGAAACACGCATGCTTCGAACGCGCCCGCGAGCAGAGCACGCCGCGCCGTTTCAAGAGTGGAGCGAAGTGTTACTTGAAAATCGGCGGCCGAAGAGAGCGCAGCGATTAACGGCTGCGAAGAGTCGTTGGTGATTAAAAGAAGCCGGATCACTTCCTAAACGTCATGTAAACAGGTTGGGAATACTTTGTGAGTAATTCTTAACACACTTGACATACGCGGTTTAATCAATCGCAAAGTTCGACTTGTGCATTGATTTTCATGTGAATATCCGCATTTCTTCCCCGGCAGACTGATCGCCCCGCAATGATAGCCAAATCCTCTCACGTTCAGGCCGGAATAATTCGGAGCGAATTTGTGACTTTCGCCAATCGTGAGGGCCGAAAGGTGGCGGCTTACGTGGATTGCTTGGATGGGACTAGGGACAATCGCCCGTGGGTCGTGATTGTCCCGAAATACGGCGAAACCAAAAAGAACAACCTCCAAACGGCGTATTATTTGGCGGCGAATCAGGTCAACGTACTGCGGTTCGATCTCACCAATCATGTCGGGGAGAGCGAAGGAGCGATGTCCCTATTTACTCTGCCCGGCGCGGTGGACGACATCCATGCGGCTTTCGACTACCTTGAGCAGGTTTGGGGGGTAAAGCATGCGGGCTTGCTGGCAAATTCGTTGTCCGCACGGATGGCGATACGTTCGGCCGCACTGGATAAGCGAGTGGGGTATCTCGTGTCATTGGTCGGAGTGGTGCACGTTCAAAAGACTTTGACGTACGTTTATCAAGAGGACGTTGTCGCGAACTATCTGGGCGGAAAGCGCTGGGGGCTCAACGACGTGTTGGGGTTTGATATCGATTTTGAGCATTTTCTCGGCGCTTTGGTGAGCAGCGGCATGCACACTTTGGCGGGTACGGTGAGGGATCTCGCGTCGATCGATGCCCCGGTTGCATTTCTCGCGGCGCAAAAGGACGCGTGGGTTGATATCGCAGAGGTTCGCCAAGCGATTTCCGATGCGCCGCGCTGCGTGTTTCGCGAAATCCGGGATGCCATGCACGAGATCCGCGAGAACCCAGAAGCGGGAGAGCGGACGTTTCGCGAGGTAGTCGCGTTGTGTCTCAGCTGGGCCCACGACGGGGAGATTTCTCCCGAGAAAATGGTAATTCCGGATCGTCGACTTTACCTCAAGCAGAACAAGATCGAGCGCGACCGCTACCGAAAGGCCAGCTCTGACCTCACCACTGAAACTGAATTTTGGTCAAAATATCTCAGTAAATACGGCTATTTCGAGAACGTGGACGTATACCAGTACTACATCGGTTTGGTGGGTGGATTGCTGGGACCGATGAAGGCGGGAGATGCGCTACTCGACGCCGGGTGTGGGAATGGTCTGTTTGGGGCGTGGGTCCTGCGTCATTTGGTCAAAGAGAAAACCGAAATCCTCGAGCCGCCTCCGGTTTACGTGGGAATTGACCTCACCAATCAAGGGCTCATGGATGCGTTTAAGCGCCACGATCTGATCCGGAGCGACGCGGGCACAACGTCCGGGGAGTCGCGGGGGCGCATGGATTTTGCCTATGTGCAGATGGACCTCGATCAGTTCGGTGGCGTTCGTGCCACCAAAGAGGGAATGGTGGATTTTGCCTCGAACACCTTCGACAAAATCTGCTGTTCGTTGGTGATTTCCTATCTGAGCCGGCCCGCCGATTTGATGCTGGAACTTTATCGCGTTCTCCGGCCGGGCGGTCGAATTGTCGTTACCAGCATGAAGCCGTTTGCCGACCTTTCCGATCTGTACCGTCGATACGTGGCGAACCACACGTCCGAACAAGAGGTGGAGTCGGCAAGGGATTTATTGCGGGCGGCGGGAAAAATTAAGGTGAAGGAGGAACTCGGCTATTATACCTTTTTTTCGGGTGAGGAAATGGCGGAAGCAATGAAAGTCGCTGGTTTTCGAAACATCGAAACGACCATGAGCTTCGGCAATCAAGCCACGGTGGTTGCTGCGGAAAAATGATCCTCTATTGCCTGATTTCATCTTTCCTCAACGCCGTGACGAGTCTGGTGCTCGGCGGTATCATTGCGTCGAAAAAACCGCGGGATGCCCGCACCATCACGTTCACGTTTGTCACTCTTTCGATCGCCGGTTGGTCGACGTTTTATTTTCTCTGGCAGATTGCCCCGACCGCCGTGCTGGCGTTGCAGTATGTTCATCTTTTTTCAGCGACGGCGATTCTGATCCCGATTTTGTATTTTCATTTTGTTACCAAGCTTACCGATCGACCGCATTCGCGGGAGCTGCTGGTCGGCTATATTCTGGTCGCGCCTCTCCTGCCTCTTTCCTTTACGTCACTGATCGTAACCGGTGTGCGATCGAGAATGATGTTTCGCTTTTGGCCGGAGCCCGGCGGGTTGTATCCCGCTTATCTCGGTTTGTTTTTCTATTTTCTGATTCGCAGTTGGTACCTGCTTTATCAGGAGTATCGGCAGTCTTCCTTCCTGCGGCGCAACCAGCTGCGCTACGTACTTGCCTACACGGTGCTGGGCTTTGTGGGGGGCGCGACGAATTTTTTGCTCTGGTACAATATCGCGGTGCCTCCGGTCGGTAACATTTTGGTCGGGGTCTATATGTTGGGAGTGGGATACGCGGTGGTACGATTCCGTTTGATGGAATTCGACCTGCTCGTTGCGCGGATCGTGACTTACGGGCTGCTTATCGGTTTGCTGGCCGCTCTGGTTCCGGGACTGATTGAGGTGATTTCGCGAGTCGTTCCCGGTAGCGTCGAACGCGGTGACTCTGTGGTCCTTTTTTTGGTTTCGCTGGTCGTTACCGCGGGTCTGTTTCGATTGATACCCACTATTCGCCGGCGGGTCGATGCGGCCCTCGAGCAACGGGTACTCGGTGATCGTTTGCCGGATAGAGGCCAGCTGCGATCACTGATCTCGCGAATCAGTTCGGCCGAGGATGAAGTGGCGCTTTACCAAGCGGTGGTCGCGGGAGTGGGCGACGCGCTCGATGTGGCCAAGGTCTCGATTTATACCCGCACCGAATTCGAAACAAATTTTACCCGCCGCGCCACTTCACCCAACTGGACCGGTAGCGCGCAGCAATTTGCGGACGATTCGCCCGTGGCCAAAGCGCTGCAAGGGAGTGGCCGCAGCCTGCTCGTGGCGGAAACGGAGCACGATGCCGCCGGCGAATTGCGCGCGCACTTTGTCGAGCTGAGAAGGGTGCAGGGAATTGAACTGGTCGTCCCGGTAATTGGGGACACTTTCTTCTATGGGTTCATCGCCTTTGGACCGAGAATGGGCCACGCTTTATACACGGGTGTGGACGTTTCCTTGCTTGAGGCGATTGGCTTGCAAGTTGGTCTCAGTCTGCGCG
>JBEPTW010000109.1:0-12762 GCA_041691855.1 Verrucomicrobiota bacterium | reverse complement strand
GATTCTGCGCGATACGCAGACCGTTCTTGAGGAGGAATTGATTGATGGAGGACATAGTTTGGAAATTCAGGAAACCACCGATTTCACGGATCGACACGGATTCAACCACCGGACAATCCGGTGCCACTTCAGTTCAGCGTGTTTTAAATTTAACCGCAGCGCGAGGCGCAAACTGGCAAGACCGAGACAACCGGTTATTTGAGCACTGTGCGTCAGCGTAAAATCACCGGCAACCTTCGGACCGGCAATACCACGATCGTCGACCCCCCGATCAGGAACCAATCCATCAACGACGTGGCCTCCGTGGATAACGTCAAAGCGCCGTTGTTGATCCACTCGGTGACCTCTTTTCCTGCGCTCGATCGCCAAAGCGTTTTCGCACACTTCTTCGTTCAGCCCCGGTTTAAGAGTATTCAAGACTTTCTTGCCGGCGCCAATAATGGCTTCGCTCAGATCAGCATGAGTCAGCTTATCCGTGTCCATCCGTGAAATTCGTGGTTAAATGGATCGCCAAATCAGATCGTCATCGCGTGATAGCCGCCGTCGACAATGAGTTCCTCGCCGGTGACAAAGGAGCCGGCTCCGTCGCTCGCGAGCAGCAACGTCGCACCAATCAACTCCCGCGCCTCACCGAAACGCTTCATCGGCGTGTGCCCGATGATGTGCGATACGCGTTCGGGCGTAAGCACTTTTTTATTCTGTTCGGCCGGAAAGAAACCCGGCACCAGCACATTCACGCGCACCTTCTGCGGCGCCCACTCGCGAGCGAGATTGAGCGAGAGATTGTGCACCGCGCTCTTGGTCGCCGAATAGGTAAACACTCGCGACAGTGGCACAACGCCCGACATCGAACCGAGATTGATGATCGACCCGCCTTGGCCGCGCTCGACCAGGTATTTCCCGAAAACCTGACAGCCGAGAAAAACGCCCTTCAGATTGACACGCACGATGCGGTCAAATTCCTCTTCGGTGATGTCGAAGAAAGGCGTCGCGGAATTGATCCCGGCACCATTGATGACGACATCGACGCGTCCGCTGCGTTTGATCACCGCGTCGAGCAGCGCTTGCACCTCCGCCTTGCTGGTGGCCTCGGCCGCGTGGAACCACGCCTTGCCGCCCGCAGCGGCAATCCGGGCCAGGCGGGCGTCCGCCTTTTCCTGGCTCCGGCCGACGAGCACGACTTCGGCCCCGGCCCCCGCGAGCCCTTCCGCCATCGCGCCGCAAAGTTCGCCAGTTCCGCCAATGACGACGGCGACCTTGCCAGTTAAACCAAACAGTTGATTGAGATAATCAGAGGAATTCATCAGGATGGAATTGCCGGGTAAGGCAGCGAACCACGAGGGTTTTGAAGAGTAAGAAACGAGGTATTAAACGCCCTTTCGTTAATGAAAGGGCAGTCGGCCAATGAAAAAAGATTTAACCCATACCGCAAGACCAGAGCCGCCGTTTTTAGGCCCGGCTTAATATAAAATTACTTCAGCACTGCCCATAAGGCCGAGTTCTGAGACCATGCCCTCATTCACCATTCACAACGAAGCGTCCAGCCGGCGATTGCAGCGAAATTATCCGGACGACGGGTCGCGCGGGTTGTGCTAAGGTAAGCGGATGAGAATGACCGATGCCCAAATGTACGCGCGGCTGCTGGCGAGCGATGCCAGTTTTAACGGGCGTTTTTTCTTCGGTGTTACCTCGACGGGAATCTATTGCCTGCCGTCCTGCCGGGCGCGGAAGCCGAAAGCGGAAAACGTGAAGTTCTTTCCCACCGCCGAGGCCGCGCGGGCGACCGGATTACGCGCCTGCAAGAAATGCCATCCGGACGATTTCGCGCGCGGCGCCGACCCCGTGCTTGAGACCATCGAAACCGTGGTCGCGGAAATCCGTGCGAATCCCTCCGCGTTTCCCGACGTGCGCGCCGTCGTGCGGCGCTCGGGTTTCGGCGCGACGCGGGTATTTGAATTATTCCGCCTGCACTATCACACCACCCCCGCCGATTTACTCCTACGGGCGCGTCTCGACGCCGCGAAAAAAATAGTACTCGAGAGCAAACAGGGACTGGCGTCCATCGCGGGTGACGTTGGCTTCGAATCGTTATCCGTATTTCACGAGCACTTTCGAAAATTCAATGGGCTCACTCCCGTCGCCTACCGCGAGTTGTTAGAGGAGAAAAAATTCGAACTCGCCCTGCCCGCCGGGTATTCGCTGGGTTATCTCCGGCGCGCACTCAGTCGCGATATCCACAGCCTGACGGAGTGGTTGGAAGGAGATCTTTATACCACCGCAGTGTTACTCAGCAGTGGACCGGCGATCCTCACCATGAAGTTGGACGCAAAGTCGATCCGAGTGGAAATAAGCGCACCACCGGTGTCGTCGACGATCAAAGCGAACAAGCGAATGATCGCTCCGTCAGCGGTGGAGGCTCACGCCATTGCGGTCGGGTTGCTCGGCCTCGATCAGGACGCCGCAGCTTTTGCACGACTTGCCAAACGTCTCGGGCTCACACGACTCACTGCGGGCAGGAACGAACTGCGCATCAGCCAGACGCACTCCGTTTATGAAGGACTGCTGTGGTCGATCATCGGCCAGCAGATCAATTTCGCTTTTGCCTGCCTCCTTCGTCACCGCTTGGTCGAGCTCACCGGTGTCGCGCTGGGCCACGGACTCCACGCTCCACCGACGCCGGAAGCCGTGGCCGCGCTCAGTATCGACGACCTGCTTCCGCTCCAATTTTCCCGCTCGAAAGCGGACTACGTGATCGCCACCTCGCGCCTGATCGCTGAAGGAAAACTGGATCTCGACGCCCTGCGCGGCATGTCGGCCACTCGCACCGAACGCACGTTGCTCGCCATTCGTGGGCTCGGACCGTGGTCCGTGAATTACATCATGATGCGCGCACTAGGCTTTCCGGATTGCGTGCCCCTCGGCGATACCGGCGTGACGAGCGGACTCCTCGCGTTGCTCACACTCGACGAGCGCCCCGACATCGACGCCACCAAACGACTCATGACGGTTTTCTCCCCTTATCGCAGTCTCGCGACCACGCATCTTTGGCAATTTAACCATCCGATCCCATGACTCTTTACTACGATACGTTTTCAACCGCCGCCGGGAATTTCTCCGTCGCCGTCAACGACGCGGGTGCGCTCGTCGCCACTGCTTTTGGCGGCAGAAAAGATCTTCTGGGCAGAATGCAGTCCGGGCATTCGCTCGTCCGCGACGAATCGAAAACGCGCCGCGTACACCGGCAAGTGTCCGACTATTTCGCCGGCAAAAGAAGATCATTCGATCTGCCGCTCGCGCCGGCCGGCACGGCTTTTCAACAAAGCGTTTGGACCGCGTTGCAACAAATCCCATTCGGGGAAACCCGTTCGTACGGAGAGCTGGCTGCGGGCGTGAAACGCGCCGGGGCCGCCCGCGCGGTCGGTCGCGCGAATGCCACGAATCCAATCTGCCTGATCGTACCCTGTCATCGCGTGATCGGCGCGAACGGCGCGCTGACGGGTTTCGCGTTCGGCAACGACATCAAAGAAAGATTACTCGTTCACGAAGGAGCCATTCGACCTCCAGCAAAAATAACCGCAGCGTAAAAAATGGAGCCGCAGCGACCTCGCGGCTGTGGCTGGGAAATAACTTGCGTCGCTTGCTGTAGGGCCGGTGCTTGCGCCGGCCTCGCGCGCGAAAAACGGCACGTCGCAAGCGACGGCCCTACGCGCCCGAGCAGAGTTGATTGGCGATAGTTTATTTACCAGACACAGCCTAGTTCTCACGAACTCGCGTCAACCACTTCTGTCCGGGCCGGACCGATCATCGCCGGGCGGCGATGATCGGTCACGGGGATTTCCTTCCGGATTCTTACAGCTTGATCGGGCTAAAACGCGGAGCCAACAAATGCATCAGGAACCATGCGACCAGATAGGCTGAACCGCAAATAACGAAGAGGATCGCATAGCCCGCTTCGATTCTGCCGATGGCTGTAAAATGTTCGAGCAGCTGTCCAGCGATCCACGCCACCACGACGCCGCCGATGGCACCCGCCATCCCGCCAATGCCAGTGACGGAGGCCACGGCTTTCTTCGGAAACATGTCGGAGACCGTCGTAAAAATGTTAGCCGACCACGCTTGGTGCGCCGAACAGGCGATGGCGATGCAGCCCACCGCGAACCAAGTGTTGATGGCCCCAAGCTTGGAAGCGAAAAGCACCGCGAGAGGAAGCAGCGCGAAGATGAACATGGCCGTCTTGCGCGCCTTGCTTGGATCCATGCCGCCGTTGATGAATTTTTTCGGAAGCCAGCCGCCAAAAATCGAACCACCGGTCGCAATCGTGTAAATCAGCGCAACCGCAACAGTCCAACTGATGACGCCGGGAATAGTCTGCGGATCACCCGAGAATCCTGGATGCGCCGTCTGGTAGGCAGCCATCTTGTGGGTGTTCTCGCCATTGAGGAAGGAGGGAAGCCAGAAAAGAAAAAACCACCAAATGCCATCGGTCATGAACTTGCCGACGGCGAACGCCCAGGTTTGGCGATAGCCGAGCAGGCGCAGCCACGAAATCCGGCCCGCGGCGGAATCCGCCTTCTCCGCCGCCTGTTCCTCCACATCGCTGTGAATAAAATCGTATTCGCGCTGCGAGAGCTGGCCGCTTTGCAACTTCTGCGCGGGCGAAGCGTACATCTTAAACCAGAAAAAGAGCCAGATCAGGCCGATCGCGCCGGTCAGCACGAACGCCCATTCCCAGCCCCACGCTGCGGCAATCTGGGGCACGCACAGCGGCGCGACGATGGCCCCGACGTTAGCTCCGGAGTTGTAGAGGCCGGTGGCGAAAGCGCGTTCCTTGCGGGGAAACCATTCGGCGATCGTCTTGTTGGCGGCCGGAAAATTTCCCGACTCCGACAGACCAAGGGCCGCACGCCAGAAGCCGAAACTCCAAGTGTGGTGACCAAAGGCGTGACCGATCGCAGCCATGCTCCAGCCGAGGAGGGAATAAGCGTAGCCAGACTTCGTGCCTACCCGATCGATCAAGCGGCCTGCGGCGAGCATGCCCACCGCATAGGCGACCTGGAAGCAAATCACGACATATGAGTAATTCAGCTCCTGCAGCGCCTTGTCCGCGCCGAAGACCCCGCGGTCGGACAGGACCGGCTTGAGCAGGCCAAGCACATTCCGGTCGAGATAATTGATGGTGGTCGCAGAGAAGACCAAGGCGCATATCGTCCAGCGATATTTTCCGACCTGTTCATTGATTTCACTTAATTTACTCATTGTAGGATATGGGGTAGTTGGGAGGACGCCGGTCTACTTGCTCGCAGCATTCGGAATGGAATTCAAACGGGGGCGACGCTCGTCTGGAGAATGATCGAATTGAACATGGAGGGAACGATCAAAGCCGCCTGATCTCGCAGCCGGCGAGCAAAAAGGCTCCGACACCGAACGGTTCGGTGTGTTGAGCATCAAAAGTCACCGGGGTAAAGCCGACGGGTTGAACGTGAGTCAGCTTTCCCTCTGGTGTCACACAACTAACGAGGGCCGCCCACGCCCGGCGCGCGGCGGGTTCGTAGGGCGCGCGGTCGAGTAAGCCGTGATTGATACCCCAGGCCAAGGCATAGCAGTAAAATCCGGTGCCGCTCGTCTCCTGCATCTTATAACTTTCCGGATCGAGTAAACTGGAACGCCAGAAACCGTCGGCCTGCTGGCAGCTGAGAACCTTCTCCGCGAGTTCGCGAAATTGTTTTTCAAAACGCGGTCGCGCCGGATGGTCCGCCGGCAAATCCTCGAGCACGCGCGCGAGTCCAGCCATCACCCAGCCGTTCCCGCGGCTCCAGAAAATCTTCCGCCCGTTTTTCTCGGTTTTGCCAAACAGGGTGCTGTCGCGATAGAAAAGATGCTCCTCCTTGTCGTAGAGATAATCGGACGTCACCCACCACTTCGTCACCGCAAAATCGAGGTACTCGGTCTTGTGGGTGGCTTTCCACATCCGTATCCAAACCGGCGGCGCCATGAACAAGGCATCGCACCACGACCAGCGATCAACGTTGTCGGGATTCTTCACCTTGTCGAACGAGAGATTATCGTCCTTCGGATGCGCGAGGATGAAGTCGAGGCGTTCCTGCGTCGGGGCGATCATCATCGGATCGTGATCCTGAAAATAGAGCGCCAGATAAGTTTGGCCCACCGCCTGGTCATCGGCGTGGTACGGACGGGCGCCGAGTTGCCAGTGATTGGCCTCGCCCATTTTCACCATCGCATCGTGAAAGCGCGGGCTCTTTGAATAGTGCGAGAGTTCCATCACGCCGGCATAAAACGCGGCGTTGACCCACGAATCCGGCTTCTCCTTCAGTTTCGGATTGGCGAGCTGCCAATCCGCCGCCTTTTCCATCAAGGCCAGCGCCCCGCCGTCATCGGCCGCCGGGAGCTGGGTTAAAAAAAGCAGGCTGCAGGCGAGCGTCAGGAATCGGTTTAGGTAACTCATGGAGTCAGGGTAATTTTCAGAGGAGAATTGGCGCGACGGGCACAGGCCGCAACATAAGCATTCCAGGATTCCTGCGTTGAGAACTCGCCCGCGGCGGACCAGCCGGCCCCGACATAGTAACGCAGCGGCTTCCCCGACGTGACCTTAGCCAGCACGAGCTGATTGACGCTTTCTTCCGCAAACCCGTCCAAATCCGCCGGCACGACAATGGCCTCGCCGAGCGATCCGTGCGTTTTCTGCACTTCCCATTGAGCGAGCCAACCCTCGGCTTGGTTCTTCATGACCGTGGCCGTGGAATTTTGTCCCTTGTCGCTGCTGTCTTTGTTCAAACCGATGGCGACGGTGAAATTCTTGGGGCCGACCCAAGCGGTGAAAGTGCTGTCGATCTGGTCGAGGTTGTGGCCCGCATCGACCGTGAATCGCTTTACCTCTGAAACAGTGAGGGCACCGGCAGTCCACGTTTCGTAGGAAAGTTCAAAAATGGCGCGGAGGGGTCCGTTGGCGATGACCTTCCAACCTTGGTAATTACGGCCAACATACAGTTGCTTGCCGTCCCAGATGCCGGTGCCGCCCGCGCCGCGCGAGGTGCCGACATTATACATGTCCATCCCCTCGCCTTCGTCATGGTGATAGTGGTCGTGGCCCTTGTTGTACCAGCGATCGACGATCGGATAACTCACGCGCTTGCACCAGATATCGAGGCCGCTCGTGACGAGCACTTCCTTATTGGTGCCGGGCGGGCGCGGCGCGGCGAGGGCCGGACCGTAAGTGCGGTGACCGATCTTGTCATTTTCCCACGCAAAATCATCGAGCCGTTCCGGCACGTAACGCGCGAAAACAAAACTGGGGAAAACGGGCGCGACCTCCGCGATTTTTTCCACCGTGAACGTGACGGATTTTTCGCCGGCGGCGAAATTGTGCTGAAAGATCAGATCCCCATAAGCGACGCCGAGATCCTTGGGATCCTTCGCCTCGGGGTCGACGTTGATCACCTGATAAGCCAGGCTGTGACCGGCGGCATCCTTGACGGCGATGTGCTGGAGTTGGGCACCGGGCAGAGCCTTCGCAAGCTCGGCCCATTTCACCGCGATCACCTCGGAAAGCCGCGCGTCGGGCAGTTCGTTGCCCACCGTAATTGTCACGTGTTCCGCCGCCGAAGCGATGATCGCCGAGGTGCAGAGAAACAGAAATAAACCGCGCAAATTTTTCATGGAGAATCGGGGGTTAACGGGCGAGCCAACCGCCATCGATCGCGAGAGTGTGGCCTTGCATGTAGTCAGACGCTGGCGACGAAAGAAAAATTACCGCGCCCTGCAAATCGGCCGGCGTGCCCCAGCGGCCGGCGGGAATGCGTTCGAGAATCGCCTGGTTGCGGGCCGCGTCGGCGCGGAGTGCCTCGGTGTTGTCGGTCGCCATGTAGCCGGGCGCGAGGGCGTTGACGTTGATGCCGAGCGGCGCGAGTTCGTTCGCCATCGCGCGCGTGAGACCAGCGAGCGCACTTTTCGACGCCGTGTAGGAAACCACCCGCAGGCCACCTTGAAACGACAACATCGAGGCGACATTGATGATCTTGCCCGTAGCTTTGCGCTGGACGATTTCGCGGGCAAATTGCTGGCTGAGTCGGAACGCGCCATTGAGGTTTACGTTCATGACGTCAGTCCAGTCCTGCTCGGAAAATTCCAGGAAACCCGCCCGCCGGATGATGCCGGCATTATTGACGAGAATATCGGCACGACCAAACGCCTCGTAAGCGGCGGCGATGATTTTGCCCGGTGCGGCAACCGTGCCGACGTCGGCCGATACGGTCACACTCCGCCGGCCAACGGCGCTGATCGATTTTTCCAAAGCGGACATGTCTCCGCGGGCGACCAACACCAAATCAGCGCCGGCTTCCGCGAGCGCTTGCGCCATCGCAGCGCCGAGACCGCGCGAGGCGCCGGTCACAATTGCGACTTTCCCATCGAGGCGAAAACGATCGAGAATCGAGGCCATGGAAAGATTAGCGCAGTTGACTGACCGGCGCGGGATCCATGTCGGCGAACTCCTGGTTTTCTCCGCCCATGCCCCAGACAAAAGCATAAGCGGCCGTGCCGACGCCGCTGTGGATCGACCAAGGCGGCGAAATCACCGCGTCCAGATTCCGCACCACGAGATGCCGGGTTGCCTGCGGCTGGCCCATGAAATGAAACACCGCCTGATCCTCCGGAAGATTGAAATACAAGTAGACTTCCGACCGGCGCAAATGGGTGTGGGCCGGCATCGTGTTCCAAACATTGCCCGGCTCGAGCCGCGTGAAACCCATGACAATCTGGCAAGTGGGAAATGCGCCGGGATGAATGAGCTTGTAAAGGATGCGCTCGTTGGCGCTCTCCCTCGTCCCCAGCCGATCACCCTTGGCCTGACTGATCGGCAGATGCCGGACTGGATAAGTGGTATGGGCAGGATACGAGAGGAAATAAAAATGCGCGGGTTTCTCCTTCGCCCGCGACGAAAACGAAACCGCTTTTACCCCGCGGCCCAGATAAATGGCATCGAGCGTTTCGAACGGATAGCTGACGCCGTCCACGTCGATGTCGCCCGCACCACCGAGGTTGATGATACCAGCCTCGCGCCGTTCCAGAAAAAAGGCACTCCGCACTTCCGGAGGATTGGGCAGCAAGATCGCCGTACCAGTCGGGACAATTCCACCCAAAATTGTCCGGTCGGTTTCCCAGTAACGAAAGTTCGCCTCTCCCGCCCGAAAAAGACCATTTACGAGAAACTCCTGCCGAAGTTCATCAGTGGACAGAGTGGGAATTGCGAGCGAACTGCTGACGGGATGGGAATGCATGAATGGGGATTTTATACCTCGGATGATCCGGTTTTGAATTAAAACTGATTTTCTCCAATGAATAGACAAATTAAACAATCCTTTGATTTACCCGTACCGAGCGGGTCCGAAGCCGCGGGCCGAGCGCAAAGCGCAGTCCGCCGAGAAGTGAGGTTTGAAGGAGGTTTCATGGACACGGGTGGGATACGGAGCGTGAAAAATCAGCGCCACGCATAATTTCACTAATGAAATTGCCATCCACATTTGAATGTGGTGATTTTTTCCTCGCAACCAAAATTTTGCGCGACTCTTCGGGTCTCGTAATCTTTATCCGCTACCAAACCCCGTCACCCATGCCTGCCCGGCGCACACCGCTTTCCTCCCCTGCACCGCTGGTCGCCTCCAGCCAGGAACGATACGTCATTCCCAATTTGCGCAACGCCTGCCGCATTCTGAAATTGCTCGGCAGCCAATCCGACGGTTTCAAGGCCGCAGACATCGCGCGCCGTCTCGCCGTTCCCGTCACGACGACCCTCCGCATCATGACGACACTTCACCTCGAAGGCTTGGTGCGGAAAAACGGCACGCAATTCGAACTTGGGCCCGTGCTCATTCAACTGGGCCACGCCTCGCTCGCGGGCACCGAAATTCGCGCCACCGCCCTGCCCGTCCTCGAAAAACTCACCGCCCAAATCGACGAGACCTGTCACCTCGCGATTCCCTGCGACCACCGTTCGCTCATCGTCGCCGTACAGGACAGCCCCCACCCGTTGCGCGCTGCGTCGCGTCCGGGATTCCTCGCGGAACTCTATTGTTCCTCCACCGGGAAAACCTTTCTCGCGTTCCTGCATCAGGATCGTCTCTCCGAGTTGTTCGCCACCATGCGCTTGACCAAGCGCACCGCGCACACATTGACCACGCCGGCTGAAATTCGCCGCGAGTGCGAGGCCACCCGCAAACGGGGCTACAGTCTCGACGACGAGGAATTTAATCCCGGCGTGCGCTGCCTCGCCGCTCCGGTGTTCGCATCGGACGGCGTCTGTGTCGCGGCCATCGGCGTCACCGCGGCCACGGTCCGTTTTCCCAAGGAGCGAATTCCCGAGATGGCCGTCGCCGTCAAAGCCGCGGCCAGCGAACTCTCGCGGCTCCTTGGGTTTAGCAAATCGCACCGGTAATTCCATTTCACCGCAAGGCGCATGGCCAAAAGGAATCTTGTGCTTCCCGTCTCCCTTTTTTAAATCCACCTCAATCATGGCAAAATCCGACGTCCTCAACCGCATCAAATCCGAGAGAGTCATTGCGCTCATTCGCGCCGACAGCTCGGCCAGCCTCGTCGATTGCGCGCGCGCCCTCTCTGCGGGCGGTCTGAATTGCATCGAACTCACGATGACCACCCCCGGCGCCATCGAACTCTGCGCGCAGGTCTCGAAGGAACTCCCCCAAGTGCTCCTCGGCCTCGGTACCGTGCTCGACGCCGACACCGCGCGCAAAGCCATCGCCGCCGGCGCAAAGTTCATCGTCACGCCCGCCGTGCGCCCAACCGTTATCGCCGCATGCAAGGAAGCGGGTGTTCCGATTCTTTCCGGTGCACTCACTCCCACCGAAGCCTACACGGCGTGGGAACTCGGCTCCGACATCATCAAGGTTTTCCCGGCCGAATATTTCGGTCCCGCCTATATCAAATCACTGAAGGCACCTTTCCCCCACATCGAGTTCATGCCCACGGGCGGCGTCACTCCCGAAACCCTCGGAGATTTCCTGAGAGCTGGTGCCTTCGCCACCGCCGCGGGCAGTTCTCTCGTCGCCGCCGCCGCGCTGAAAGCCGGCGACTGGGCCGCCATCACCGCCCGAGCCAAGGTCTTCGTTGCCGCCGCGGCTGCCGTGAAATAATTTCTTCCCTCAGCCTTCGTATTAAGCGCACCATTTTTTACCATGAGCCTATCCATCAAACCTGCCAAATCCGTCGCCTTTGATCAACTATCACTCGGCGAAGTCATGCTTCGCCTCGATCCAGGCGAAGGCCGTATCCGCACCGCCCGCGAATTCAAAGCGTGGGAAGGCGGCGGCGAATACAACACCTCCCGCGGTCTCCGCAAATGTTTCGGTTACAAGACCGCCGTCGTCTCCGCTTTTGTGGACAACGAAGTCGGCCACCTCATCGAGGACTTCATCATGCAGGGCGGCGTCGCCACGGATTTCATCAAATGGCGCGAAGACGACGGCATCGGCCGCACCGTCCGCAACGGCCTGAACTTCACCGAGCGCGGCTTCGGCGTGCGCGGTGCCGTCGGCAATCCTGACCGCGGCAACACCGCCGCGTCGCAACTCAAGCCGGGCGACATCGACTGGGACCATATTTTCGGCAAGCTCGGCGTCCGCTGGTTTCACACCGGTGGAATTTTCGCCGCGCTCTCCGCCTCCACCGCCGAACTCACCGTCGAAGCAGTCAAGGCCGCCAACAAACACGGCACAATCGTTTCGTACGATTTGAACTACCGTCCGTCGTTGTGGAAAACCATTGGCGGACTCAAGAAAGCTCAGGAAGTGAATCGCGAGATCGCGAAGTACGTCGACGTGATGATCGGCAACGAAGAAGATTTCACCGCGTCGCTCGGTTTCGAGGTCAAGGGTGCGGACGAAAATATTTCACACATCGAGACCGACGCGTTCAAAGCGATGATCGAAACCGCCGTGAAGGAATTCCCCAACTTTAAGGTCGCCGCCACCACGCTGCGCCGCGTGATCACGGCCACGAAGAACGACTGGAGCGCGATCCTCTGGCACGACGGCAAATTCTTCGAGAGCCGCAAATATGACGGCCTCGAAATCCTCGACCGCGTCGGCGGCGGCGACAGTTTCGCGAGCGGCGTCCAGTTTGGATTCATGGAATTCAACGACGCGAAGAAAGCCGTTGAGTATGGCGCCGCCCACGGCGCGATCGCCTCGACGACTCCCGGCGACACGTCAATGGCGACCCGCAAGGAAGTGGAAAAACAAATCTCCGGCGGCGGTGCCCGCGTCGTGCGTTAATTTCCCCCAAGTTTCTTCGCTTCAATCTCCCGCCCGGGCCTCACCGCCCGGGCTTTTTTATTCACGTTGTGTTTAATACTCCGAAGCTTGTCGCCGACCGCGAGCGGAGCCGAACGGCTTCGGCTTGGTCGTAGCAGCGGTGGTAACACCGCTGACCAGCCCCTCGACGAGCTCTGGGCCTTGAGCCTGTCGAAACAGCCGTCTAACGACGGCTGCTACGAAAACGGAAATGCCTGGCTTCTGGGGCATGGATGGCTTGATCAAATGCCTCGGGGCCTGCCTCGAGGCCCTTTATTAAAACGCAAAAAAAGCCCGCCGGTGCACAAAGGCACGGGCGGGCGTGATGAATCGAATCGGGCGGACTTCCGGTTATCCGGAAGAGGCGCGGTGGATTAGAACTTGTAAGTGACGGAAGCGCGGAAGTTCCTCGGAACGCCGGGAACCTGTACAAGCGCACTGC
>JBEPTW010000108.1:0-12808 GCA_041691855.1 Verrucomicrobiota bacterium | reverse complement strand
CTTAAAAAATCCATCCAGTGCCGAGCCCGACTCATCCGAGTCGGGCTTTTTATTTTCCAATCCAAACCGTCAGCGCCTCCCGATCATGCCCTCCCTCGCCACCCTCCCAAGACCGCAAGCCGCCTCAATGGAATTGCCCACCGTGTCATTCTTCGGACGCACGTTGGACGAATACAGCCGTTTCTTTTCGCTCGAACCGTCCAAGTTGCGCGGACAGGCCGTGTTGGATGTCGCGGCGGGTCCGTCATCGTTCACGGCGGAAGCGGTGGCCAAAGGGATCGACGCTGTGGCGGTCGATCCGCAATACGGGCGACCCGCTGGTGAATTGTCCGCGCAGGTCAGGGATGACTATCAACGGATGTTCGCCCAGATGCGGGCGAAGCCGCATCTTTTTCGCCTGAAATCTTTTCCTTCAATTGCCTCGGCCGAGACCGACCGGCGGTCCGCGGCTCAACGCTTCCTGGGCGACTATGAGGGGAATGATCGCCATGGCCGGTACGTGCGGGCGTCGTTGCCGTTGTTGCCGTTTCTCGATGGGGCGTTCGACCTCGTGCTCTGCGCCCATTTGCTCTTCATCTATTCCGCACGTTTCGATTTCGAATGGCACTTGGATGCCTGCACCGAATTGGCGCGGGTGAGCAGCGGTGAAGTCCGGATTCATCCGGTCTGCGAGGCCAATGGCCGGCCGTATTCCGAATTGAGCCGATTGCGCGCCGAACTCTCGTTGCGCGGCGTGCTCAGCGAAGTGGTGTCCGTGGATTACGAGTTCTTCGCGGGCGGCACCAGCATGCTGGTGCTCGAGCGCAAGTTGAGTCAGCGCTACTCGCCTCCCTAGGATTTTTCCATCTCACTCAATTTGTCGGCGGCGACTTCCCACAACTTGGTCGCTGCCGCCAATTGATCGACGAGGACGCTGAGCTCACGGTTCAGGTGCTGCGCCTTGCCCGGTGAGTTGTACGTCTCGGGCGCTTCGAGTTGGGCGGTCAACTCGCTCTGTTTGGTTTCCAGTTGGGAAACTTTTTCCTCGAGATGACCAACCTCGGTCCGAAGCTTTTTAATTTCCGCGGGATTGGATTTGGCTGATGCAGCGGCTTTGGGCGCCGCGACGGCGGCAGCCTGCTTCGGGCGGGCATCGGTAAACCCCGCGGTCAACGCGGCGCGCGCGTTGCTCGCCTTGGATTTTTCGAGGTAGTAATCGTAATCTCCGGCGTACGGCGTGAGTCGCCCGCTATGGACGTGCAGCACGGTCTGCGCGAGTTGGCGGATGAAATAGACGTCGTGGCTGATGAAGATGAACGTGCCTTCGTATTGCTTGAGCGCACCGACCAGCGCGTCGATGGAAGGAATGTCGAGGTGAGTCGTGGGCTCATCCATCAGCAGCAAATTCGGCGGATTGATCAGTAATCGGGCGAGGGCGAGACGGGATTTTTCACCACCGGAGAGGACCGATGTTTTCTTGAAGACGTCGTCCTTGCGGAAAAGAAATCCTCCGAGCACCGCGCGCGCCTGCTGTTCGGTCAGCTGGTTTTCAGCGGTGCGTAATTCCATCACGTTCTCCAGGACCGTGAGATTGAGATTCAGGTTGTCGGCACGGTTCTGGGCAAAATACCCCGGGACTACGTTGCTCCCTAAATCGCGCACGCCGCCTTGGATGGGAATCACGTCGGCGAGGATTTTGAGCAGGGTCGACTTGCCGGCGCCGTTTGGTCCGACGAGAACGATTTTCTGTCCGCGTTCCGATTCGAAGTTCAGGTCTTGGTACACGACGTGGTCGCCGTAGGCTTGATAGACCTTTTGCAGCTTGATGACTTTCAAGCCCGAGCGAGGCGGTTGGGGGAAACGGAAATTCACCCGTTTCAATTGCTCCATCGGTTCCTCAACGGCTTCTTCCTTCAGACGTTCGATCTGCTTCTCTTTCGACTTCGCGCGCGAGGCCATCGAGGCTTTGGCGCCGAAGCGGTCCACGAATTTCTGCAGATGGGCGATCTCGCGCTGCTGATTCTTGAATTGGGAAGCCTGCTGCTCTTTGCGGGCGACTTTCTCGTTGAGGTAGTCGTCGTAGTTGCCGGTGTACCGGTTGAGGGTGCCGCCGCTGAGTTCGAGAATGCCGTTGCACAATGAATTCAGGAATTCGCGATCGTGGGAAATAATCACCAGGCCGCCCGGATAACGCGTTAGATAGTCCTGAAACCACAGCAGCGCCTCGAGATCGAGGTGATTGGTCGGTTCGTCGAGCATCAGCAATGCCGGTTCGCTGACCAACAGGCGCGCCAAATGCGCGCGCATGACCCATCCGCCGGAAAACGATTTGGCTGGCTTGTCGTGGTCGGTTTCGCGGAATCCCAGTCCAGAGAGAATCTTCTTGGCGCGCGGCTCCAGCGTCCAATCGATGTCGTAGTCATCATCGTTTTCGGGCACCAGTTTCTTACCGCTCGTGGCGATCTGCAGGATGCTTTCGTCGCGGACCGGGGCACTCTCCTGTGGCAAATAGCCGAAGTCCGCGCCGCGTTCCCATTCGATGGTGCCTTCGTCGGCGGTTTCCTCGCCGAGGATCAGGTTAAACAGCGTGGATTTACCCGCACCATTGGCACCGACCAGGCCGAAGCGGTCGGTACGCGCAACAAAGAGCGAAACCTCGGAAAAGAGTTCTCGGGTACCGTAGGATTTGGCGACATCGGCGAGCGTTAACATAGCGAACCCGCGAGCAAGCAGGCTCACCGCGCCGCCGTCAATGTTTTGCTCGGCCGCCGGTAAATTGCCGTGGGAAGCGGTGGGGAATTGCATCGCGGGGACGGATTTGCGCTGGCGTGAATTACAAGGTTAATTGTGATTGTCTTTCATGCCAAACCGTCTCGCCGCCGAAAAATCGCCCTATCTCCGCCAGCACGCGGATAATCCCGTTGATTGGTATCCGTGGGGCGATGAGGTGTTGGCCAAGGCGCGGACCGAGCAAAAGCCGATTTTCCTGAGCATCGGCTATTCAACCTGCCATTGGTGCCATGTCATGGCGCACGAATCGTTTGAGAACCCGGGCATCGCGGAAATCCTCAATCGCGATTTCATTCCGGTCAAAGTCGACCGGGAGGAGCGTCCCGATCTGGACAGGGTTTACATGACCTACGTGCAGCAAACGACCGGTCATGGCGGTTGGCCGATGAGCGTCTGGCTGACTCCGGAGGGCAAGCCGTTTTACGGCGGCACTTATTTTCCACCTGACGACCGGCACGGCCGCCCGGGCTTCGCCGCAGTGCTGAATGCCATCGCACGTCACTGGCAGGAAGATCGCGCAAAAATCGAGACCGGTGCGGAGGAAGTGGTGGCATCGCTTCGACGTTACGGCACGCACGGTGTTCCGCGTGAAGTTACAGGCGAGGCGAGTCCGGCCGAGCCATTGCACGAGGCGGCGGGCGATGCGTTTGAGAAATGTTACCAGTACTTTTATGAAGCGCACGACGAGCAATGGGGCGGATTTGGTGGGGCGCCGAAATTTCCGCGGGCATCGGTGATCAATTTCCTTTTCCGCATCGCTGCATTGCAAGGCGTGGAATCCGAACTGGGTGCGCCCGCGTTAAAAATGGCCGGGCACACGCTGCAAAAAATGGCCGAGGGCGGATTGCACGATCATGTTGGCGGCGGGTTTCATCGCTACTCAGTGGATGAGCAGTGGTTCGTGCCACATTTTGAGAAGATGCTCTATGATCAGGCGCAGATTGCGTTGAACTATCTGGAGGCAAAACAAGCGACGGGCCGTGAAGTGTTCGCGTGGCTGGCGCGGGATATTTTCAAGTATGTCCGGTGCGAACTCACTTCGCCGCAGGGTGGTTTCTATTCGGCGGAAGACGCCGACAGTGCGGTGCTGGAAACGGGAGCGGCTCATGGTGCGCAGACCGAAGGCGGCGCCAAACCCGCACATGCCGAAGGTGCGTTCTACGTGTGGACGAAGGATGAAATCGATGCTGCGCTCGGATTGGACGCGCCGTTCTTCGGTGCCCATTTCGGGATCAAACCCGAGGGGAATGTCACTCACGATCCTCAGGAAGAGTTCACGGGAAAGAATGTCCTCATGCAGCGTCAATCGCTGGTGGTGACCGCCCGGGATTTCGGCCTGGGGATCGAGTCAGCGAGCGGAAAATTATTGGATTGTCTGCAAAAATTGAAACTTCGACGCGACGCCCGTCCTCATCCGCATCTCGACGACAAGGTGATCACCGCATGGAACGGTCTGATGATTTCTGCTCTCGCGAAGGGACATCAGGTACTGGCGGACGAAGGGGCAGGTTGCCTGACGGCAGCGACCCGTTCGGCGGAGTTCATCGAACGAGAGTTGTACGATGCGGCGAACGGGGTGCTTTATCGCAGTTGGTGGGAAGGACGCAGCCGAATCGCGGGTTTCGCCGAGGATTATGCATATTTGGTGCAAGGCTTGCTTGATCTCTACGAAGCCGGTTTTGAAATCCGCTGGCTGCAATGGGCGGTGAAATTGCAGGCGACGATGGACAATCTTTTTTGGGACGCTGATCACGGCGGCTATTTCAATTCCCGGGCCGATGACCCGACGGTAATCGCGCGCCTCAAGGAAGATTATGACGGCGCCGAGCCGGCACCCAATTCCGTGGCGGTGATGAATCTCATGCGGCTCGACTGGATGCTGGGCGTCGCCGGCGCGCGCGAAAAGGCAATGCGCACGATTGAAATGCTCAAGGGCCAATGGAGTCGCGCACCGCATGCGCTGCCGCAGTTGCTGTGTGCGTTTGAACTCGTCCTCACCGAACCGCGCACGGTGGTGCTAGCCGGCGATCCGCAGTCGCTGGAGTTTCGCGCATTAGCGGCGGTTTTGCACGAACGCTTAGGGCTGAGGCGGGCGATTCTCGCCATCGACGACACGTCAGGTGGTGCGGCTGCGAGAAAATGGCTGGGCGGCCACCGCACGTCTCTGGCCGATTTCAAAGCGGTCGATGGAAAACCTGCGGCGTACGTCTGCGAAAACTTTACGTGCCAGCGACCAGTAGGTTCGGCCGAGGAACTTCGGTCGATTTTGAACAATTGAGGGTCGCGCAATCGTCGGACGTTTTCTGCAATCGATCCGGAGCGACGTAGGTTGCGAGCTCATCTCGCAACGTAGCGCGGTAAGCGCGCGACCTCCTGACTTCAGGCTCTTGCGCTGCGTTGACGGTTTGCGGGTCAGGAAATTTCGCGGGGTGTTTACCTGACTAACGGTGGCTTGAGTAATGCGATTTTGAATCTATTCTCGGGGACTCTTTTGCGTGACCTCCGCTCATTTTCGACGAGTGAAATTCGCTGGCTGCGCTGGACTGGGTTGCCCGTGGTCGTGGCCGGGTTGATGGTGGTCGCCGGATGGCTCACGGGCACCTCACTTCTCACTACTTTCGTCGTGGGAAGTTCACCGGTGGTGATGAATACGGCGATCTGCCTGATCGTCTGCGGGGCAGGATTGGTCGCGTTGAGTGGCGGCTTTTTCCGGCTGACCGCGATCAGCGGCATTTTTGTTGTAGCGCTCACCACGATAATAATCGCGCAGTTTTTCCTCGGTCATTCCGTGGGGATTGACGAATTGTTTTGGAAGCATGAATTCGTCACTTCGCTGATGCTGCCGGGAAGAATGGCGCCGCATACGGCGGTGGCATTGTGGTTGGTGGGTTGCTCGCTGATTTTGCGGGCGCGGGGCTGGACGCGGCATTGGCTCTTACCGGTGATGGGGGGAGTGATCGTTGCCTTTGCGCTGCTCCCGCTGCTGGATTTTCTCACGCTGAGATTGATCGCGGATACGACGGTTGTTTACCGGGGAATGGCGATCCCCACGGTCGGTTGCCTGATCCTGCTCGCCGCGGCGATCCTGCGGCCAACTCTGTCGGACGAGAATCAGGAATCTGCCGCTTTGCCGTTTTTGGCGATGGCACTTGGGATGTTGGTGTCGATCGGAATCGTCCTGCTGCAAAATAATGGAGATCTCATCGCGGCCAATCGGACCGTGACCCATACGTTCGAGGTTCGCGGAGCCGTCGATTCTTTCATTGCGTCCGTGGCGCGCGAGGAATCCACGGCCTGTACTTTTGTCCTGACCGGAGACGACACTTTCAGAGTGAGAAACATCGACCATCGCGCCGAGGCGACGCGGCAGCTCGACGACTTGAAACAATTGGTTGTCGGAAATCCGGAGCAGTTGGTGCGGGTCAATTCGTTGGGTGAGCTGGCGGGACGGAAATTCGCTGGCGACGAACGGCTCGTGCAGGCGAGGCGAAGTGAAGGGCCGGCGGCAGTCGAAAAATCACTTTTGGTGGCGGCCTTGAGCATGTCGAGTGCGCTGGAAAGTCTGGCCGGAACGATCAAGACCGAAGAAGACAAATTGCTGGCGGTGCGGACCGCCCAGCGTTTTGCCTTGGAGCGCGATTCGCGGATCATGGAGCTGTTCGGCGGATTGATTGCGCTTGGCCTGTTGGGCGCATCGGTGTCGACGGCGCGGCGTTCAACGGCGGCCAGAAGACTGGCGGAAAGCACTCTTATTACCGCCAACCAACTCCAGCGGGCAGTGCTCGATGGAACACGATTTGGGGTCATCGCCACGAAGCTCGACGGGACCATCCAGGTGTTCAATGCGGGTGCAGAAAAAATGTTGGGCTACGGCGGGGGAGAAATGGTGGGCCGTCGTTCCTTGGAATTTGTGCACGTATCCGAGGAGGTCGCAGCGAGAGCGGGAGAATTGACCGGGTTGTTTGGGCGAAGAATCGAAACGGGGCTGGAAGCGCTCGTGGCGCAGGCGAAGTTGGGGCGCGCGGACGAGCGGGAGTGGACGTATGTGCGTAAGGACGGGAGCAAGCTCCCGGTGCTCGTCAGCCTTACGCCGCTCACCGATCCCTCGGGTCTCATCACCGGATTTTTGAGCGTGGCGCAGGATTTGACCGACAGCAAACGGGTCCGCGCGGCGCGCGATGAGATCGTGGGTCGCCTGCATAAGTTGGGTGCGTTGGTTCCGGGAGTAATTTATCAATTCCGGTTGAGACCGGACGGGAGTTCTTGTTTTCCGTATGCGAGTGAGGGAATCCGCGAGGTTTACCGTGTGTCGCCGGAGGAAGTCCGGGAGGACGCGAGCAAGGTCTTCGCGGTATTGCACCCTGAGGACGTGGCGGGCGTGACGGAATCAATTCACGAATCGGCGCGATCGCTCCAGATCTGGCAGCATGAATACCGGGTGCGCTACGCCGATGGCACGGTCCGCTGGCTGCTCGGCAATTCCGTGCCGGAGCGGGAGGTGGACGGCAGTGTGCTTTGGCACGGATTTATCAACGATATCACCCAGCGTAAACACGCGGAAAAGGCGCTGCGGGAAAGCGAGGAGCAATTACGATCATTCGCGCAGCTGGCTCCCGTCGGCATTTGCCGGACAGACTCGAAGGGACGCGCGCTCTACGTGAATGAACGGTGGTGCGAGATCACCGGGCGGAATGCGGCGGAAACGTTGACTACCAATTGGGGCACGACGCTGCATCCCGACGACCGCAGGAAAGTGTTCGAGGCGTGGGCGGCGTTGACGCGCGGCGCGGAGGAATCGTCGCTCGAATATCGTTTCCGGCACCCGGGCGGGCGCGTGGTGTGGGTCGCGGGAGCCGCCATCTCGCTGCGCGACGAAGATGGGGTAGTCACCGGATTTCTCGGTGCCGTGACCGATATCTCCCTCGCAAAAATGGCGAAGGCGGCGATGGAGGAAAGCGAGGACAGGTTTCGGCAGGCTTTTGAATTTGCCGGCATCGGCATGGCGATCATCGGACTCGATGGCCGGTGGGTTCGGGTAAACCGGGCAATTTGCGAAATTGTCGGGTATTCCGCCGACGAACTGATTCAGAAGACTTTCCAGGATATCACCCATCCCGACGACTTGAACGCGGATCTCCACCACGTGAAGGAGCTGCTCGACGGCGTGGTGAAAGCGTACCGAATGGAGAAGCGATATCTTCACCGCGACGGTCATGTGGTTTGGATTCACCTCACCGCCTCGCTGGTTCGCGATCCGGCGGGAGCGCCCGTTCATTTCGTCTCTCAAATCGAAGATGTCACCCTCCAGAAAAAACTCGCGCGGGAACTGGGCGAAAGTGAGGAACGCGTTCGATTGGCAACGTCAGTGGCGGGTGTGGGCGTGTGGGATTGGGATCTCCAGACGAACCGGATTGTGTGGGACGCGCAGATGTTCGCGCTATATGGACTCCCGGTTTCGGCGGACGGAAAGGTGGATTACGCCGTTTGGGCGGACACGCTGGGTCCGGAGGAGTTGGCGCGGCAGGAGCAAATCTTCCAGAATACGTTGAAGCAACGGGGATCCTCCGCGCGGGAATTTCGGATCCGGCGTTATTCGGACAAAGCGGAACGGACAATTCAGGCGTCGGAGATGGTGGTGAAAAGCGAAGTCGGCGAACCGCTGCGAATGGTCGGAGTGAACCGGGATGTCACGGAATTGCGGCAAAACGAAGCGATTCTCAGATCGAGCGAAGAACGATTGAGCAATATCTATGGCGCGATGGCCGACGGCCTTATTTTGCAGGACGCCAATGCGCGCATTTTGGAATGCAATCCGGCGGCCGAAAGAATTCTGGGACTCAGTCGCGATCAAATCATGGGTCGTACTTCATTGGATCCGATCTGGCACACGGTGCGCAGCGATGGCAGTCCCTGCCCGGGAGAAGAGCATCCCGCTGTCGTGACGATCCGCACCGGCCGAACGGTCCGTAACTTTGAAATGGGAGTTAGCAAAGCCGACGGCTCGATCACTTGGATTTCGATTAATACGGAACCGCTATCCGTTACGAACGCCGGGGTTCGCGAAGTAATTTGCAGTTTTTCCGATATCACCGAGCGCAAAAACCTCGAGGAATCAGTGCACCGCGAACGGGAGCTGCTGCGTACGATCATCGATCTTTTGCCTAGTCCAATTTATCTGAAGGATCGCGACAGTCGCTTCCTGATGGTCAACCAGGCGCTGGCCCGGTGTGTCGCGAAGGATAGTCCGGCGCAATTGATTTCACTGTGTGATTTCGATTTATTCGATTCGGATGTAGCGGCGGCGTTTCGTGCCGATGACGAAGCGGTGCTGGCCGGGATTGCCGTGCGCGGAAAGGAAGAAACGACGGTATTCCCGAACGGCGAGAAGCGCACCTACCTGACCACGAAGGTGCCATTTCGGGATGCGCACGGAAACATCACGGGCATTCTCGGCAGCGGGGTGGACATCACCGAACGAAAGCAATTGCAGGACAGCCTTGCGCTGGCTCGCGATGAAGCGCTCGAAGCCTCGCGACTCAAGTCGGAGTTTCTGGCCAACATGAGCCACGAGATTCGTACGCCGATGAATGGCATTGTCGGCATGTCCGAGTTGTTGATGGATTCGCGCCTCGATGACGATCAACGCGAGATGGGACACGTTATTCAAAAGAGCGCAGAAAATCTGCTCGGGATCATCAACGACATTCTGGACTTCTCCAAGATCGAGGCGGGCAAGTTGAGGATTGAACCGGACGAGATGGAATTGCGCACGGTAGTGGACGACGCGATCATGCTGCTTGGACCGCTGGCGGAAAAGAGACACCTTGAGTTAAGATGTGAATTTGATCCGGCGCTGGAGGGGCCTCTCCTCGGGGACAGCGGTCGGATCCGGCAGGTGTTGCTCAATCTCGCGGGCAACGCCGTCAAGTTTACTTTGAAGGGCAGCGTTTCGATTCTGATTCGGCGGCTGGAAGAACGCACGGCCGAGCGGGTGGTCGAGGTGCAAATTCAGGACACGGGGATCGGGATTTCGCCCGCAGCCCAGAAACAACTTTTTCAGGCATTTACGCAGGCGGACGGTTCGACCACGCGACGGTTTGGCGGCACCGGCTTGGGGTTGGCAATTTCACGGCAGTTGGTGGAACTCATGGGTGGCGAGATTGGGCTGGTCAGCGAAGAAGGGCGCGGCTCGACATTTTGGTTTCGTTTGACGCTGGCTAAAGTCAGTCCTGCAACCAAGTCGACGCGCTTGACCGTGGCCGCTGGAATGTCGTCTCCCCAAGTCCAACGTGGCCTGCTTTTTTTGGTGGCGGAGGATAACCTGACGAACCAGATGGTCGCGCGCGGATTTCTGGAGAAAATGGGGCACCACGTGGAGTTCGCCATGAATGGGAAGGAAGTGCTCGGGATGTTTAAACTGAAGTCTTACGATGCAATTCTCATGGATTGCCAGATGCCGGAAATGGACGGTTACACGGCCGCGCGGCGCATTCGTGCGGACGAGATCAAACACGGCAATCCGGCGATTCCGATCATCGCCTTGACCGCCTTTGCGATGGCGACCGACCGTGCGAAATGCCTTGAGGCGGGCATGAACGACTATTTGTCCAAACCATTGCGCACGGAAGAACTGCACCAGGCGTTGTTGCGCTGTAATCTGGCGAAACCCGAAGGCCGCGTCCGCGCTGATACTCGTGCCGCGCGGTCCGAGTCTTCGCCTCCCTCCGACGCGTTGGCGGCCGATCACTTGGCCCAACTTCGAGGTTTACCGGGTCGAGAACATCCGTCGTTGCTGGAGGAGGTGGCGGAAATCTTTTTGCGGGAAACGCCGGATTCCCTCACCACCCTTCGCCAATTGGCCGACAGTCAGGCGTTCGTCGAAACGGCCCGATTGGCGCACCGCTTGGCGGGTAGCGCAGCCAGTATTGGCGGGAAACACATGCAAACCGCCGCGCACGCGGTGGAGTCAGCCGCCTCCCGCGGCGCAACGTTGGACTTGACGGAAGCGCTGGCAAAGCTTGACCGTGAGTGGCAACGCGTCAAAAGCGCATTGGAACAGTTGCATCTCCGCTCTCCATGAAAGTACTGATCGCCGAAGACGACACGATTGCCAGCCGCGTTTTGGAAGCGGCGTTGCGGAAGCTTGGCCATGACGTGTTGGTAGCCAAGGACGGCGAATCGGCGTGGGAAATTCTGCAAACCGAATCCGTGCGCGCAGTCGTGAGCGATTGGCAGATGCCTCGGCTCGACGGGCTCGACCTTTGCCGCCGGGTGCGAAAGCGGGAGGGCGATTACGTTTATTTCATTTTACTGACCCACATGGAGGCCAGCGAAAAAAATCTGGAAGAAGCGACTGACGCCGGCGTGGACGATTTTTTGGCCAAGCCCATCAATTCGACCCAACTGTGGATGAGATTACGCGTGGCAGAGCGGATTCTCGGCTTCACGACCGAAGTCCGGCAACTGGAGTCGTTCCTGCCGATTTGCGGTTATTGCAAAAAGGTGCGCGACGACCAGAATTATTGGCAACAAATCGAAGAGTACATCAACACCCGCACCGGCACGAATTTCAGTCACGGTGTCTGTCCGGATTGCATTGAGAAAGTGTTGAAACCCCAACTTGCGAAACTCGGCATCGCGATGCCACCGTCTAGCGCTTGAGCGCCTCGCGGACGAGGCGCTGGTCGCCGTCGTTGGGCGCTGGCTTCAGAGCGAGCACGGCGCAAAGCAGGTTGTAGATGTGGATATTTTCCACCTTGGAAATTTCCACGTGGTGTTTGAAGGCCGGTCCGTCCGCGATGAAAAGAGCACCCATATCCGGTAGTGCCGGGTCGTAGCCGTGCGAACCGCGATCATAGTGTGATTCGCGATTGGGCCAGCCCACTTTGGTGTCGATATTCCAACCTTCTTCGGCGATCAGGACCACCGGTGGAATTCGCGGGTTGTCGCGATAATGAAAATGCGCCGGGACTTTCTCGCGCAGATAAACCTGAAGATGAGGAATGTGTTTTGCTCGGATGCTCGCGACGAGCTCGGCCGCTGTGCCCGTTGTGGGGCGCACGCCGCCGTTAGGTCCATACGATTCAACCTGCACGGTGGAGAGCGGCATCAAGTCTTCGAGGAAGATGACGCGTTTGGGAGATACGGGCGTCATGCCGTGATCGGACACGATCACGAAGTTCGTCGTCTCGCGCATACCGCGTTTATCCAGTCCGTCGAGCAGGCGGGCGATGGCATTGTCGACCTCCTGCACGGCGGCCCCGGTTTCGGGCGCGTCGGGTCCGAACTTATGGCCGACGCGGTCAACGACATCGAAATACAACGCACAAAATTTCGGCCGAGAAGCAGCGGGCTGATCGAGCTGCGCGAGCAAGGCATCGACGTTTTCGTTTGAGTTAATATTGCCGTGATACGTCTCGTAGTAGGTTGGACGAAGTCCCTGCACGGAGGCTTGGGAACCCGGCCAGAAAAAACAAGCGGTCCGAATATCTTTTTTTTCCGCTGTAATCCAAATCGGCTCGCCTTCCAGCCACCAACGCGGATCGGCGTTGTCTTCGGGTTTGCCCTTGTTGAACGACGCCTTCAGAGCGGGATCGTAGAAATAATTGGAAACGATGCCGTGATGCTCCGGGCGCAGACCGGTGACGATCGTGTAGTGATTGGGAAAAGTCTTCGTCGGAAAACTTGAGATTAACCGCTGGGCGTAGACCCCATCGGCCGCCAGCTGATTCAGGGTTGGAGCGGGATATTTTGTCAGATAGTCCCAGCGAAAAGCGTCGATAGAAATGAGGATGAGCGGACCGGTTTCTGTGGAGGCGGCCTTCGCCGGCGCTGCGACGAACAGGAAAATCATGAGAGGTGCGGCAAAAAAAACTGACGAACGCATTTTCATTTCTCGAAGCAACGTCGCCCAGATTACGGGGGATTTAAAGAATATCTTGGCGTCGGGCGCGGGATTGTCATGCAATCACCCGATGAGCGATGCCGAACGCCTGACGAAACTTGAGGAACGCTATGCGCATTTACAGCGTCACGTGAC